>NZ_JBIRJC010000011.1:0-97030 GCF_044329365.1 Kitasatospora sp. NPDC017646 | reverse complement strand
CCGGGCGGCCCCGCGCCGCCGTGGGGGGGGGGGGGCGGGGGGGGGCGGGGGGGGGGGGGGGGGGGGGGCGGCGCCGCCCCCCCCCCCCCCCCCCCACCGCCCTTCGGCGTTCACGGGTTTCACCCGGCGATTCGGTAGACCGCCGCCTCCGCTCGGGCGACGACAGCGCCTGAGACGGTGAGCCTGGCCAGACTCAGTCTCACCGTGGTCGGGCGCAGACCGGTCCCGGAGGCGATCTCATCGACCCGAGCCGCGTCGTGAGCGGCAAGCCATCGTTGGACCCTGCGGTCCGCATCGCGGTCCAGGCTTCGGGCGATCCAGTAGAGAACGAGCACGCTGCTCGCGAGCCCGAACAGCCCGAAGGCGGTCGCAGCGGGCCGGTGCAGGGTCGCGCACGCGACGGCGGTCACCCCGTAGAACGCGACGACCGGAGTGAGCACCCCCGCGGAGCGGCGCAGCTGACGGCGGGTGGCAGGGACGAAGATCAGGACTCCTCCTCGGAGATGGGAGCGTAGCGGGAGGTGCGGAAGAAGCGACAGCCCGGTTGCGGCGGGCGGATCAGGCAGGTGCGGCATACGGTCGGGGGCGTTGTGGGTACGACGTGGTGGTGGCAGATGGTCCGGCCTCCGCTCCGGGTGCGGACCGGGTGGGCGACGACGAGCTCGTGCAGGTCGTTGGGGCAGACCCAGCCGCAGTGGCCCTGCGGCGGGAGGGGCCCGTCAGCTCGGACGGTGATCCGGTTGCCGAGCGGGACGATCAGGTAGCGATCGGCCGGTGCGAGATAGCCGATGACGCTGAAGCGCGTACGGAGGCCGTCCTTGTCCGGCGGGCCGTAGGCGGTGCCGAAGGCGCGACTGGCAGCTGCCGGGTCGAGGCCGATGCCGGGGTGGTCGGGGTCGTCGGGCAACTCGCCTCCGAGGTCGGTGGGATGGCGCGACGCGGGAGCGCCGTGGCTGGCAGCCGGGCGCAGGGGCCCGACGTCCGGCGGGTCACCGGATCGGTCGGCGGGGGCGGGGAAGGCGTGGGGCGGAGGTGTCGGCGACAAGCGGGGGCATCGACCACAGCAGGAGGTAGACCACCGCAAGTTGAGCGGCGCCGAGGGCGGCACTGGCGGAGAGCAGTGCGCAGGAGGGCCAGAGGATCACGGCGTGCAGGAGGCTGACGTAGGCGGCGCAGCCGGTCAGCCACTTGGCGGCCTCGATGCGGTGCAGGAGTCGGCGGCGGTTTCGGTTGAAGCGCAGGTTGGAGATGAGGACCCCTTCGTGCGGAGGTAACGGCGGCGGGGAGGCAAGGGGGTTCAGCGACCCGGGTGCTCGACGAGGGCGTGCAGCGCGGCGAGGACGATCTCGACGGGGGTGTGGCGGTTGAAGCCGGCACGCCAGCCGTCCTGGCGGGCGGTGCCACTCAGCGCGATGATCCAGGTGTCGACGTTCGGGTTGTCCGGCTGGTAGCCGAGGTACACCCGCGTGCACGGGGACGCGGCGTGCAGTCCGCCGTCCGCGTCGATCACCCAGGACCAACCGTGCTCGTACAGAAAGGCGTTGAGGTCGTTCGGATTTCCCTCGCCGAGCAGCCAGGCTCGGTGGGGGATCGCGTCGCCGGGGCGGAGGCCGGGCACGGGCGGGGCGGAGAGCACGATGGACAGGAGGGAGCACCTTCCTCGCAGCGGGTGGGCGGTCGTCCATGTTTGCTTGGAGTGCCCTGCTTCGCGTAGTTCTGTCGGGCTTCTTCCGCTGGTTGTCTGCCGCGGGCGAACGCATGCAGGCCCAGCCGAATGATCGGCTGGGCCTGGGGGTTGGTGTCCTTCCTCGACGAACCCGGCGGAGTCTCGGTGAGCCTGGCCGGTGGTGGACCACTCGTGTTGGTGAAGTTGGCACAGCCGGCGGTCAGGGGCTTCTGCGTCTGATCGCCGTGGTCGTGTGACGGCGTCTCAGCGCGTTTTGCGGATGGCGTCGGTGGCGGCCTTGGCGATGGCGGCGGGGGCGCTGGAGGGCCGGGGCAGGTGAAGCAGGGTGGTCCCTGGCAGGTGGAGGGATTCCTGGGTGAGGGTGAGCTGGAGTACGGCGCAGCCGGCGGCGGTGAGGCGTTTGATGCGGGTGACGGCCTGAGCGGTTTCGCCGCCGGAGTAATGGGCGTCGGTGACGATCACGAGGAGGCGGCCGGCGCCGGGGCGGCTGAGGTCGAGGCCGTGGTCGAGTGCGTCGATGGCGTCGCCGAGGTTGTGGCTGCCGCCGTTGGCATCGAACGTCGTCACGCGCTCTGGCGCCCGGTGGGTGGGTCGGGTGAGTGCGGTCAGATCATGGTCGTAGGCGACGGTGGCGGTGCGGGAGTCGGGGTCGGTCAGGGCCGCTGCGCGGGCCACGATCCAGGCAGCGGACGCGACGGGTTTGCAGGCGGCACTCATGGAGCCGGAGACGTCAACGGCGATGCCCACGCGCAGCGGTGGGGTGGGGGAGTTGCGTCGGCGGGTGACGGCGAACGGTTCTGCGGTGGGTATCGATCCGGCGGCGCGCTGGGCGTCGCGGGCGAGGGCTCGGCCCATGTTGAGGCGGCCGGGCGGGGTGGGGCTGGTGGTCCGTTCCTCAGTGCGTTCGCGATAGGCGGCGGCGCGAAGGGCGCGGCTCAGGCGCGCGGCGGCGGTCTGCTCGGCGGCGGTCGGCTTGCGGGTGCCAGTGATCGGGTTGCTGTAGGGCGCCGGTGTGCCGTCGGGGCTGACGGTGGTGCCACGGGCGTTGAAGACCGACTTGGCGGTGGCGGCGGCCTTGCGTCGCTGGCCGGCCTGCTGGGCGCGGTCCTGCGCCTGTGCCCTGGACCGCGCGGCCAGGGCGTTGGTGGCGGCGTTGGCCGCAGCGAGGTCGGCGGCGTCGTTGGCGTCCATGTTGTCCGCGACGACCGTCACGGCGGCGGACAGCAGATCGGTGAGGTCCTCTGGCATGGGCTGGACAGGGGCGGCGGTGTCCAGGGCGTCGCACCAGTCCTGGGCGTGCGCGAGCATGGTGGTGGCGTCGTGGTCGGCGCACTGGTGGGCCGCGGTCCAGATGCCGGTGAGGGTGGCCAACAGGTCGGCGCCCAGGACCGTTTCGCACAGATCGGCGACGGCCTTGGTCTCGTCGGCGTCCAGGATGCCGGCGTCCCGGCGACCGAGGATGAGGGCCGCCGTGCCGGCGGCCTGCTCGATGCCCTGGAAGTCGGGGTTGGCGATGTCGGGCATGACCAGGGTCCGGGCGCTGGTGCGCAGGTACCTGCGGTCGGTGGGCCGCCTGGTCAGGTGTGCGCCTTCGGCACGGCTCTCCTCCAGCAGGAAGGCGGCCTTGACGACGCGGGCTTCTGCGTCGGCGGGCGGCTCCCATACGGAGTGGGCTGCGTGGGCGGCCTCGTGGACGAACACTCCCCAGGCAGCGGGATAGTGCTCTTCGTCGCCCACGATCCGCGGACGGACCTCGTGGGGCTGGAGGGGGGCGAACAGACCGGCGTCGAACTCGATCTCCGCCAGGTGGGGGAAGTAGGCGGCGGGTGCCCCGGAGCGGGTGCCGGGGCGGCAGGTGACGAGCAGGTCCTGGCGGCCGGACAGGGCGACCAGCCGATCGCCGAGTTCGGCTCCCACGCGCAGCCACGTGGTCGGGGAAGAAGGTGGCTGTGTGGGCGGGGCGCCGTCGTCGTCCCAGCGCGCGAGGTCGGCGTCGTCCTCGGGCGAGGTGACGGAGGACTGGATGTGGTGGTGGGCGCTCATCGCGAGCGGCCCCGTTGGGCGGAGCTGGTGCTGCCTGGCGGCTGCTGGGCGGCCGAAGCGGAGAGCTGCCGGCCCAGGGTGAGCGGCGCGACCTGCTGGACGCCGGCAATCTTGCTGACGGCGGCGGCGACGGCGTCGCGGTCCTCCAGAGGAGCGATCCCGACGAGGTTCCCGAGCGCGGCCTTGGTGCCGAGGACCGCCTCGGTCCGCTGGTAGCTGAGCAGCTCCCGCAACTGGGGCGCCCAGCCCAGTTCGCCGAGCTCGACCTGGCGGGCGAGGTTTCGGGCGACCCGGACCACCCGGGCGTCGATCTTCAGGGCCAAGGCCAAGTCGTAGTCCGTGCCGACCTGGATCTGCACGCTGAACCGGCTCGCCAGGGCTTCCGTCAGAACGGCGCCGTGCACGCCCGGATTGTGGCCCGCGACCACGAAAAAGCCCTGCTTGGCCTGGACGGTCTCCCCCTTGTGCGCCTTGACCTGGATCTGGCGGCGCCCGTCCATCGCCGGATACATCGACGCCAAGACCTTGGGCGAGATCAGGGTCGCGTCGTCGATCAGCAGGGCGCGGCCCTCGGTCATCGCGGTGACCAGCGGACCGTACTGCCAGACGTAGCCCCCACTGTCGTCCAGCGTGTAATCGCCGATCAGGTCGCCGACCGTGGTGTCGCCGTCTCCCGCGACGGTGATCAGGTCCGGGAAGGCGGCCTCCACCAGGGAGGTCTTGCCGGTTCCAGGGGGACCGTAGAGCAGCACCGGCACGTCGGCGTCGCGTAGACGATTCAAGGCCTCGACGTCGGGCAGGTCGGCCAGCTCCCGGGGGTGGTAGAGCTGGCCGCCCGCGCGGCGGATCGGGCCGGGCTGCTTGGGCGTGGTCGCTGCGGGAGGGGTCGTGCGGGCCATGGCCGCTTGGGCGCGGGGAGAGTGGGTGCCTGGTGGGCTGATTACCGCGGCCTGCGCGGCTGCGGCGGTCTTCCCGTTCGCGCGGAACTGCTTTCCGGCGCCGAGCTGGTCGGCCTCGCCGCGTCGCACCAGGGTCGTGACCGCTTGCTGGACAGCACCGTGGGAGTGGCCCAGGGCCTTGGATATCTCCCCGATGGTGAGTGGGTCTGCCGGCCGGTCGGCCAACATTCGGGCCACCTTGGCCCGCAGTTCGCCGGGCTTGGCGTGCGCCGTTTTGACGGGCGGTCCGGGTGTGGTCAAAGCGAGGATCCTCCAACGGGTTGGCGTGCGGGCAGAGTTGGCACTCCTGGGGGTCCGTCACCGGGTGCGGGGGCGGGTGACGGTCTGGTCATTGGTGGTGGGCAGGGCCGGGGCCACGGCCGCGGCAGGGCTGGCAGCGGCGGCGGGGCTGGTGGCGCGGGCCGCGGCGCTGCGGGCGCTCTCGACCCCGACGGGCGGGAGGGGGTTGTCCGGCGCGCCAGCGCGCCGGGTCCACTCGAAGGCCGCATCGAGGTCCGGGAAGCCGCCCTCCCGCAGGGTGTAGGTGCGGCCGAGGTAGTCGACGTCCTCGTAGAACACCCGGACGGGGTGTTCGCCGGCCGCGGGCCGCTGGTCCTCGGCGATGATCCAGGTGTTGAAGTCGTAGACCAGGTCCTCGTTGCTGCTGGGCGGGCCGCCCGAGGAGTGGGCGGGGTCCAGGACGAGGTCGGAGGTGTACGAGTTTGCGATCCAGTACCTGTCGCCGGCCTGGGCGAGTCGCTGCTCCAGTGCGCGGCTGGGCTGGTCGCAGGTCGGAAGCCTCTCGTCGTGCGGTGTCACCTGGCCGAGGTCGGCGCCGCGGGAGACGAGCCAGTTCTGCGCGAGCGCCACGATCGGCGCCCGCTGGTACTCAAGCCGGAACGTTCCGGCGCCGAGGTCGCGCCGGACGTGGATTCCGGCGAGCTGTTCCGAGCCGGGGATGTCCCAGGTCATGGTGCCGTCGTGGACGACGAGGTAGGAGTCGGTCAGCAGCGGTGTGTGCGGGTTGGTGGTGTTCTGCACGGCCAGGACGCCGATGTTCCGCTCGTACGCGAACTCCCACCACCTGCGCTTGTCCTCCTCGGTGTGGGCTTCGAGGTCCTCGACCTGGAGGGCCTCGTCAATGGCGAGGAGTGGCTCGGTGACGTCGGTGATGGAATTCTCCGGTGTTCTCGGGGGACGTTGAGGTGCCGCTGGAACCGTTCGGGGCGCGGCGGGCGGTAGCGGCGGCAGCGCGATCGGTGACGGGGTGACGACGGTGACCTCCCGGTCGGTGGCGACCAGCGGGTCGATGTCGGTGTCGGTGGGCAAGGAGGCCGCCAGGAGTAGGGGCGAGGTTGCTGGTGAGTTCGAGCCGGTCCGGGCGCTCCTGCCGGTCACCCAAGCGGGCAGGGACGCCGTCGGAGGTACAGGGGCGGGAGGATCACCGGGACCGTGGGGGCGAGGTCGGCCCGCTCGCGGGGTCCGTCTGGGCCGGTTTGCCCGGCGGCCCGGGCCCCGGCTGGGCCGGCGGTGCGGACGGCCTCGGCCTGAGAGGTCTGGTCTCTGGTCTGTACGGGCGTGCTCGGCAGGGGCGTACCGTCGGCGCTCACCGGCTGGCCGAGTGCTCAGTGCAGGCGCACGGGTTGGCCGGCGGCGAGCAGCTCGATGGCTGCCGAGCAGGCCCGTGCGTGCGGTCCGTGCTGGTTTCCGTCGCTGGGCAGGCGCAGCCAGGTGTCTCCTCGAAGCCGGCCTGGAGCAGGATCCGCCGGGCGGCGGCGTTGTAGCCGGTGGTGGTGATCTCGCCGGTGTTGGTGTGCCGGATCGGCGCGAACGGCTGGGCCGCGCGCTCTGCTGGTGCCGCCGCCTCGTGGACTGTGGTGAGGTGGTCGGCGATTTCGTGCAGTGTCGCAGCGCTGGCCTTGACGTTGGCAACGGAGTCGCGAGGATTCGAGGTCAGGACTTCTCCGTGATGTCGGTTCGGGGGGTGCGGGACTCGGGGACGGTCAACGGCGGCGCGGCGGCCGTGGTGCCGCGGAGGCCCGTTCGGCCGCTGCCCGGGTTCCGGTCTCGGCCCGGCCGCCGGCCAGGGAGATGGACGAGGAGCCGCGGGCGCAGGCGGCAGCAGATCGACCGGGGCGGTCCGCCGGGCCGTTGCTGGTGCGGACCGTAGTGCTCAGCCGAGCCCGGGCTCGCTCGGGGAGCTGTTCGGGGCGGCGCTGCACGGGTGTCAGGAGGGTGGTGGCCGCCGTGGTGAGCAGGGCGTCGGGCGCTGTGGGGCTGAATTGCACGGTCCACACGCCCTTCTGGGCCGCGCCGGTCAGCATGACCGTGGGATCGGGGGCGTTGAAGGGGAAGGAGAGCGCAGCGCGGCGGTCCGGAGCAGCGACGAGGTGGTAGCCGTCACGGTCGTGGGCCGACCAGCCGGCCGACAGCAAGGCGGCGGTGGCGCGATGGCCGACGATGCGCGGCCCGGGAAGGGCGAGCGCGGCTTCCGTCGCATCTGCCTCACGAAGGATGGCCAGGGAGACCTCCGCCGGGACACGGTCGCAGAAGCGGACCTGCCAGTCGGGGCCCACCAAGTTCCACTGCCGGTCCTCGCGGAGGAGAGCGAGGCCCTCCTGGTCGCTGATGAGGACCGTGCTGGTCGGGGCGTAGTACGGGCGGTACCAGCCGAACTCGGCGGCTAGCTCGTAGGCGATGTCCACCTCGCCGGGGCCGGCGAGGTGAGCGGGAGAGGCGAGGACGTACGGGGCGGGTGGTGCGACGGTCGGCAAGTAGGGGCGGTTCCTCGGTTCAGGTGCTGGCCTGGGGCGGGCGATGAGGCATAGAGCCGGACCGGGCTGCGTGCACGGCGGGGAGCGTTGGTCGCTGTGGCGACTACGGGCCGGAGGCGGCAGGCACCGGCTGGTGGGCTGCCTCGGTGGGCAGGAGGTCGCGCAAGCGTGGAAGGGTGAGCGCGGAGTCGAGGCGGCCGGCAGCGAATACAGCAGCTGCCCGCCGGTCCCTGTGTCGCCGGGGCGCGCGAGGCAGTATCCGATCCGCGTGCCGGAATCGTCGGTGCGCCAGCGCAGTTGGACGCCGTCGGCGACCAGGGCCGCGGCGTAGTCGTCCACAGTGGCGGCCTCTCCGAGCGCGCGACGCATCCGCTGCTGGAGCCAGACCCGGGACGGCTCGGCCCAGCCCTGCTGCTCGGCTTTGATGATCTCGGCGGTGGTCGGGTAGCTGGTGGTGGCGCGCGGACCCTGGCCGACGGGGCGCAAGCCCCACTCGGCCTCGATCGCCCGGCACTCGGCCTGGGCGCGCACCTGGTCCCGGTGCATGGCCGGGCGGGAACCGTCCGGCCTGACGCTGACGGCAGCGATGTGGATGTGGTGGACGGCGTGCCGCACGGCCACCCAGCGGCAGCCAGCGCGCCGCTTGGGCGCGAGGCCGGTCGCCCGGACGATCCGGTGTGCGACCTGGGCCCACTGGCCGTCGGTCAGCAGTGGGTCCTCCGGTGCCGCGCGTAGCGAGCAGTGCCACACCCTGCTCGGGGGCATCGTCCCCAACTCGGCTTCCCGCAGCCGGGCGTGCTGGTCGAGGCGGGCAGCCAGGCGGCCGACGGTCGCGCCCGGATCGCGGCCCGGATCGGGAGCACCGTGACGGTTCCAGGCGGCGACGAGGTGCGGATCCTCGTGCTCCTCACGGTGGCCGGGGCCGTAGAGGTAGGTCAGCAGCGGGCGGATGCTGTTGCCCGTGGAGATGTCGGGGATCACGCGGCCTCCATCACGGCGTCGAGGGCCGCATGGGTTCGCTCGCCGAGGGCGGGCAGCAGAGCCAGTGCAGCAACCGCGGTGTCCACGTCGGCGCTCGCCCGTGCGGTGTCGCTCGCCTCCCGCAGCTCGTCGGCGATCCGGTCGAGGGCCTCGACGAGCGGGCGTCGCGGGTCGGAGTCCGGACGCCCGACCGGGTCGGCGGCCAGCGCTGCGGTCAGGGCGGCGTTGGCGACGAATCCGGCCGGGGTGAGCCGCTCGGTGGCGGCACGTTCGCGGATGGCCTGCATCGCGGAGGGGGTCAGCCGCACGGAGAGCTGGACGGTGCGGGCCTCGGCGGTGCGTGGCCGGCGGCGAGGGCGCGGGAGGTCGGCGGGGATGTGGACTCCTTCGGGCAAACGGTGGGTGGTCAGCGGGTTCGGGGCTGGGCGCTCTCCTGTGCCCGAAGCGAGGTGGGCGGGCTGACCTGGACGACGGCGTCAGCGTCGAGGGGTTGGGTGGCGATGGGCGTCTCCAGGGTGGTGCGGCTGGTCGGGGTCGTTGCCGCCGGGCGAGGTGGTGCGGGTGGCGGCTGCCGACCCCGTCCGCGCCGCCTGTCGTCGGGCGTCGTCAGCAAGCAACGTGGTCGGAACGGCGCGCTGGTAGGCGGAGATGGAGTACTCCAGAACCTCGACCATCTGGCCGTAGCGGGCTCCGAGCGTTTCCAGCTCCAGCGCCTCGGACTTGAGCGTCCCGAGGCTGTCCACCCGGTAGTGGTCGCCCTCGGCGATCTGGGCGAGCCGCTTGCCGACAGAAGCAGCTGCGGACCGCAGTTCGCGGTCGACGGAGTCGAGGCGGCCGGCCTGGAAGTCGACGAGGTCAGCGAACTCGCCCGCAATCCCGTCGGGGTGCCGTCGCCACAGCTCCTTCCGGCCGACGCCGAGACGGCGCTGGACGAGCGCCTCGCCGGCGTAGGGCACAGCCTCCTTCGCGTCGGGCTTAGAGCCGTTGCCCGCGGGGATCGTTGTGGCGGCGGGACGCCCGGCAGTGGGACTCATACTGTGGCCAGCCGCTGCTCGGCGATGGTGGCCAGGCCCAGGACGACCGCGTCCTCCAGCGTGTCGACGACGGGGACTCCGGCGGTGGCCAGCCGCTCGGCGGAGTGGAGTCCGAGGGTGTGCAGGACCGGGATCGCGCCGACCGACAGCGCCGCGACGGCGTCGTCCACGGAGTCGCCGATGACGATGGTGCGCGCCGGGTCGACGTCCGGCCCGAGGTCCGCGAGGTGGCGTGCCAGTGCGGGGGCCTTGCTCGGGACCGAGGGCCCTCGGCGGCCGTCGACACGCATCAGCAGACCGGTGATGCCGACCGTGCTGACCTCCTTCACCAGGCGCTCGTGCGGCGCCAGGGAGAGCAGGCTCTGGCGCACCCCGCGCGCCCGCAGGTGCAGCAGCATCTCCCGTACGCCGGACTGGAGACGGACCGGGCGCCGGTCCAGGACCTCCAGGAAGGCGTCGTCCGCCTCGTGCCACTGCTGGTCGGACAGGGTGCGTCCGAGCAGGGCGTCGTAGAACGAGCGGATGGGAGAGCGGTGTTCGGCGCGGTACCGCTCCAGGGTGATCGGCGGGTGGCCGAGGTCCGGCAGGGTCGCGTTCAGCGCGGCGAGGTGGTCGTCGACGTCGTTGCGAAGGGTGCCATTCCAGTCCCAGACGATCGTGACGGGCGCGGAGATGTGGGCGGTGCTGAAAGTCAAGAAGTGGATCCAGACGTGGAGTTCGAGCGGGGACGACGGCGTGGCGGCGGGTGCGCGGTGCGATCAGGAGGGCGAGGAGATCAGGCGGCGGCCGAGATTGAGCGTGATGGCGGCACCCACAGCTCCCGCCAGCGGGACGGTGGCGGTCGTCTCGGGCCCGTGGACGGCGATCTGCCCGGCCAGGGCGGTGCCGGCCGCGCTTCCGAGGCCGATGACGGCGATCAGCCACGCTGCGGCTTCGGTCTTGGTGCCGCTGGGGGCGAGCCGGTCGCCGAGCTGGAAGGCCATCGTGAGCCAACGGGCGAGGTACAGACCGGGAATGATCGCCAGGGCGACGGCGCCCGGCCCGGACGGGGCGAGGAGGAACGGCGCGAAGGGGGCCGCGAACAGGATCGCGACGCTCTGAAGGGCCTGGTTGGCGGGCCACCACAGCAGCCCGCCGATCAGGCTGCCCAGCGACAGCGCGGTCGGCACCAGGCCGGCGTACCAGCCGCTGCCGGCCTTGTCCGCGAGGGCGAGGGCGTAGACGTTCATCGAGCCCAGGGCCACGCCCAGCAGCGTGGCGGCGCCCAGGAGGACGAGCAGGCCGTGCGAGCGCAGCGGGCCGAGCCAGTGGACGGACTCCCCGGCGGGCTGGCGGCTTCGGGCAGGGCGACGGGTGGCGACCACCGCGGTGCCAGCGAGACCTGCGGCGGCGCAGAAGTTCAGCGCCGCGGCGGGCGAGACCAGTTGGCACAGGACAGTCGCGACGACCGGTCCGGCCACGAACACGAGCGGCTGGCTCGCGCTGTCGAGGGCGAACGCGGCATCCTGGTCACGCCGGTCCAGCAGGCGTGGCCACATGGCCCGCAGACCGGCCTCCAAAGGGGGCGTTGCCAGACCGGCGACGGCCGCCAGGCCGATGGCAAGCGCGGGATTGCGGGCGGGCCCGACCAGGGCGAGCGCGTTGAACGCCGCTCCGGCCAGGGCCGCCGCAGTGAGGGCGACGACGGACAGGCGGGTGCGGTCGACGGCCCGGCCCAGCAGCGGCTGGCCGATCGCTCCGGTCAGCGCGTACACGGCGGCGAGCACGGCGCCCAGGCCGGTACCGGCATGGTCGGCGCGGGCGGCGAGGAGCAGAGCGACCGGTGCCATGGCGGTGGGCAGCCGGCCCACGAGGGTGGCGCTGAGCATCACGGAGACGTGGGGCGCCCGAAGTACGCGGCGGAGCGCGGGATTCGTGGACAGGGTTCGGCCTTCGGATCGGGGCGGACAGTAGTGCGGCGCGGGCGAGGTCAGGCAGCGGCGAGCACCGGGGCGGGCTGACGGTCCGGGGCGTGGGAGAACTCCAGGCGCAGCGTGGCGCTGCGCAGACCGGAGGTGTCCATCCGCTCGCCCATGGCGGCGAACAGTGCGTCCTGGACCGCCTCACCCACGGCGGCCTCCGCTCGCAGGACCACCGGCTCGTCGGCCGGGACGGCGGGCTCGGCGGCCCCCTCCCCGGCGCGCAGGTGCTCCTGCGCCCACGCGGACAGCGCCACGAAGACGGTCGCCATCTCGTTCCCGGCGGTGCTGATCGACCACCGGTAGGTGCGCCGGGTGCCGGTGCGGGTGACCAGGCCGCGCTGGACGAGCACGGCCAGGCGGTGGTGGAGCAGCCGGTGGGTCTCGGCGGGCAGCACCGCCGTCAGCTCCTGGTACGACATCGACTCGCGCCAGGACAGCTCCGCGAGCAGCGGCGCGGCCAGCGGGCTCGCGAGGATCCCGAAGACCTCCTCGATCGCCTCCGGGGCCTCCATCGCCGGTGCTCCGGGGGCGGGGTGACGCTTGGCCCAGGCCAGCGCGGCGTCGTAGACAGGCGTCACCGCCCGCCCGGCGTCGGTGAGCGCCAGACCGTAGCGGGAGCGGCCCGCGACCGGAACCTTGATGAGCACACCGGCCTCCACCAGCACGGAGGAGACCCAGTAGAGCGTCGCGGAGGGGATCACCGGCGCGGCGGCGAGGACCTCGGCCGGCCGGGCGGAGCCGGTTCGGGGAACGGCGCGCACCACCCGGGTCGCCCAGCTGGCGGCGAGGGCCTCGGCGGCCTGCTGGGCGCGGGTGTACACGGTCGCGGTGTCGATCGCGGGCATGAAGAACTCCGTTCGGGTGAGGCAGAGTTGGACGATCAGCGGCGCTGGGCTGCGGGCGGAGCGGCGACCACGGGGGCCGGAACGCCGGTATCGGCGGCGGCGGCCTGCGCGGCGGGGGAAGGACGGGGGACGGAGGAGGCGAGGGCGGCCTGGAAACGGGCAGGCATCCCGCGCCGCACCTCCTGGACCGCGGACTGCTGCTGGCGTTCCTGCTGCATGCGCAGGGCCGCCGTCTTGTACACCGCGACATCGCGGCGCTCCCCGACGGCGACCAGGTGAATCCCGGTCAGCCGACGGGGGTTGTGCGGCGCCCGCTGCTCCGTGTAGACGAGCCGGAAGTCCAGCGCCTCGTCCAGATAGAGCTTGCGGGCGCCGCGAAGGTCGCGCTCGCCCTGCTGGTCGAGCAGGGGACCGCGGATCTCGGCCCGCAGCAGCCGGTCAAGGTACTCCAGCGCCAGGTCCCGCACGTCGGCCGGTGCCGCGAGCAGGTCGCCGAGGGCCTCCGGGTGAGCGCTGAAGGCCACGCCCGGCCGTATGTCGGTCACCGAACGGCCCGCCGCCCGGCCGCCGCCGCCAGGGCCGCAGCCGGTACGGGCTCGGAGGCGGCGGCCATGGCGGGCGCGACGGCGGTGCGCGTACGCGCCGCGCTGGCCTGCGGGCTGTAGACCAGGGGAACGTCGGCTCCGGCCACGGGCGGCAGGGCGGTGCGCCGCTGCTCCAGCCACTGCTGGACCTCCTGCGGCGACGAGAAGCTTCCCTCACGAAGGGTGTAGCCGCGTTCCGGGTCGCCGGCCTCGACCTGCAGCAGGTAGGGGCGTTCGGCGCCGGCGGCGGTGGTGTCGCGCAGCATCGCCCAGGTCTCGCCGGGCTCGACGGCGTACTCCACCAGCCGGTAGCGGGCGTTGGCGTCGATGAAGCGTTCGGCGGCCTTGGCGCTGCGCTCGTCCGCTGGGGCGCCGGGGTGTCCGGTGCTGTGGAGGAACATGTCCTGATCGGCGCCGCGTTCGACGAGCCAGGCCGTCGCCATCGAGAAGGTCGGCGTGCGTTCGATGTCGAGGGTGAACGTGCGGGCGTCGGTGTTGTAGTGCAGGTGGGCGGCGACGGCCGGGCGGCCGGCCTCGTGGTAGGCGTTGAGATCCTCGTACAGCAGGAAGTCGTCGTTGCCGCCGAGTTCCTCGTGGCTGGCCTCGGTGAGCAGGTCGTACGCTTCCTCGGCCATCAGGAAGTGCGCCTGGACACGGGCGGAGGCGTCGTCCGCGGGCTGCCAGCCGGGCAGGTTGAGGTCGGGCACGGATGCCTCCGATCAGGGTGCGGTGAGGGCGAGGGACGTGAGGGATTCGGGGTCGGTCAGCGCCGGGTGCTCCAGGAGGCGGTGGCTGACGTGGCCGGAGCTGGTGCACGCGGCGAACGGGCCGTCGGCCGAGCGCAGCTTCATCAGCGCCGGTTCCAGGTGGTCGCGCTGCCACGACGACGGGCCGGCCGCCCCAGAATCGGGGTCGATGGCGGCCTGCCAGGCCAGCCACAGGGCGTGCAGGCGGGCCACGGCTTCCGGGTGTTCAGGCCACCGCACGCACCAGGGACGCGAGGCCGTGGTCTCGGGTCCGTAGATCTTCGTGAAGATCTCGTCGACCCACGGGGTCATCAGTGCGATCTCTTTTGTAGTAGGCGGGATCGTCGAAGGCGACGATGAACATCGGCTCGGCGCCCGCCGCGGCGTCGGCCGGGTCGTCGTCCTCCGGGTCGAGCGCCGTCGACATGCTCGCCAACTGCTCGGCCTGGGCGTCGAAGGACGTCGCGAGTGCGGCGAGCTTCGCGGACAGGATCTCGATCTGGGCGTCGGAGTAGCCGGTCCTCGGCTCGCCGCCCTCGTCGGGCTCGGGTGCGGTCACGGGAAGGGAATGCCTTTCGTTCTCGGGTGATGACACGAGAATCAGCGACGGTCGGCCGAACGTATTCGGCCGATCTTGAGGTATAAGCGCGGCCGGCTCACCGCCGCCCGCAGCAGCGGGCGGCGGTGAGCAGCGCGGAGGCGTCGAGCAACTGCAAGGCTCGGGAGGCCTGTTGGGGGACGACACCGTTGCCCAGGGCGGTCAGCTGGGCGGATCGGGAAAGCCCCGGGACGGCCGTGACGTGGCCGGGCCCGACTCCCATGACCCACTCGACGAACTCCGGGGCGAGCCGGCCGCGGGCGTCGGTGGGATCGGGCGCCGGACGGGTCACGCGCTCCCAGCGGGCGATGGCCGACGCGTACGGGCCCCAGCGGCTCAGTGCGTCCCGGTGCTCTCCCCGATCGGCAGAGCGGTCTGCATCGGCGGGCGCAGGATCGTTTCCCCTGCCGTGCGCTTCTGGGCGCTCGCCCCGCCGGGCCTCGCGGAGGGCAGCCGGGCCGCCGCCGCAGGCAGCGTCAGGTCGCCCTTGGAGCCGCGCGAGTTCGGTCCCCCGTGCGTCCCGTCGCTCGCCTTCGGGGTCGGCAACAGGTGCTCCACCTCGTCCGAGAGGTTCGGGCCGTGCCCGCCCGAGCGGCGCTTGTCCGGGTGCTGCGAGCCGCCGATCGCACCCAAGTTGGACGTCGGGGTCTTGAGCAGCATCACCGTGTGGCCCAGGTCCTGCCGCCAGGCATCCGGCCCCTTGGCATCGCGCGCCCGCGGGGTCGGAAGGCCAGGCGACGAGGAAACAGCGCTCGCGCCTGTGAGGTGCTCCGACGGCGGACGCTGGTAGCACCGTCCACCGCGCATCCATCCCGAGGTCGGCCAGGTCTCCGAGAACCGCGCCGAGTGCCCGCAGAGCAGGCTCACCTCCGCCCTCTCCCAGACCGCACCACGGGCATTCCAGATCGCCATCGGCTGGCGAGGCAGCAGGGGCGGAGAGGATTCCACGGACGTTTTCGATCACCACCATCTGAGGCTTGAGGACGTCGATCGCACGGGCGATGGTCAGCCACAGCCCGGAGCGGGTGCCCTCCACCAGGCCGGCGCGCTTGCCGGCCACGCTCAGGTCCTGGCACGGGAAACCGGCTGCCAGGACATCGATCGGAGGGACGCTCGACCAGTCAACTGCGTTGATGTCGCCGAGATTCGGCGTCTCTAGGCCAGTGGTGGGAGAGGATCTGGGCGGCCGAGAGGTTCACCTCGGCGTGCCACACCACCTCACCGCCGAGCACGGCCTGGACACCGAGGTCCAGACCGCCGTAACCGCTGCACATACTGCCGATCCGCGGCCAGGCGCCGCCCGGCGCGGTCACCGGCGCTTACCGGTGGACGCGGCGCTGCGGGCCGAGGCGGCAGGCGCGAGCACCACCGTGGCCGCGGGCCCGGCGGCCTCGGCGGCGGTCTGCGGTGCGGTGGGGCGCTGGGAGACGGCGGCGCTGCGCACCGCCTTGTGGGCGAACTCGCCGGTGACGGCCTTGAGCAGGTCGGGCTCCGGGCCGGTCAGGTGCTCGGCGACCTCCCGGAGTTTCCACGTGGCCTCGTCGAGGACCTCGCGGGTGGCGGACAGCCCCTTGAAGTACGCACCCCGCTCGGGCGAGTAGTGATAGAGCGGCACGGGGTTGAGGCGCATCTGCACGGCGGCGACGAGGGCGGGCTGGGCACGCAGCGTCGCCTTCGCGGTGAGCAGGCCGGCGTAGGCGTAGGCGACGGTGCAGCGCCGCCAGGCGATGTCCTCCGGCGCGGCCGACTCGGCGGACGGGGGGTCGGTGGCGTTCGACAGCAGGGCCTCCTGGGTCTTGCCCAGGCCCTCCAGCGTTGCGGTGAGGCGCTCGATCTGGGGGTCGCGGTGGCAGTAGATCCTGAACAACTCCTCGCTGTGGAGGTGGAGGTCGTTGGCGAGGCCGAGCAGCCAGAGAGTCTGGGTCTCGACAGGGGTGACGTACGGCAGGTCGGGTCCTCGGGTTCAGCGGCGGGCGGTGGTGGAGCTGCGTGGAAGGGCAGTGGGGGCGGCGGGCTCGGCGGGGCGGCGGCCGAAGGCGCCGCGCAGTCGCTGGCCGATGCTCCTGGCGGCCTGTGGCCGTGCCTGCGCGGGAACGTGCGACGCACCCGCGGCGGGGAGCCGGTCCGCCTCGATGCGCAGCTCCCGCGCGGCGGCGGCGAGTTGGTGCTGAGCGGCGGTGTAGAACTCGGCCGGGTTCACCGGCTGGGTCTCGGGCATCGCCCAGACATCGGCGGACAGGGAGTGCTGGAAGAGGACGCTGAGCTGCTGGGTCGCGGTGACGACGCGGGTGTGGGCATGGCCGAGGGCGATCGCCGTGCGGCGAGCCGGGGTTGTGGTCTTGGGATCCAGCGGGATGGCCGAGGCCAGTTCTGCAGCGGCCAGGGTGCTGGTCTGAACGAACTGGAGCGCGCCCAGGTGCATGGCGACCACGGAGGCGTCGGGGACGCCGGGGCCGGTGGCGGCGTAGGCGCCGGGCAGCTTCTCGGCCAGGGCGTCGGCTTGCGCGGCGACCTGGCGCAGGCGCTGCTGGTAGTCGTCGACGGTCGGAGCGGGGGTGGGCGTGGTTTGCCTCCGGGGAGCGGGGTCGGCGAGGTGGCGGGCGGTCAGGTGCGGTGGAAGGGCAGGACGGTGGCGGACGGTCCGGGCGTGGCGGAGGTCGCCGGGGGTGCTACGACGACGAGGTTCGGGGTGCGGCGCCTGGCGGCGTCGGCCCGGAGTTCGTGGTCGCCGGCGGCGGGCGGAAGGTCCGTCGGGCGGGTGGGACCGGCCGTGCCTGCGGGGGCGAAGGCGGCGGCCACGGAGGACCCTGCGCGACGGCCACGTGGACCAGGTGCAGGTCGGTGGCCAGGCCGGTCAGTGTGACGCGCACGCTCTCCAGTCCCTGGCTGATCGTGGAGCGCAGGACCGGCTCGTCGAGGCCGGCGGCGGGAAGGTGGAGGTGGGCGCTCGCCTCCAGGACTTCCCCGAGGACGGCGCAGGCCAGGCCCAGCCGGGCCGCCGCGGTCGCGAAATGCACCGTGCCGACACCGAGGCGCTCGGTGGCTCCGGCGCGCCCTGGCTGTAGTGCCCGGCGTTCAGGGCCGCGTCCTTCTGGAGAAGGGCGAGGCGCTCCAGCCGCTGGGCCAGGGCGACGGGATGCGGCAGGTCCGTCACGGTGGCGCCGGCCTGCGCGGACACGTCGTCGGCCAGGGCGCGCAGGTAGCGCGCCACGTCCGCGGCGCGATCGGCGATCAACGGCGGCTCCTGGCAGCAGGAGCAGCGGCAGTCGCGTGTGCCGGTTCGGGCCGCGCAGGCGCGGGCTGGCTCACGATGCGGTTGGCGAGTTCAAGGACGCGGTCGTGGCCGAGGTCGGCTTCTGCCTCCGCGGCGGCGAGAGCGGTGGCCGCGGCGGCGTGGCGGCGCTTGTAGCGGGCTTCGGCAGCGGTGCGGGGGGCGCCGCGCTCGGTCAGGGAGAGCGTGACGGCGAGGCCGGCGGCCTTGGCCAGATGCTGGTTGACCGTCGCGGCGTGGAGGGCCGCCGCGGTGAATCCGGCGGCCAGGGCAGGGGCCGAGGGGTTGCCGGATGCGTCGATCTCCCGCCAGCGGTGGGCGTTGTCCGCGCAGTGCCGGATGAAGCCCGCGGCCTGGCCGGAGCGGCCCAGGATCGCGATCGGGTCGGGCGGTTGCTGGCCCTGGCCGGGGGCCGGGGCAGTGGTTCGGCCGAGCAGGCGCAGCATCCGGGCGATGGCGGTGAGGTCGTCCCGGTAGGTGGCGGGGGTGCTGGTCATGGCGGTGGTCCGGGATTCAGCGGCGGCGCCCGGCAGCCTGCCGGGGCATGGCGGCCGTCCTCGCGGGGGACACGAGGACGCGGGCGTTGGGCGCGACGGTGCGGGAGATGGCCGCGAGACGGCGCGCGGTTCGTTCAGGGTCCGGGCCGGTGAGCAGCACGGCGTCGCGGCGCAGCTGCTCGGTGGTTTCGCGCAGTGCGAGCCGGGCCTGTGAGAGGCCCAGGTTCAGGTGCTGGGTGGCTCGCTCGCGGGTCTCGGCGGCACGCGGGCTGCCCAGACCGTCGGCTTCGTGGAGCTGGGCGGCCATGGTCGCGGCCCTGCTGATGGCCGCGGTGGCGGCGCCGAGGTGTTCGGCGGCGTTGCTCAGCGCCCGGGTCTCGGCCCGGTCAGCGGTCGTGGGGTGCGGGCGTGAGATCAGCGCTGCGGCGGAGTCGAGGACCTGCTGGTGGTGGTCGCGGATCGCGGTGGCGTGGGCGGCGAGTTCGGGCAGGCCGGGCAGGCCCTCCTCACGCCAGGCGCGGGGCAGGGCCGCCTCCAGGGCCTGGACGCGGTCGGCGGCCGTGCGCAGCCGCTGGGCGGATCGGGTGTTCGGATCGGGCAGGGGCACGTACTCTCCGGGCAGTCAGCGGCGGGGGCGGGCGGGTTCGGCCGCGGGGTGGTTCGGGCGGTCGGCCGACGTGGAGGAGCGGGTGGCGGCGTCCTGGCGGCGGGTTCCCAGGATCAGGCGGCCGGAGCGGGTCGGGCCGCTGGTGCCGGTGGCGGCGCGGTGGCGTTCGCGCAGCCGGTCGGCGGGCTCAAGTGCCCGCAGGGACGCACCGAGCAGACGGCCGGCGCCGACGGAGGCGTCCAGGGCCATCACCCGGACGATGCCGGCGGAGGTCGCCGAGGCCCGCAGCAGCGAGCAGTGCAGCACCTGCTCGGCCCAGTACGCCGGGTCGCCGGGGACCGGATCGAGCAGGTCGCGGACCTGTGCGACGCCGATCGTGCCCTCTGCCAGGGCGCCACGGCGCTGGACCTCCCAGAGCACCGTGAGTTCGTCGACCGGCTCGCCGCGGTGGTCGAGCGCGGCCATGGCCTGGAACACCACGCGGTGGCCGTCGTCGACGAAGTCGGCCTCGGTCAGCCAGGACGCGACCGGTCCGACCTGGCCGGCGGCGCCGATGAGCGTGGACAGCAGCATCCGTTCGTGGTCCCGGGCGGCCTGCGCCGCGCGACCGTCGCAGGAGGGCGCGGCTTGGGGCAGGGGGTGCCGGGAGCGGGTCTCGATCGGCCCCCAGGCGGCGGCGAGGCGCTCGATCACCGCGTGCAGTGTGCCGGTCAGTTCGACCGTGTCCTGCACCGAACCGCTTTCGGCGGCGGCCAGCAGCCTGTGGGCGTGCTCCTCCAGCGACCGGCGCACCGCGGTCTCCAGCACCATCCGGCCGTAGGCAGCGGCGTTCGCGGAGGAGGGGCAGGCGGCCACCAGGGTGTGGCCGTAGCTGGCGGCGAACCCGGGGATCGTCCGGCGGGCTACGCCGATCACTTCGAGCGCCCAGTCGCGCCGGGCGTCCTCGGTGGTCGCCCGCTGCCCGGCGGCCTGGTGGTCGAGCAGCAGCGCGAAGAACGCGACGTGCGCAGGGCGGTAGAAGTGCCTCGGCTCCAACCACGGTCCCAGGAGGGCGAGTTGCCTGGGGTCGAGGAGACAGGACCCGAGCGTGGCCTGCTCTGCGTGCAGCTGCGGGCTGAGGTCGCGGCTGGTCGCGCTCACCGGCCCGCGTCCGTTCGGGTGGGGGCGGGCGCCAGGAGCGCGCTGAGCGTCTGCAGGTCGCGGACCAGCGCCACGTCGTGGATCGGCACGCTGCCGCGGCCGATGGCCAGGTGCCATCGGCCGTCGACCCGTGCGATGGGCATCGGCAGTTCGGCGACGGCGGGGTTGCGAGGGAGGGGGGAGTAGGTCACCAGGAGCTCAAGTCGTCTGGGGGGAAGGAGATGTGGAGGGAGCGGCAGGAAAAAGGGGTGTCGGCTGGCGGGCCGCGGCGCGTGTTCCGGTCAGCGGCGGCGGGCCGCGCCACCGCGAGGGGCGGCCGGCGTCGCGCCGGCGAGCCAGTCCTCGAAGCCGGGCAGCGTCTCGACCTGCTGCGAGGTGGCGGTGGCCGCCGCTGCCCGATCGGAGGTCGGCGCCGCCTCGCGGGGCGCGGCCAGGGCCAGGCTGTCCGGACCGTAGATCTGAGCCAGGTAGTGGTCGACCTTGTCCTGCCACGGCATGTTGAGCAGGGCACCGACCACGCGGGCGGCCTCGGTCGGGGCGACGATGTCGCCGAGCTGCTGGGTGGCGGAGCTGCGCGATCCGGTCCAGGGGTAGTCGGCGGGCATCCCGACCAGCAGCGCCGCCTCGGGCACCGTGAAGCGCCGTTCCTTGTCGTGGGCCCAGTACCAGCCCCGGATCTTGCTGGTGATGCCCGGCGCCACCTTGTCCGCGCTCCACTCGTTGCCGCCGGACGTCTTCCTGTTTCCGCGCGTGTTGACGCGCACGCCCTCGGGCCAGCCGAGCGCCTGCGCCGCCGTGCGCTGCGGCATGGGCGAAGCCGGGTGCATCGCCTCGACGTTGACGTAGTGGTGGCGCCCGGCGACCAGGTAGACCCGTCGCCGGTGGGAGGCGAGGCCTGTGTCGGCGGCGTCCAGGACGCGGTAGCCGGCACTGCACCAGTCGGCCGTGTACAGCTCGTCGCGCAGGGCGTCCAGCACGATCTCCGGCAGGGCGCTGCTCTGCTCCATCGCCAGCCAGCGCAGGTTGTCGTACCGGGCGGTGAGGGTGAGCGACCAGATCAGCGTCTCGGCGATCAGCCCGATGCGCTCGTCGCTCATCTGCGGCACCAGCGACCGCGCCTCGTCGTAGGTCAGGAGAGGACCCGTGAACCCGCCGTAGCCGTCCCACTCGGGGTCCGAGCAGACGCCGCAGTCGGCCGCCTCGTCGCATTCCCCGCTGTCGTGCCAATGGCCGAACGTGGCCTCGCACGCCATCGTGAACGTGTCGAGGAGCAGCTCGATGTTGTGATCCTGGTGCCCCTGCCGCAGGCCGGCGGGCGTCCAGACCTGGCAGGGCGCGCTCACCGTGAGCCCTTCCACGTAGCGCAGCGCCGGGTTGGCCAGGTCCAGGCTCCGGACATCGGCGACGATCCGCCGCCCTCCGGCCGCGACCGCCGTCGCCGAGGCGTCGAAGTTGATCTCGACACCGACGACGTCGAACCTATCGGTGCCGGCGTCGAGGACGCGCAGGCCCTGCTCCCAGCCACCCGCCCCCGCGAACAAGTTGACGACGCGCTGGGGCTCCCCGGGCTGCGGGGGGAACAGCCAGGCGACCGGCCACGGGTAGGCGAGGGCCACGAGTTCGCTGTGCGTCCACGGGCCCATCTGCGGGCCTTCGTCCGGCCAGTGCAGGTCACCTGCGGTGGACAGGCGGGGCCGGAAGTCGCGCGGCGGGATTTCGGGGTACCGGTAGGTCATCGCACGGGCCGCCCCACTGCCCGGGCCTGCAGCCCGGTGGGCGGGGCAGCCTCCGCGACCGGACCGTCGGGGGTGCCTTCGGCGGCGATCATCAGCGACCTGCGGCGAGCGGCGGTGGCCCGATCGCCCGTGGCGGACCCGAGTGACCGTGCGTAGTCCGCGGTGATCTGCTCGTCGATCGCGGCCAGCGCCTGGGCCTGCTCACGGAAGCGTGCACCTGCTGGGTGCTCGGCGTAGTCCGCGCTGTCGGCCAGTTCGAGCAGGCTCTCGGCCATCTTGCGCATGGCGGCCAGCCCGTTGGTCAGGCCGAGTGGGGCGTTGTCGGCGGCCTGGCGCTCTCCGGTCAGCGGGAGGAGGTCGTGGTGGAGCTCCGAGTGGACCTCGCGCAGCATCTCCGCGTGGATGAAGGACCGGCCCGCGAGGACGTGCGGGTAGGTGGAGCCGACGTGGTCGAGGCGTCGGGCCAGGCCGTCCAAGGCGCCCAGGCGGGCCGAGGCGGCGAACTCGGGGGGCGCCGGTGAGGCGACGGCTGCGGTGTAGACGTCGACGGCGTCGCGGAGGCGTCCGGCCCGGATGCGGTCGTACTGGAGGAGGCGCGCCTGGTTGACACGGTCGAGTTCGTGGTGGCCGGCCTCGCGAAGACGCCCTGCCTTGCCGAAGACCTGGTGTTCGGCGAGGCCGAACCAGTTCGCGGCGACCTCGCCGCCGCTGGGAGAGCCGACTCCGATCCGGATGCCGTCCCAGGTGTCGTGACGGATGGTCTGGGTGAGGACGGCGGTGATGACGAAGTCGCCACGGCGGGCGACCTGTTGTACTCCGGCGACCGCTCCGTCCGGCAGCGGGCAGATCAGGCGCAGGGCGGTTGCCCGGTCGACGGGTATGCGCCAGGGATCCAGGGCGGACACCTCCTGGTGGGTGAGGGGACGGCGGACTCAGCGGCGGCGTGACGGGCCGGTCGGCGCCGGGGTGTGCCGGGCCGGCGGCAGGGTCTCGGCGCTGGGGCCCTGCTCGGTCTCGGCCGCGATCTCGGCCCTGCGCGCGGCCCAGCGGGACAGGGCCTGCTGGTAGTCGCGCCAGGCCCCGGTGGAGACGGCGAGGTCGACCGGGGGGACGGGTGGCTCGGTCGAACGGTGACGGGTGATGGCAACTCCAAGGTGAGGGGCCGGAGTCGTACTCCGACCTGAGGTGGGGTGGTGGTGCAGGTGCTCGCCTGGCGGTCGCCCCGGGGCGTCAGCGGCTGCGTCGTTCGAGTGCTGCGGCGGTCGGCTGCCAGAGCGGGGCCGTGTAGGCGAGGGCTGGGTGGTCGGCGCGGGCGGCGGCAGTGCGCGGGGAGGGCGCGTCGTTCTCCAGGTCGGCGGCGGCGTCGGCGAGGCCGTCGCCGATGAGGCGGACCGCCTCGGCGTGGGCGTCGAAGGCGAGCGCGTAGGCGCTGCCGCGGCCGGTGCCCTGCTCGCGGAACTTCTCGGCCGCCCGTTCCAGGAACTGGTGCAGCGCGCCGACCAGGCCGCTCTCGCCGGCCGTCTGCTCCAGGACGTCGGCCAGTTCGCCGGGCCGCTCGGCCCGGTTGAGCATGCCGGTCCAGTCGACGGGGCCCGAGGAGACGCGTGGCTCGCCGGAGTTCTGCCGGATGGGCTCGGTCACGCCGCCTCGCCCCGGCAGGAGAACGGGCTGCACCCGCCCTCGGACCCGAGTTCCAGCTCGTCCTCGGTGACCTCGGCCTGCTGCTGGAGGGCGCGCAACTCGTTGCGGGTGAGCTTGTCGATCGGAGCGATGGCCAGCGGCTGGCGGGAGCGGTGCAGGTAGGCCTGGCCGAGCAGGGGCCTGCCGTCGGCATTGGCCCGCGCGTTCCCGGCACGTATGCGTTCGTCGAATTCGACGACGTCCGCCCATTCCTCGGGGGATTCGTCACGGATCTGCCGCCACTGGGCATTTCCGTGAAATGGACATCCCAGGCACGCTGATTTCGGCGTGGATTCCCATCCGTGCTCGGCCAGCAGCCGAAGGCAGTCGGCGCGGGACAGGTCCAGATCGATCAGCGGGAACGTGTGCCGCGTGTACTTCACGTCCGAGTCCTTCGCCCGATGGAACTCGTCGGTGGAGATCCCGATCCACTGTTCGACGAACACCCCACGGGGCACGCGCGCCGGATAGGGATACCCGAGGATCCGGCGCACCTCGCGCTTTATCGGCTTAATCTTATATTCGCCGGTGCATTGCCGTCGTGTCATTCCCGGGCTGCCGTCCTTATTGAGAATGTAGAGCGGCATCGAGGCGAAGCGGTGCGCGGGGTCGAGAGCATCCTCGCGGATGTTCCCGGAGGAGACCCGCAGAATCGGGATGTTCGCGGGCCGGGCGATGCGCCGCTCCACCTCGTCCAGGTGACGGTAGACCGCGGACGGTTCCCAGCCGGTGTCCGAGAAGATCGCGTAGTCGAGCTTCGGAAGCTCCCCGAGCGCGGACAGCAGAAGCAAGGTCGTGGATTGCACGCCGGCGCCGAGAGAAAGAATTCGGCTGGCCGGTTCGACGGTGTGGCTCATGCGGCCTCACCCGCCGCCATGGCCCGCTCGGTGATGAGCGCGGTCTGCCGGCTGGACGCCTTGCCGATCTCCGCCGCGCCGGGCTCCTTGTACCAGGGCCGCAGGTCAACGAGGGCCGGCCGCAGTCCGGTCGCGAACAGCAGCGCGCTGCCCTTGCGCAGTGCACGGATCTTGTCGGGCGGCAGGATGCGCTCCTGGCGCATGCTGGTGGAGGTCGACCGACCGGATTCCGACGTGGAATGAGAAATGGTCTCGACGTCGTGCTCGCCGACCAGTCGGGAGAGCTTGTCCGCGAAATCGGCGTCGTCGATTCCGCTGCCGACGAGCTTGATGGTGGCGGCGCTCCACATGGCGTCCATTCCGGCTTCGCCCCAAACCTTCTGGCCCTGGCGGTAGCTCTGGAGAATGGTGATGGGGATGACGCCGCGCGACCCGAGGTGGGAATAGAGGTCGGGAAGGTCCGAGATTTTGCAGACATTTGCGGCCTCGTCCAGGATCGCGAGGAGCGGGGGGTCGAGACGGCCGCCGGCCCGCTCGGCCTGGATGGTCGCGGTGCGCATCACGGAGTCGGCCGCCGCCGCGATCAGGGCGCCCGCGCTGCCGCCGCCGTCCTTGGACAGCAGGTAAAGCGTGTCGCGGTTGGTGACGAACTCATCTGGCCGGAACTCCGGCAGGTCGGGATTGGGTGTGACCCATCGGGAGATCTTCGGATCCAGGAGGCAGGCCGCGTACTGGCGGGCCGTTTCATAGATTCCGTCGCGCGTTTCGACGGCTCCGGACACGGTGCCCTGGAGCTGGTCCGCAATGGCCGTCATCCGGTGGTCGCGGAGAATGTCGATCGGCGTGCGATCGGAAGGCACGGCCAGCCACTTGAGGACGTCCGTGATCGGGCGCTTGTCGCAGCCCGCCGCCAAGAACAAGGCGCAGAGGGTGTTCTGGGCGGCGGTGGACCAGAAGTCGCCCTGGCTGCTCTCGTCGACGGCGGCGGCGACAAAGTGGCCGGCGAGGCGCCGGGCGCCGGGCAGGTCCCTGGCGTCGGCCAGGATGTTCCACCACATCCCCTGCTGGGTGTGGGCGATGCCCTGCGGGTCCATCGTCCAGACCCGGCCAACTGCACAGCGGGAATCCAGAGTTGCCGTGTAGGCGTCCCGTGCAGCCTTATTCGAGGTGAGCAGGACGGGGCCGGGGGCGCGCAGGATCGCGGGAACAGCGAGCGAGGTGGTCTTGCCGGATCGCGGCGCCATGATGGCGACGCAGACGTCCTCCCAGCCTGAACGGACCTCGGTGCCGTTCGCGAGGTTGCCGAGGAGGATCCCGGTGTCGTCCGGGCGCAGTTCCTTGGCGCTGGCGAGGCTGGGGCGCAGGTCGCGGGCCTTGGTGCTGATCTCCTTGGGCAGGAGCGGGGCGAGGTCGCGGGCCCCGGCGAGGCCGTCGGTCGTTCGGCGGCGGCGGGTCCACAGCCACAGGCCCATGGCGGCCAGTGCGACTGAGACCAGCGCCGGCAGAATGCGGGTGCTGATCAGCAGCGGCAGCGCGGCCAGGTGCGGGTAGAGGTGGTTGGGGTGGAGGGCAGCGGTGACCGGCGTGAACGGATTGCTCCACGGGCCGCTGTCGGTCAGGTAGTTGGCGGTGTTGCCGCCGAGCCAGGCGAGGGAGCCGAAGACGGCGAGCGTGAGGCCGGCGCCGATCAGCGCGTACAGGAGTGCGTCGGTGCCCGGGCTCTGCGAGGGGGTCTTGGGAGCGGAGGGCAGGTGCGTTCCTTGCGGGGGAGAGGAGTTGGCCTGCCGGGCGCTTGGCGTCTCGCGGCAGGGGCCCGGAAGTGGGCGGGAGAGGGCGCGGTGATCACTGCGGGACAGAGGCCCGGGACGGTGTGATCGGCGCGGCCCGGCGGGTAGTCAGCCGGGACGGGACGTCAGCGCGAGGGGGCGCTGCCGTAGGGGCGCTGTACAGCCGGCGCAGCAGAGGGAAACGTTTCTGCTTGGGTGGCAGCGGGGAGCGTTGCGGCCGTGTGTGTGAGGGCGGCCGTGGCGCGGGCGGAGGCGGCCTCGTCGGCCGGGGGGCTGCCCGCCGCCGTGATGCGGTATCCGGCGCCGGTAAACGCCGTACTGGTGCTTTGCAGGGAATGGGCCAGCTCGGATGCGGCTGGTGCGTTCTCGTCGAGGTCGGCCACGCGCTGTGCGGCGGTGTCCAGTAGCGCGGTAATCCGCTCCAGGACTCCGTGCTCGGGGTCCATCAGCGGCTCGATCGCTTCGCGGAGGTCGTCCATGGTCACGGCGGCGTGGACCTCGGCGGTGGCGGTGATGAGTTGGGACCTGATGTCCGCCCATTGCATTGAGGTCAACGAGGCTTGTTCGATGGGCTCAAGGGGTGGGAAGACCTTCGTCGGGTATCCGGCGGCGGTGAGCATCTGCTCGGCCAGTCGGATGCGCCGGTTGACGTCGCCGCGGACTGGGCTCTCTGCGGTGCAGATTGAGTTGGGGCCGCTGCCGTCCGCGCGGAAGCCGGCACGGGAGAGGAGGGTACGGCTGACCAGGTCTGGGGCCTGGGCCCAGGCGCTTGCGGTGGTGCCATGGCTGGTCGGAAAGCGCGCGATGGTGATCGGCTCGGTCAGGGGGCGCCTTTCTGGTTCAGCGTCGCAGGGGGTGGCCCTGGTTCGGGTGACGGGGGTTGAATGCGGCCTGCTCGGCCTCGAACGACCGCAAGGGGTTGGTCCTCCTCGGCGGTGGGGCCGGCCGCACACTGGCTGCGGCGCGGGTCGCGGCGCTGATCTGGGCGCTGGTCCGAACGACGGGCGTCGGGTCGGCGACGGCGGAGGTCAGCATGGCCATGTACCGCATCGGGGTCGCCGCGGTGAGAACCGCTGTCCACTGGTCGTCCCACGTCGGGCCGAACGCCGCGTCGATCGTCCAGCGACCGACCAGGCCGCCGGAGAAGAGGTGGTCGGGCTTGGGGGTGTGGACCAGCGACGCCTTACCGTCTGGCGAGGTGAGGCGGATGCCGTCGACGACCGTGACGTTCGCGCCTGCGGCGCCGGGCACGTCGACGCTGACGGTGCCGCCCTCTCCGTCGCCGAAGTGCGCGGCGGTGCGGTCGGAGGGTGTCCAGCCGGCCTTGAGGAGGGGACGCCACGCGGCGTCCGGGTGGCCCGGCCACTCGGCGACGATCTCCAGGGGGGCCACGAACCGGTCGGCGGCCAGGGCCTGGGTGAGCGAGCCGACGATCTCGGCGGGCGTCTCCTTGCTGAACGTCGCCTGCCACAGCGGCTGGGCATCGCCAGGCCGAGCCCGGACGCTGACCTTCCACAGGTGGAAGATCTGATGCTCGGCGAGGACCTCGATCCGGCCGCACGGGCTGGTGGCCGCGACCCTGTTGGCGGCAGGGTTGTTCTCATGCGGCCAGCCGTGCACCTGGACGAGGGGCTGGAGCACGCGGCTGATGTCGCCTGCGCCGGCCAGGTAGCGAGGCTGGACGAGGAATTCGTCCTGGGGCATGGGTCTCCGGTTCAGCGGCGGGGCGGTTCGACGATGCGGGAGTGCGGTGCGACGGCGGCGGGCGCAAGGTGGAACCCGGCTCCGGGACCGGCAGCACGGATCGCTGGTGAGGATGCGATGGCCGCTTGGCGTCGTCCGCCCGTGACGAGGACCTCCTCGGTGGGAGCTGCGGCTCGCCAGGCCGCAGCGGTGATCCGGCTGCCGCCTTCGAGGACGGGCTCCCACAGGTGGGGCTGGTCGCCCAGCTGCGAGGCGATCTGGGTGCCGAGCGCGGTGACCGCGGCGGCGAGGCGGTGGGCCGGACCGGGCTGGAGGGTGAGGTTCTGCAGGACCTCGGCGGCCTCCTCCGCGGTCATGGAGTCGGCGAGTTCCTCGACTTCCCGCAGCGCGGTGCTGGCCCGGGCGACCGCGGACTGCGCGGCGTCGAGTGTGGGGTTGGCGGGCATGGGCTCCTGCATTCAGCGGGTGAAGGGCCGGGCCGCCACCGGCACGGTGCTCGTGCGGGCGGCGGGCGGGGAGGCGACGAGCGCGGAGCGCGGTGTCGGCATGGCGAGTGCGGCGCCGGCACGGGAGTGCCGCTCGGTGTGCTCGTCCAGCTGGCACACCGCCAGGGCCAGAGCCCGGTCCCGGGTGGTCTCGGCGAGGGTGCCGTCCGTGCGGGCGAGCGGGGCGATGATGCGGGCCTCGTGCTCGTCGGTGCGGATCACGACCCACCGGCAGGCGTCCGGATCGTCGGGCCGGGCGATGCCGGTGGCGGCCAGGATGCGCCGGGCGACCTGCGCGATGCGCGCATCCGACGGCTGCGGGGAGCCGGGGTCGGCACGCAGCGCGCACTGCCACACGAGGCGGGAGCGGATGGCCTGCGCCGGTGACGAGACGGTCGGCAGGTGGGCGGCCAGTTCCCGGGCGAAGACGGCCGGGGGTAGCTTCGCGAGGTCGGTGACGGGCTCCCAGGCGTCCAACACTCGTAGCGGCCGGCCGTTGCGGGCGGCGGTCGCCGCGAGACCGGTGAGCAGGTCGCCGACCGACGAGGTCCGTGAGAGGACGGGGTGCACGTCACCGTCCGGCGGCCGGGCCGGGCGCCGGTCCCGCGCCGACGAGCGCCACTGCCGCAGTCGCCTGCTTGTTCGCGGCGGCGGCCTTGCGCGAGGGGCGGGCAAGCGCGGCCTGGTGGCGTTCGGCGGCGTCCAGCGGTCCGTCGTAGTCCCACGGCCACCGCCCGCCGATCTTGTACAGGCCCCGCGAGTCGGGCTCGACGGTCTCGACGCCCCCGTCGCCGTCGTAGTCGGCGCCCCACTCGAAGGTGAGCCTGTTGTCCTCCCAACGGCCGGTCAGGCCACAGTTGTCGAGGTGGAGGTCCTCGACGATCCGCTCGGCGACGGGCCGGGTGAAGGCCGGAGCACAGTACGGACCGGCATGGCCCAGGGTCTCGCGCTCGCGGACCAGACCGGGGTACGGGCCGTGGACCGATCCGTCGACGTAGAAGTGGAACAGACGCTCGGGGTCATCGGGGTTGGGCAAAGGGTCTTCTCTCAGCGGATGATCAGGGTGAGCGCGGGGGCCTCAGCCGCGTGGGGCAGTCAGGCCGAGGACCCGGGCGGTCGACGATGACGGCAGGGCGTCGGGCAGCGTCGAGGCGTCGGCGCAGAGCACGCGCCGAGCGGACTCCGCCCGGAGCACCTGCACCACGAGCGCGTGTGCCGCGGCCGGGCGCACGCCCGGGACAGGCCGGGCCGGGGTGGTGTCGATGGCGCTCAGAACGGGTTCTCCGTGGTGCGGGCGTCGGCAGCGGCGGCGAGCAGCTCGGGCAGGTCGGCGGGGGCCGCGTCGCGCTGGTCGATCCACCAGCTGGCTCGGTCGGTCACCCGGACCTGCTGCTCGATGTCCTGCCAGCCCTCCTCGGCGAGGCCGCCCTCCTGCACGAGGACGCGGTAGGCGCCGGTGACGAGCTGGTAGCGGCACCGCTCGCCCCAGCTGATCGCCTTGGGCGGGCCGTCCAGCGACGGCATGCTGAACTTCTGGGCCCACTCGGTGGCGGCCTGCTGCTCCTCCGCACGGCGTTCGGCGATCCACGCCTCACGGGAGGCGGGGTCCTCCTTGCGCTCGGCGAGCCAGCAGTCCTTGCAGGAGCGTCCGGCGAGCCAGCGGGCGTAGCCGGCGCGCTGGTCAGCGGGACGGGCGGACAGGTCGTGCTCGACGCTGTCCCCGCAGGCGTGCTCGACGGTCCAGACGGTCTTGACGGCCAAGTAGGTTCTCCTTATCGGGTGTTGCGGTTCCCGGCGGCCCACGCGATGCGCGGATCGACGGCGGGGGCCGCGGTGGCGGTGGCGGCGGCGCCCTGGGCCTGGAGGGCTGCGCCGGAGCGGACCTGGCCGCTGACGGCGAGCGCCGCGCGGGCCCGGGGACTGGTGGGCGAGGCCGCCGCGGGGCGGGCCGCGGGGGCTGCGGCGGAGGCGAGATCCTTGCTCGCCCCGGCCAGAACCGTGGTCGCCTCGCCGATCACCGCCTCGATCCGCGCCGGGTCGATGCCGGACAGGTCGCCGCGCAGCTGCTGCTGGATCGCCCGCAGGCGCGAGGCGATCTCGGCGCTCATGGCCGCCCGGTCGTGCAGCATCGCGTCGGTGCGGCGCTCGTCGACACTGGGCCCGACCGGGCCGTGGAGCACCGTGTTGAACGGATCGGCGCCCTTCGGCGCGGCCGGGCCGGACAGGTCCGGCGCCTTGATCAGCTTCGTCTCGAACGGGTCCGCCGACGGGGACGGGGCGGCAGAGGGCTCGGGGGACGGCGGGGTGCGATTCATCGCGGCGACCAGGCGGGTGGCGAACGGGTCGGTCGGTGTGTACGGGCCGTCGAGGGGCTCGAAGGCGAGGTCCGCGGCGACGCGCACGCCCTGGTCGCGCAGGCGGGCGATAGCGGTGGAGGTGCGCAGGTCGCCTTCGAACTCGGGCTCGTCGAGTGCGAACAGGTCGGAGGTGGGGGAAGTGCGTACGAAGCCGGCCTCGGCGAGGGCCAGGCGTACGTCCTGCCGGTCGGAGGCGTTGCGGGCGACGGTGCCCAGCTGCGGGTGGCGTCCGAAGGCGACATCGTGCGAGCGGCTCGTGGCCGGAGGGCTGAGGTGGATGACGGACCCAGGGCCGGCGGCGGCCACTGCCGGGCTCGGCGGGACGAGGCCGTTGGGAACGGCGTCGAACTCCGGTGCCGCGGTGACCGGGATACCGATGTGCCGCAGCTCGGCGACGGTCTGGCGGACATGGCGACCTGTGTCCCCGGTCTGGTAGATGGTGAGCCGACCGTCGGGGAGGGGCTGGAACCCGGAACGCACGAGGACCTCTCGGGCAAACGGGGTGACCTCCTGGCCGAGGGAGACGGCGATGCCGTACTGCGGGTCGTGGGCGACCGAGACGTGGTCGGGGCGGATGCGTGCTCCTCGGGGCAGGGGGCGGGATCAGCGGAGGCCGGACGTGGGGGCGGGGCGCTGGGGGCTCTGGGACGGTGTGGTGGAGGTGGTTGCGGAGCGCGCGGGGGACAGCAGCAGGGGCGTGGTCCGGGCGGCGTGCGGGGAGAAGTCGATGCCGCGGCGGACGGCCACCGTGACGTCCAGGTCGTGCAGCGCCCGGGTGGCGTCGACCATGGCGCGCAGCTGCTCGGCCGGGTCGGCGGTGGCGAGCGAGTACCGCTCCGGGGCGGCGTCGCGGCCGAGTTCGAAGCCGGCGTCGCGCAGCGCTGCCACCACGCGCTGGTCCCGGCTGGTGGTGCCCGCGGTGATGCCGGCCTCGCGCAGCGGACGGAAGGTGACGACCGGGGCCGCCTCGGTGCTGGACGTCGTCTCCATGAGGAGTCCTCTCGTTGGGGTGGTCAGCGGTGGGCCGATCGGCCGGCCTCCGGCGGCTGCGGGCGTTCGGGCGGGGTGGACGGGGCAGTCCGCATCCGTGCCTGCCGTGCCGTGCGGGCGGCGTCGGCCCGGGACGGGCTCGGGCGGCTGGTGTCCCGCTGCTGCTGGACGCGGAAGTCGCGGCGGGCCTGGGGCCCGTACCAGTCGGCGTAGTGGTCGGTGATGCCGAGAGAGCGGTCGACCGCGTCGAAGCGGAGGATCTGGTAGCAGCCGGAGGAGGCCTCGAAGGCGAGCCACCACTGGGTGCTGTCGGTCTCCCACTTCTGCATCGCCTCGACGACGAGATCGCCGTCGGTGATCTGCGAGGCGAGCGTCCTGCTCCTGTCGGAATCGAGGCCGGCGAGGAGCGCGGCGCGAGTGTGCCAGCGGGCCTTGTCGGCGGTGGCGGCAGCGTCGCGGAACGGGCCTTCGTCCCGGAGCCAGGCGTAGTGGTCCACCAGGCGCTGCCCGCTCTGCCGCGGGTCGTGCCAGTTGGCCACCTGCACACCGGCCTTGAGCAGGGCGTCGATCGCGCCGGCGGCGTTGTCGATCTGCTCGTTCGCCTCGACGCGCAGGGACTGGTGCCACGCGTCGGCGCCCAACTGCGGTGCGCGGTACCAGAACCCGGCCTGGTAGAGGATCTCTCCGGCGGCCCGGGGAAGCGGTCCGGAGCGCACCGCGAACTCCCCGACGTCGAAGTCCCAGCCGAACTCGACGAGCGGTGCGTCGGGGCTCACCGGTGGCGCGCCGCGCCCGGAGCCAGCAGCAGCGGGATGAACGGGGTGCTCGCGGCGGCCTGCTCGCGCTCGGCCTCGCGGGCGGCCTCGTGTTCGTGCTCCTCGATCAGGCGCACCAGGTCGGCCTCCAGCTGGTCGCGCCGTTCGGCGGCGACCTCCAGCTCCTCCAGGTGGGCGTCGAGCTGGTCGAGGACGGCGTCGTCGACCCGGCGCTTGGCCGTCGCGACGTTGACCAGGCGCACCCGCTGGAACGCGACCGCAGTCTCGGCCTCGGTGAGCACGCGGTGGGCGTCGAGAAGTCGGGCGGTGGCAGCATCCGCCCTCGCCTCGGTGGCGATCAGCGAGGTGACGCTTCGGCCCAGGGCGGCCTCCAGCCGGGCGTCCTGGCGGGTGAGCGAGTGAGGCATGGATCTCCAAGTACGTTCGGGCAGAGGGGAATCGGTGGGGGTGTGGTCAGAACGGGGCGCCGTTTCGGCGGGCGACGGTCAGGGCCACGCTGATGGGCGAAGGGGTGGCAGGCAGAGGCTTGGTGCGGCCTGCTGCCGCCCGGGAGGCGAGCAGGGCGGCCCTGCGGCGCGGGTCGGCGATGGGCACTTCGGTGGCGTAGCCCTGCGAGGACCACTCCGCGAGCGCGGAGTCCAGGTCCGGGTGGCGGCTGGCGCCGTAGTAGCCGCTGCCCTCGGTGTAGAAGGTCGCCGCCTTTCCGGAAGCCGGATAGAGCCCCAGCAACTCGGTCGCCTCGTAAGGGGATTCATGATGGGCGAGCAGCACCATGTGGCCGTTGGCGATGTCGGTGGACACGTGGTGGACGGCCGGAGCCCTGCTGGTGGCGGTCAGGACCGGCCCAGGAGGCGTGAGCGGGTTCCGGCGCTGGGTGGCCTCGTACTGCTCGGCCTCGCTGTAGACGCGGGTGAACCCGTACTCGGCAGGGAACAACAGCCGCCGGGCCTCCCGCAGCTGGCGGTTGGCGGTCTCCGGCGGGGTGTCGCGCCGGAACCGGTGCAGTCCGAGCGCGTCGTCCCGCACGAGGCCGGCCTGTTCGAGCAGCTGGGCGCTGCGGCGGTCGGGCGCTTCCGCGACGAGCACGTCCCGGTCCGGCAAGTGGGCTACGGTGACGTTGGGCACGAGGATCCTCGGGAAGTCGGCGGGGCGGGGATCAGAGGGCGGGGGAGGCGTCCGCCGTCCGGGCCGGGGAGTGCATCCGGGCGTCCGTGTCGAAGGCCGTCAGCTCGGCTCGGTGGAGCAGATGTTGGACAACGAACGACCGGCCCGCCACCTTCCACAGGCCCCGGCCGCGGCCCAGCTGGGCGATGGCGGCCATCTCGACGCCGGTCAGGCCGAGCAGCCCGGCGGTGGCGGCCAGCTGGTCGGCCTCCTGCCGGTAGATCACGCGGGTCGCGCAGTCGGCCAGCAGGCCCTCGGCGAGGGCGCGGGCCCGCGATCCGGCGTCACCGGCGCTGAGCAGGTCCGAAAGGCGGTGGATGATCAGCATGTTGGCGATGCCGAGACCACGGGAGAGCTTCCACTGGCTCTGCATGCGCTGCAGCAGGGCCTCGTGGCGCATCACGCGCCAGGCCTCGTCGTAGATCACCCACCGCCGCCCGCCGCCCGGGTCGCTGAGCGCGGACTCCATCCAGGCGCTCGCGCAGGTCATCGCGAGGACGAGCCCGGTGTCGTCGCCGGCGCTGCCGAGCCGGGACAGGTCGATCGTCAGCATCGGGCTGGTCGGGTCGAAGGCGGCGGTCGAGGGGGCGTCGAACATTCCGCCGAGGTCGCCGCTGATCAGGCGGCGCAGGGCATGGGAGAGGTCCTGGGCGGCCTCGCCGACGCGGCGCGAGGGGTCGCCGATCGCGGCATCGAGGACGGCGGGCTGGCCGAGGACTGCGGCGACGTCGCCGAGCAGCAGCACCCGGCCCTGCTGCTCCGCCTGCTCGGCGGCGGTGTCCAGCGCGAGGTCGAGCGCGGTGTACTCCCGCGGCAGCAGGTCGCGCTGCAGCACGGTCCGTGCGAGGGAGCCGAGCAGCAGCAGGCGGCGCTTGCGGACCTCGCTCGCCCAGCTGTCCGGATCGACCCCGGCGGGCGGGGCGGGCGCGTCCATGGGGTTGAGCCGCCCGGGCAGGCCCGGGCCGAGGGCGATCGCGGTGCCCCCGACGGCCTGCGCGACGCTGGTCCACTCGCCCTTCGGGTCGCAGGGGACGTACACGCGGTAGCCAAATGCCGTGCTGCGCAGGGCAATTGATTTCGCCAGGGCGGACTTTCCCTGTCCGATGACGCCGGCGACGAGGCAGTTCGGGTTCGTGAAGTTTTCGACGCGCGAGTAGAGGGCGAACGGGTCGAAGACGAAGCTGGCTTCGGCGTGGACGTCGCGGCCGATCAGCATGCCGGCGGAGCCGAGGCCGCCCTCGGCGAGGAACGGGTAGGCGGCGCTGGCGGTGGCGGTGGTCATCCGGTGCGGGGGCAGCTTGAGCTTGCCGCCGCGCAGGGAGGCGGTTCCCGGGCGCCCGCCGGCCGGGAAGACGGGGCGCAGTTCCTCGTTCTCCTCGCGGCGGGTGCGGGTGCGTACGGGGCGGGAGCTGTCGCGGGCGGTGCGGCGGGCGGCGGCGAGGTCGCGGCGGGCCTGGCGGCGTGAGGCGCGGTCAGTGCGGGTGGGGGTGAAGAGAGGGGAGGCGGATGCGCGCAGAGCGGGTCCTTGGTTCAGGCGCGGGAGGCGGCGGTCGGGGTTCCGCGCAGCTCGGAGGGGGTGGAGATCTGGCGCATGCGGGCGGAGGCAGTGGTGTGGCGCTGGCAGATGACCATGTCCGGGGCGCCTTCGGGCAGCCGCAGGGCGCAGGCCTCGCGGGTGGGGAGCCGTCCGTCGGCGCGGGGTGCGCGGTGGTAGGCGGAGTGGAGGGCGTCGGCGCTCTGCCACAGCCGGATCCGGGCGGCGTGGAGCTGGTCGGCCTCGGCGGGGTTGTTCGGGCGGGTGGCCGTGGTGTGGGTGTCGACCAGCTGGAACAGCGCGGTGCAGTGGGAGTGGAGGGCGTCCAGTTCGACGCGGGAGGCGCTTTGCTGGTCGGGCAGCGCGGTGTGGTGGTGGACGTCGACGGCGGCGGTGGCGAAGCGCAGGAGTCGGGAGGTGCTGTCGGTCGGCGGGTGGTTCATGGCGGGCCTCCCGTCAGAGCCGGGCGAGCGGTAGGGCCGCGCGGCTGAAGCTTTCGGCTTGCTCCCAGATGAGGAGGCGGGGATCCAGGCCTTCGCTGGAGCAGGCGGTCTCCACCGTGGCGCACTGGCGGCGCAGGTCCTCGGGGTTGTCGGCGGAGATCACCACGAGGCCGGTGAAGTCGACGTCCGCGTGGCCGGAGATGAGCTCGCGCTCGTGGGTCTTGGCGTCGGCGTACTCCTGGGTGTCGCTCTCGCTGTCGACCTGGCCCTTGCGGACGCGCTCGGCGGCGTCGGCGACGATCGTGGCCTTCTGCCGCTGGACGGCCTTGAGCGCGGCATCGAGGTCGTCGGGCCCGTAATGCAGGCTCAGGGTCCGCCGGACGCCGGCGGAGAAGATCAGCGAGTGCAGGAAGCCCGCGCTGACCTCGGACCGGGGCCACTGCTCGATCCAGTAGACGGCGTGGCAGGCGCTGTCGGTCAGGACCCGGTTGGGCTCCTCCCGCAGGACGACCGGGCCTGCGGCGGCCGGGGACGCGGTGGCGCGGCCGGTCTCGGACCACTGCTCCATCGCGGCGAGCGACTTGGGGTCGTAGGCGCTGCGGATGACGGCGGCGAACTCGCCGCCGGTCAGCCATCCGCCGGGGGTGAGGCCGCAGTTGCGGAGGGACTGCTCGAAGCCCGGGACGAGCTGGCCGAGGACGGTGAACGCCCCGGTGAGTCCGCCGCCCGCCTCCCCGATCAGGCGGCGGGCCTTCTTGAGGTCGAGGCTGACAGCGATGTACGCCTCGTGCGGGGCGGCGGTGGGGCCTGCGGCGGCGAGCAGTTCCTCGTAGACCACGCCGGCCAGCGGGGCGTCGGGGTTGCCGTTCTCGGCCCAGTAGCGCTGGAGCGCGTCGCCGGAGTCGGGGATGGTGCGCTCGATCACCTGGACGCTCTGGATGTATCCGGTGCGGGCGAGCGCGGCCAGGGCACGGCCCCAGCCGGACACGTTGGCGGCCTTCGTGGGGGCGTCGAGGAGGGCGAAGGCGCGGGAGCTGACACGGACCGCGGCGGTGAGGGTGCCGCGCTGCGGATCGTGGACGGCGCCGGTGCTGCCATCGGGCGAGGTGACCGCGCGCAGGCTGGCGTCGGTGCCGGGCAGGTGGAGCAGGCCGTCGCGCCGGGGCCGGGAGGTGGGGCGGGCGAGCCAGATCAGCTGGCCCTTGGCGCGGCGCAGGTAGTAGCGGATGACGATCGGGGCCCAATCTGCGACGGAGCGGCTGTGGTAGCGGATGAGGACGGCGGCGGCGGCCAGGGCCCAGAGCGGGGTGGCGAGGACGGCCCCGGCGAGGCCGGTGGTGACCATGGTCACGAGCAGCAGAGCGCCGGCGGTGCCGACGACGGACAGCTGGGCGGGGCTGAGCCCGAGCAGGACGCCGCGGCGGGACCGGGCGGGAAAGCGGACGGTCGAGACGAACTCGGCGGTGGACAGAGGCGACTCCTGGCGTCAGGGGCCCGGCCGGGGCTGGTGGCAGCGCCCCGGCCGGGACAGGTCAGGCGAGAGGCGGGGGCGGAGGGGAGGCCGGAGCCGGAGCGGGGGCCGGGCCGCTGACCGGGGCGCTCGACACCGCGGGACCGGCGGGCGACGTACTCGGCATGAACGTTCCTGCCGGGCCGGACGAGGCGCGGCTGCCGGTGCGGGGGGCGCCCAACACGATCGGTGCCGGGGCGGCGGCTCCCGATCCGCCTGGCGGCGCTGCCGCTTCGGCAGCGGTCGCCGGCGACGGGGCCGAGGTGGGGGCGGAATCCCCGCCGCCTTCCGAGGCGGCCCGGGTGATCAGCGGCTGACCGCCGCCGCTGCCGCGACGGGTGATCAGCGGCTTCGTGACCGCATCCACGCTGCCGCCCTTGCCGGTGCCGGGGAAGGCGAAGGTGGACTGGGCCGGGCCGCTGGGGCCGGACGGCGCCGCGCTCGGGGAGGACGGGGAACCGCCGACGGGGCTGTTCTGGCCGGGGACGGTAGCCGGGCCCTGCGGGGCACCTGCCATCGCGGCTCCGCCGGCGCCGCCGGTGCTGGCGCTCATCGCCATGGTCGCGCCCTTGCGGGCGGCGCCCGCGGCGGTGGCGAGACCGGTGCTGGTGGTGCGGTGCAGATCGGCGCCAGTGCCATCCGAGGCCCAGTGCAGGAACTTGTAGGTCATCATCGGGGCCAGCAGAACCATGATCATGACGACGATGCCGGCGAGGACGTCCGAGAGCGCGGCGAGGGCGCCGCCCTTGCCGTCGGAGCGGCCGATCGCGGAGACGCCGAGGAGGAAGATGATCGTCATCACGAGCTTGCTGACCACGAGGGCGGCGGTCGCCTCGATCCAGGCCCGCCGCCAACGGGAAGCGGGTTCCCAGCCGCCGCCGGCTCCGGCGAAGACGGCCAGGGTGACGAGCACCAGGATCGCAACCTTCCGGAGCACCATCGTGCCCCAGTACATGATCGCGCCGGCGACACAGCCGAGAGCGACCAAGGCGGGGATGCCCCAGCCGAGATCGGACAGCGTGGTGATCTGGCCGACCCGGATCACCCGGGCGACCGCGTCGGACGTGGACGTATTGGCCACGTGGAACAAGCCCTCGCTGAGGGCGTCGACGATCGTCAGCGCGATGCTGGTGCAGGAGACGGCGACGAAGGAGAACAGCACGCCCGAGACGGTGCCGGTGACGGCCTGGGACAGGGCCTGCCCGTCGCGCCGCCAGGCGGCCCTCATCAGCTGAAGGCAGAACGTCGCGACGATCACGACCAGGCCGATCGGCAGGATCAACGAGTAGTTGTCCCGGAACCACGACGCGCCGAGATCGACCTTCGTGGTGGTGTCCACCGCCTTGGCCGCGAGGTCGGCCGCACTCTTGGCCATGTCACCGCAGGACTTGGCGATCCATTTGCCGATCGAGTCCGTGATGCTGTCGGAGACTCCGCCGACGACCGTGTCGCACAGCGCGCCGGCCAGGGGGAGATCACAGAAACCGATGGGCGATCACCTCCTTTTCTCTCGTGGGTGGTCAGGGGTAGACAGTGGGGGCGATCGAGGCCAGGGCGCAGTCGTGTCCGGGGCGGCACTGGACGGCGATGGTGATGGCGCGGTCCTCGGCGCCTCGGCCTCCGTCGTTCCAGGTGATGGACTGGGTGCCGGTGACCGTGACGGCGTACAGGTAGGCGACGGTCAGCTTCGTCGGGTCCTTGGCGACGGCCGACTGGAAGGCGGCGGGAAGGTGCGCCTCGGCGGCCTGGCCGGTGGCCCACTGGCCGTTGTCGCGCATCCGGTCCCACAGGGTCGGGTCGGGTACCTGGGAGGCGACGGCGTCGAGGTCGGCGTACTGGCTCTCGCCGGTCATCCACGCGCGCAGGCCCGCGAGCTGCTGGGACTGGGTGGTGGTGCGGGTGTCGTACGACCACAGCGCGGTCGCGAACGCCTGGGCGAAGGCGAGGGGGTCGGTGGTGTGAGGCGGCGCCGCTACCGGGGAGACGGACGGCGTCGCACTGGCAGAGGGGGCCGGTGTGCCGGGCACGAGCGTGCCGGAGGCGGAGGTCCGGGGCGAGGTGGCCGGGGCGGCGGAGGCGGCTGGGGCCGGGGCCCGGTGGCCGCCGCCCGCATACCGGGCGATGAGCCCGGCGATGAGGGCGGCGACCACCAGGGCGCCCAGGCCGATCAGCACGCGGCGCAGCATCAGGGACTGCCCGCCCGGCTTGAACGGCATGAACTTCGGCATCATCAGTGGACGTTGGTCCCGACGGTGCTGAAGAACGTCACGATCCCGTTGGCGGCACCGAGCAGGAGGGCGCAGCCGGCGGCGACCAGCGCGCCTTGCTTGCCCTTGGCCTCGCTGCCGTGCGAGCCGGTGTGGTGGCCCCAGGCCCAGACGATGCCGGAGACGCAGAGGGCGCCGACCACGGCGATGATGGCGAAGAGGTTGATGCTGCCGACCGTGGACTTGAGGACGGACAGGCCGGGCAGGCCGCCTTCGGACGGGCTGATGCCGGGGTCGAAGGCCAGCTGCTGGACCTTGACGGCGGCGTCGGCGAGATAGGTGGTCAATCACGCTCCACAGAGATGGGGACAGAGGGGAGGCGGACAGGCCGCAGAGGGGAGGAAGTGCGCGAAGTGCGCTGGGAATGGCCGCAGTTGACGTCAGTGGACGATGCGGCGGGCGGCGATGATGCCGGATTTCCAGGAGGCGAGCGTGCTGATCTTGACGACGTCTCCCGTGTGCGGCGCGTGCACGATCAGGCCCTGCCCGATGTACATGCCGACGTGACCGGGGCCCTCGGAGCCCGGCTCCGTGAACAGCAGGTCGCCCGGCTGCAGGGCGTCCACGGACACCGCGATGCCCTCGGTCACCTGCGTGTAGGTGGTGCGGGTCAGGGAGATGCCGGCCGCCTTGTACGACTGCTGCATCAGGCTGCTGCAGTCGCACCGGCCCATCGGGTCGGGCCCATGCGGTGCGGCGCACGACCCGCCCCACTGGTAGGCCGTGCCCAGCTGACCGAGGGCCCACTTGATCGCGGACTGCACCGGGACTGGCGCGGTGGTGGGGATCGCGTACCCGTCCGGCAGGGCGCCGGCGGGGATGGTGCCCCAGTCCGTTCCGCTGCCCGAGTCCGTCCCGCAGGAGCCGGACGGCGAGGCGGTCGGCGACGGCGAGCCGGACGGAGCCGGGCCCGGGGACGGGGTGGTGGGCGAAGTGCCGCCGAGCGCCTGGGCGATGGCCTGCTGAAGTGTGGTGGCCAGCGGTTCCCACTTGGCGTAGGCGTCCGGGAAGCCGCTCTTCTGGACCGCCTGCGCGGCCTGGGTGAGCGGCAGCTGCTGCCACCCCTTGACCTCCAGCAGCGCCTTGTAGAACTGGGTGGAGGCGTAGACGGGATCCTGGATCTGGGCCGGGGTGCCCCAGCCCTGCGACGGCCGTTGCTGGAACAGTCCGAGACTGTCCCGGTCGCCGTCCGGGAGGTTGCGAAGTCCGGACTCCTGCAGCGCGGTCGCCACCGCGATCACCTGTCCGCGAGCGGGGACGTTCATCGAGCGGCCGGTGGCGACGATCGCCTTCGCGTTGGGGATCTGGAGGCTCGGCGAATCGAGCCCCGAGACCGGGGCGGCCGGACCGGCGGAACCCGAGAGGATCAGCCGGACCTGGGCCGCGACGGCCGCACTGTCCACAGGCTGTGCATTCGTCCCGTTGTTGGTGCAGGACGTCGCGTCCTTGGCGGCCTTGGTCGCCTCGTCGTTCGCGGTGACCGCGAGCGCGGGGAAGCCGATGAAGAAGGGGACGAGCAGGATCCCGGCGGCACCGGCGCCCGTCACCTTCCTCCAGCTCATCGCGTCCTCGTCGGGTCGCCTCCAGCAGCCCGGCAGCGCGAATTCGGCGGACGGCAGAGGGGCACGGGAGCCCGGCAGGTGAGGGAGCGGATGGCGAAGCCTCCGATCAGATCAGGCGGCCGAGAACACACGGCCGACACCGGGCCCCGGCCGCGCACGGCGGCCGGGGCGGAGCAGACGGAAAGCGGCAGCAAGCCGCCCTCGTAATCTCGAAAAAGGCATGGGGTGCCCTTCATGGGATGGGTGGAATTCGCCGAATGGCGTTTACGACGGTAGAGAACCAGCGGCCGAAAACCTAAAACGGCTGAACCGGCGTACCGGCGGCACAGGTGCGCCCAACAGCTCGAACCCGCTCCGGCCATGAGCCATGAATGCCATTCAGGAGGCGCGGGGCGATCCGGAGTGCCGGTGCGTCACACGGTAGGAGCCGGGCGGCCGAAAACCAAAAACAGGAGTAAATGGCCTTCATGTCCGACGCCGCGCCGTGCGACGTGGAGGACGATAGGCGGAGCCCCGGCCGAAAATGAAAAAAGATCTTGACGCGGGAAGGCGGGAGCCCGTTTTAGGTTTTCGGCCGTCGGTCGCCTAGGTTGCTCCGACCGCCACCCGACCGCCGCCCTCGCCGGCGTCTGCGGGATCACCGCACGGCCGGACAAACCCCACCGGCCGGGCGGCGCGGCGCCCTGTCCCCGCACCGAAGGAATCTCAATGACCGTGTCAAGCCGTCTGCGTGGCCGGCGGGGCGGAGGTGAAGAGCCTCTTGTCACGCAGCATCGCCCACAGCACGTCGATCCGGCGTCGAGCCAGCGCGAGCAGAGCCTGGGTGTGCAGCAGCCCTTCGCCGCGCTTCTTGAGGTAGTAGTCCCGGGACGGCCCCGGCCGCATCATCGCGGTCTGGGCGGCCATGTAGAAGACGTACCGCAGGCGCCGGTTGTAGCGCTTGGGACGGTGGTAGTTGCCGGTGCGGCGTCCGGAGTCCCGGGCCACCGGGGCCAGGCCGGCGTGGGATGCCAGGCGGCCCGCGTCGAGGTAGCCGGACAGGTCACCGACGATGGCGACGAACTCGGCGCCCAGAATGGGGCCCATGCCGGGCATGGACTCGATAATCTCGGCCCGCTCGTCGGCGCGGAAGGTCTCGCGGATCTCCCGGTCGTTGTCCTTGATCCGCTCATCCAGGGCCAGGAGCTGGTGGGCCAGGTCGCAGACCAGCTTCGCGGCCCGTTTCTCGCCGGGCAATTCGGTCATCTGCGATTGCGCGGCCTCCACGGCCTTCGTGGCGACAGCATCGGCGCCGCGGACCTTGCGGCGTTCCAGCCAGGTGGTGAGCCGCTTGACGCCGGTCCGTCGCAGGGCGGCCGGAGTCTGGTACTCGGTCAGCATGACGACCGGGCCTTTGGCCGCGGAGTAGTCGAAGGCCCGTTCCAGGGCCGGGCAGATGCCGACCAGCAGGTCACGCAGCCGGTTGATCAGCCGCACCCGGTCCGCGATCAGGTCGGCCCGGTGGTTGGTCAGCAGCTGGAGCGTGCTGACCAGCTCCGGGGGCGTGTTCAGCCGGGCGAAGCCCTTCGGGCGCATGCGGGCCTGGTCGGCGATGACACGCGCGTCTTTGGCATCGGTCTTGCCCTCGCCGCCGCGGTAAGCGCCGGACATGCGGTTGACCGTGCGGCCAGGCACGTAGACGACGTGCTGCCCGTGGGCGATCAGCAGGGCCAGCAGCAGCGTGGAGGCACGGCCGGAGATGTCCACCGCCCACCGGATCTCGCCGGCCTTCTCCCGGGCGGCGTCGATGAGTTGGAGGATCTGCGACTCGTCGTTGATCACCTTCGTCGAGAACACGCTCTCGCCGTCGGCGTCTACCGCCACCGCCCAGTGGTGCCCCTTGCCGGCGTCGATGCCGACCCATATCCGCTTGTGAGACGCGCTCAAGCCCATCGCTCCGTTCCACCGTGACCAGCAGACTTCCGTGGCCCGCAGAACACTCCGCCGACAGGTCCCTAACCAGCGATGACCGCAGTTCTCAATCAGTGGTCGGAGCGTCCCGAAGGACCGGGCGGCCATTCCTTCGGAGCCACAAATCGGCAAGCACCCATCAGCCACACCCGGTCCTCCTGGACCGCCAACATTCTTAGGGAACACCCCTGAACTACACGATCCACCGCGGCGACGCCCTGCTCCGGCTCGCCGAGATCCCCACCGCCAGCGTCGACTGCGTGATCACCGACCCGCCGTACAACTCGGGCGGGCGCACCGCCAAGGAACGCACCTCCCGCAGCGCGCGGGCGAAGTACACCAGCGCCGACGCGGCGCACACCCTCGCCGACTTCCCTGGGGAGAACAAGGACCAGCGCGCGTACACCTACTGGCTGAGCCAGCTGCTCGCCGAGTCCTGCCGGGCCACCCGCGACGGCGGCATGGCCGCAGTGTTCACCGACTGGCGCCAACTGGGCTCCACCGCAGACGCGTTGCAGGCCGGAGGCTGGATCTGGCGCGGCGCGCTGGCCTGGTACAAGCCCGCAGCGAGGCCGCAGAAGGGTCGCTTCACCCAGAACTGCGAGTTCGTTCTGTGGGGGAGCAAGGGGCCCATCGACGCCGACGCCAACCCCGTCTACCTGCCCGGCCTCTACACGGCGTCCCAGCCGCGCGCCGGCCGCGTCCACATCACCCAGAAACCCGTATCGGTGATGCGCGACCTCGTCAAGATCGCTAAGCCCGGCGGCACCGTCCTCGACTTCTGCATGGGCAGCGGAACGACCGGGGTCGCCGCCCTGCTGGAAGGCCGGGACTTCGTCGGCATCGAGGTCACCGACCACTACGCGAGCATCGCCGAACAGCGCCTGGCCGAGACCGCCCGGCAGATCGCCGCCGGCACCTCCGGCACCGAACCCAACGGTGCGCAGCCGCCCGCCTGAACCCGCTCAGCCGCCGGGCCGCCCGACACGGCGGCCCGGCCCGCCGCCCAGCGCGATGCCGCAGTCGTCGCGAAGAAGCGCTGACCGGCCCGACCCGGCCGACGCAGCACAGCGAGCAAGCGCCAACCGCACCGCGGACACCGGCCGCAGACCTGGAGCCCCAGCTGTACTACGCCCCGTTCACCGACTACGTCTCCGACCTCGACCTCGACGAGCTGGACCCCGCCGACGAGCACACCTCCCGCGCCCTTGCCCGGCTGGGCGACTGGGAGGACCCGTGCATCGTGCTGGTCAGCTACGACCAGCCCCGCGACCAGCAGCCGGGCCGGTGGGACCACTTCTATGTCGCGCAGGACGAGCATATGGCCGCGCAGGGTCGGCCGTTCTTCGTCGGAGTCCACCTGGAACGCGACACCGGCGCCCGGCTGATGCGCGTCGCCGTGCGCGATGAGGCGATGCCGGCCCTGGCCGAGGCGTGGCTCATCGCCCGCGGCGCCGACCCGACACGGCTCCGGGAGTACATGCAGCGCAGCGAGTACCGCGCCGCCGACGCCGAAACCGAGGCGGCGCAGGACCTGCTGCGCCACTCCGGCACCCGCTTTGACGTCCACGACTCGGCCTCTTCACCGGGCACGCCGTACGCGACCTGGGTGATCGCCACCGACAACGAGGCACCCGACCCCGCCCGTCCGGTCGCCGTGTTCGTCGGGCACCGGCAGGCCGACAGCGAGGAGTTCACCCTCCGGCACGGGCACGTCGCCAGCATCGAGGACGCCTACACCTGGACCCGCCGCGTCCCCGGTGCACCCCTGCCGCGGCCCGGCCAGCCCGGCACGGCCCGCGCCGACGCCGCCCGCCTCGACCGCCGCCCGCCCGGCCTGACCGAGGCCAGCGGACCGGACGACCCACCCACCCCGTCGGCACACCGGTCGGGCCCCGAACACAGCCGCTGAGCCCGAAGGGAACCCCCCCGATCACCACCGACTCCAGCCCGAGCACCCCCCTCGACGTCGCCCCCCGGTACCTCGCCGGAGCCAGCAGCCGGACCAGCCCCATCGCCCGAGCCGTCCTCGCCTACGACTGGCGGCAGGACTACAACAGTGAACTCGGCCAGACCTTCGTCAGCAGCCCCGACCACCGATTCCGGATCGGGATGGGCCAACTCGACCCCGGCGCCTGGTGGCGGATCACCGCCGCCCGCGAACCGCTGGGCCCGCCCCAGTGGATGGCCGGGTTCTCCAAGGACACCCCCGAGGAGTTCGTCACCGCCGTCACCGAGTCGCTCCACGTCCCCCTGCCCCAGACCGACTGGACGGGCGAAGCCCACCCGGCACTCAAGGAAGGGACGTTCGACGGCGACGCCGTCCTCGACGCGCTCGTCGCCGCAGGCTGGCGCAACCTCGGCGAGCCCCACGGCGTCCGGCGCGTCGAGTCGCCCGACTACCTCGCCCGCGCCGAACTACGCCGAGGCGCCAACCACCTCGACCTCATGGGCAACTGCGCGCTGGCCGTATACGTCGGCCCCGAAGAGGCCGGCGACCCGTACTGGCAGGCGCTCTTCACCGCGGACACACCCGCGATGGTGACCGACGCCTTCGTAGGCGCCCTGGTCGACCCGGCTCCGCTACGGCGCGACGGCGAGTGGATGGACGAGCACCTGCTCGCCCACCTCGGCTACACCCTGACCGAGGACGGCCTCGTGCCGGTTGCGCCCGCCTACACCGACGAGGACCTCACCCGCGCAACCGCGCAGTCGCTGTCCACCCTGCTGGCCGCCGCGGACGGACACCTGACCATGGGGGAGGTCCTCGACGAACTGGAGGACCAGCCGCTGCCCAGCACCGAAGCGGGCCCAGGCCCGCACACGACATGGGGCCAACTCCCGCCCGAGCAGCAGCAGCTGGCCGCGATGCTCACCCTCGACCTCGTCACGGACTCCGCCCGGTACAGCCACCGCCTGCTGGGCCTGGACGACGACGCTACCGGGCTGGTGTGGGAGGACCTGACCCGCGGGCGGGTGCCGGCTGTGCCCTTCGAGGATCTGCGCTTCACCAACGAAGACCTCTACGCCGCAGCAGGCACGATCGCCGCGCACATGATCGCCACCACGGACGACCCGTCCGGAATCCTGGAGGGGTTCCACGGTGAGCCGATCGCCAGCCGCGCCAACGAGGACACCACGCAACGGTTCTGGGACGAACATCCGGACTACGTCACGCAGCCCGCGTACGACGAGATCTGCCGCCGGTTCACCGCCGTCCACGACGTGGCAGCCGACCTCTTCGCACCGGGCATGCCCCGGCCCCCGGCGCTGGTCGCCGCAGCACCCGCCTACCTCGCCGGGCCCGGCCACACCACGGCCAGCACCCCCGCAGTCCCGCTGCTGGCCGCCGGGTGGAACGTCGTCGAGATCCGGTCCGGCGCCGTGTACCTCAGCCCCTGCGGCCGGATCCGCACCACCGCCCTCCATACGGCAGGCGGCACGAACTGGAGCACGGCCTACACCGACCGGTCGACCGGCGACCAGCTGTGGCACTTCACCGCCGACGAGCGGACCCCCGCCGAGATCACCACCGCGGTACACGCGGCGCTCGCCGCTACCCAGGCCACCGCTCCGGCTGACCTGCGTTGCCCCGCCTTGTCTGGTGGTCTTGAGCCCCTGGCCGAGGGCGGCTGGTTCATGGACACCGTGCCTGGCCACATCGTCTGGACCGCGCCCGACGGCGAGATGGCCTCGGTCAGCCGCACCACCAGCGCTTCCGCTCTCGCCGAGGGCGCGAATCCCAACTGGGTGATCAGCGGGGGCGACCTCCGGCCCGGAGGCCAGCGCTGGTACATCGAGATGGCCGACCGAGTGCCCCGTCCGTTGCTGACCGCCGTCGCCGCCGCGCTCACCAGCACCGAGCCCGTGGCCCGACTCGCCCGGCAGATTTCACACGAGCACAGGGTGTACCTGGACATCGTCCCGCGGGATCGGCGGGCCGTCGCACCGACGGGCAACCGCACCGCCGCCGCCCGCCGACGACCCCTCGACGGTAAGGCGGCCACGGCCGACGGGCCCGTGCCCGCCGAAGCGTCCCGAACGCAGCTGCCCGCGCCCCGCCGGCGGACGCCCCGCCGGCGGACGCCCCGCCGGCGGACGCCGTGACCGGCTGATCAGAAAAGAGCACCGCCGAGGGCGCCCTGGTCCTCGGGGCTCGACCGCGACGGCATCGCTTGCGAGTGACCGTGAGCGCCCGCACGGCGCGTACTCCCGCAGAGCGTGATCACTGCGGTGCGGGTGTGCGCTGCTGGGCCGCCTGGGCGGGGACCCAGGTCTGGACCTGGGAGGGATGGACGTAGAGGACGTGGGGGTTGTGGCTGTGCGGCCCGTAGCCGCTGCTCGCGCTCACGAGGAGGTAGGCGCCGGGCGGGACATGCCAGTTCCAGAACCAGGCGTCCTGTTGCAGCCCGGTGTCGCACCAGGTGATCACGGCTTTCGAGCCGCGGCGGGCCCGCTGGTAGACCTGGGTGACGTGGAGCAGGTGGCCGGTGCCGGTCGCGCGCTGGCGCTGGAGGGTGTCCCACTGGGCGGCCAGCTGGGCGTCGCGCCTGTGGTTGGAGCGCCTGCGCACCGCCACGATGGCGAGGGCCACGAGGACGGCGACGATCACAAGGCCCGGGCTGCTGTTCATGCACCCATCTTGCACGCCGCCGTTGTCCTGGTGCGGTCAACCCCGGGGAGCGGCGGCGACCTCGCCCCGAGGGACGGCCCCGGGTAAAGGCACGGCGGGGCTCACTGGTCGTCTTCGGTGGCCGCCGGTGCCGGGTCGGCATCATCGTCGGCGGCGTCCGTCTGGGGTTCGTCTCCGGTGTGGCGCCAGCCGCCGCCGGTGTACCAGGGGTCCGTGGCCAGGGCCCGGTACAGGGCGGCCTCCCAGCTGTTGGGGCCGGTCTTCGTCCACGCCTGGGCCTGCCAGGTGAGGTACTGCTCGATGCCGGTGGAGGGCAGGAAGGACAGCATGCCGGCCAGGGTGGCCAGGTGGCTGCCCACGTGTAGGCGGAAGCGGGCGTCGAGGTCGAAGACCTTCAGGTGCGAGCGCAGCCGGTCGACGAGGTCCTGGTCCCAGTCGGCGGGGGCCTCGACGTGGAAGCGCACGCTCATGGGCCGGCGTCCGGCGGGGCGGATCAGCCGGGCGGCCAGCCACGGCACGTCGAAGAGGTCGTCGTAGTAGGGGTGGAGGGTCTGCTCGCCGGCGCTCGCCGGGGCCTGCTGGCCCTTCCCGAAGTTGCAGTCGCGGCAGGCGGGCACGAGGTTCGCCGGGACGACCGACAGCAGCGGGTAGGAGGTCTTGGGGAGCTGGTGGTCCAGGGTGGCGACCTTGCCCACCCCGCACAGCGGGCACAGCCCGCGGGCGGCGTTCTTGATCGCGTCGTATATGTGCCGCCCCGGGGTGCCCTGGCCGACCAGGTGGCTGGTGTAGACCTTGCGTAGGGCCTCGCGGTCGGCGGGCGCGGCGGGCGCCGCCGCCAGGGCGGTGAGGTCGTGAAGGGTGTGGGCCTGGGCGGCCTGGTGGAACTGTTCGCCGGCCTCGGCGACGGCGTCCTCGAACGCGGCAAGGTGCGTTCGGGTGGCGGGCCGGGCGGTGCTGATGCAGGTGAGGTAGGTGTCCCGGGGGGTGAAGGACGGCGGGTCGAGGTGGCGCATCAGGCCTCCCGGCTCTCGTCGCGCACGTTGAGCAGGGCGCTCAGCACCAGCCGGGCCTCGCTGCCCAGCCGGTCGCCGAAGTGCTCAAGGACATCGTCGTAGTCCAAGCCCTCCTCGACCAGGCGCCGCAGCTCGCGCAGGAACCCGGCCCCGGTGACCTCCAGCCCGAAGACCTCGTGGGTGAGCACGCCCACGTTCTCGCCGTAGGTCTCGATGCGGGGGCGGTCCGCGCCCAGGTGGCGGCCGTAGCGCCGCAGTTTCCACACGCAGTGCGCGGGGATCTCCTGCAGCACCACCGGTGAATGGGTGGCGACCACGGCCAGGCCGTTGCGGTCGGCCAGCAGGTCCGATAGGGCGCGCATGAACGCGGCCAGCAGCGGCGGGTGCAGGTGCGCCTCGGGCTCGTCGATGATCACCAGGGTGCGCTCGTCGACATGTTCGATGAGCCGGGTCATCGTCAGCAGCACGATCTTGTGACCGGAGCTGAGGCCGCGGAACAGCGAGCGCGCCTTGTGTCCGCGGCTGCGCGCGCTGGCGGTGACCTGGAAGTCCTCCACCCATCCCTCGTCCAGGAAGCCGCTGCCGGGGTAGTCGAGGGTGCGCAGCGCGGCGATCCAGCGCGGGGCGCGCTCGCGGGTCAGGCACGCCTCGATGCTCTCGCGGAAGTCCCTGCGCAGGGCGTGAGGGGTCTTGAACCGGGGCGAGCCGGCGGTGCGGACCCGCAGCCCGACGTAGGTGGCGGGGAACAGCTCGTCGCCCTCGACCAGCGGGAACTCGTCGAAGGCGCTGAAGGACACGGTCACGAGGTTGGCGAACGACCGTCCCTGGCGCCCGTACTCGATCACGCGGCCCAGGGCCGGATCGGGCTCGGGAGCCGCCACCGCGCGGGCCAGGTGCGAGAGCAGGAACGATTTCCCGACGCCGTTGCGGCCGGTCAGCGCGTGGACGTTGCTGGGGGGCTGGGAGCCGGCCTCCACCCGAAAGCGCAGGTGCACCGGGTCGGCCCCGGGCCGGGCCGGCGGCTCGAAGGCGATGTTGAAGGAGGCCCGCCGCACTCCGCCGCGGGCGATCCGGCGCCACTGCCCCTCCACGGTGGCCAGACGGATTCCCCGCAGCAGCGAGCTGCGGGTCACCTCGTGCGCCATCGCCGCCTCGGCGATCGCTTCGTCGAAGGCCATGTCCCGCAGCGCGACCAGGACCGTTTCCCGGTCCTCGCCGGACAGCCGGCGCAGCCGCTCGTAGTAGCTGTCGTCCTGCCCCACCGAGAAGAACCGCTCGTTCAGCATGGTGAAGCGCCCGGGCAGCGTGGTGACGGGCTCGCGCGACGAGGGGACTTGGCCGATCTTCACTGTGCCGACTTCGACTCGCGCTCCCGCGACCAGCAGGAAGAGCGTGAACAGGGTGCGGAAGCCAACATCGTCCCCGTCCTCACGTACCAGGAGCGCGTCGGCGTCGAGCGGGCCGATCCCGCTCTGGTCGGCATGATCAATGACCGCGAACCGCACGCTGCTGGCCCCCTGGTTCCCGTGGCTGTCGGACAGCCGATCCTACGGGGAGAGCCCGGCCTGCCATGATCGCTGTCGTGGGCCCGCCCTGGACGCGGGGGTAGGAGGGGCAGAGGCGCTCATCACGGAGCGTCTGGTCGTGCGCGCGGGCCGTCGTTGAAGACCCCAAGGACTGGGTGCGCAGGCACACGAGCGGGGACGGGCCGCAGGCCCGCGCTCCTCCCCGACCTGCTCCGCGCTCCTGCGGGCAGAAACGGCGGCGGGCGGTGCACCGAGAGCGGTGTACCACCCGCCGCCGTTCGCATGAGATCAGGCCGCCGCCTCGAAGCTGGCCGCCAACAGCGGCACTGCCCGGGCCAGGTCCTCGGCCGAAGCGATCCGAACCTCCAGATCCCCGGTGCCCAGATGGCCGACCTTCCGAAGGTCACGGGTCCAGCCCGGCTCCAGCTTCACCGTGGAGGGGTCCACGTTGAGTACCACGACCAGCGCCCGGGCCAGCACTCTGACGCACGCGTAGTTCCGCCGCCGCCGGTAGGCGAGGTAGTGCTGCAACTCGACGCACAGGCCGTCGCCGAGTTCGAGCAGCCGCTCGTCGAGGCTTGCATAGAGAGCACGAAGATCGGCCGACGCGTGGTCCAGCAACTCCCGGACGCCTCTCCGCACCGGAGACGCCGCACGATCGGGCTCCGCCCGTCGGGAGGCCGAGCTGCCGCAGCCACCGGCGACCGACGCTGCCAGCTCCAGCGTGACGAAGTCACCTTCGTACTGCTGGTACACCACCAGGTCGACCCGGTGGTGCGACATCCCCGCCGCGACCACGTCGTACCGGTTGAAGTCGGCGGCGATGCAGACCACCCGAGGCGAGCTCCAGTCGACCGCCGCGGCGACCTCCTCGCCGAACCGACCGGCCACCAGGCCCTCGAACTCGGCGCGGTGGTCCACCAGCCACGCCAGGTAGAACAGCCCCTGCGACAGCACGCTCTCCGAGCGCGATCGCTTGAACTCCACGATGACCGGAGACCCGTCCTCATCCATGCCCAGCGTGTCGATTCGGCCTCTGTGGATACGGCCCGTCGAGTGCTCGCTCGCCACGAAACGGATCCCCAGCATCGTCTCCATGTTCGCTTCGACCAGCGCCTGAAGGTGCCGCTCCAGCTCCACCGCACCACCCTCGACCCTGCGAACCGCGCCGTCATTGACCCGGAAGACCTGCAACAAACCCCCATGTCCACCCAGCAAGCGATGTGAGCCGGATAATATACTCTGACCGTCAGGGAAAATCTAGAGACTGTGACTCATATCATATCGGCTTACTTATGTCCGGGGCTGGACTGAGGGGCGGGTGGTGCCGACCAGCGGCACGCACGGCAGTGGGCCGCCGGCAGCGGCGAAAATGACCCGCGCGCCGTCCGTGCCGGGAGCACACTGAAGCCATGTCGCTGCGGGAAGTCCCATCACCCGTCGAGCCGTTGGCAGGTCGCCGCACTGTGCCCGCGCTCCGGTCCCTCGCGCTGAGCAGGCCGGTGCTGGTGCCGGGAAAGGCGGTGAGCGAGCAGCGCGCGCCATCGCCGGATCTGCTTGGTGGTGAGGATGCCGGGCATGACGCAGTAGCCATCACGGCGAAATGCACTGACAGTACAGAGAGTTGCCATCTGATCAGGTCATGGAAGTGCCGAAGAGCGGCCCGGGCAACGGGAACTCAGCGCGGCCCGGCTTCCTGCCCCGGAACCGCTCGTTTCTCAGGCGGTCTACTCGTGGCGGGTGTCTTGGCTGGCAAGTGGTCAGGCCAGGAGCTTCTCCACCGTCCGGTGCGCGGCAAGGAAGTGCTCAGCCTGCCGCAGGAGCACCGTGTCACCGAGTTCGCTCAGGTGGACGCCATCGCTCCACAGCCCGGCAATCTCGTGGTTGGCGGGTGCTGAGGCCAACTGCCGGGCGACCGCGATAAACGGCGCCCACACGTCGAGGAACAGCGCGCCGTGGTCAGCGGCGGCCTTAGCTGCGGCTTCGTTGTAGCGGGCCAGCTCGGCGTTCATCTTCCCGACGGTCTCCGGCTCCTCAATCGCACCGAATGGCGTCTCGGAGATCACGACGACCTGGCGGGAGTACCCGCCGAGCTGCGCCAGCATCGCGTTGGTGTGCCTGGTGTATTCCTCGATCCTGACCGCCTCGGCCGTGCGGCCCTGAAAGCAGCGCCAGACGTCATTGATGCCGCATCCCAGGAACACCAGGTCGTAGTCGACGCTATTCGTGGTGCGGTCGTCGGCGACGATCTTGGCGATGTCCCGGCTGGTGGCGCCGCCTACGCCGTGGTTGCGGATGTTGAAGGCTACGTGGGGGAAGCCGGCTCTGAGCCCGAGGGAGAGCCGGTGGACCCAGCCGCGCTGGTGCCAGCCCTCGACGGTCACCTTCGAGCCGACCTTGGGGAGGTTCGCCTGGTCGGTCAGCAGGGCGTTGTAGCCCTCCAGGTGCTCCATGATGCTCGTGCCGAAGAACCCGACGGTCAGGGCGTGCCTGTCCTCGCCGATTGTCAGGGCGCGGCCGTGCTGGGCGCACAGCTGGGCGGCGGCGCTGGTGTCCTCGCTGATGCTGGTCATCTCGGTAAGTCCCGTTCGCTGGGTGCGGATGCTGGCCGGGCCGGGGCCGAGGCACAACGTACCTGTCATTAGCGAGTGATGTCGGACAGTCAGTTGGCGGTCCTTCCTGACGAGGAACGGGCCGATCGCGAGCATGTCCAGCGGGCCGGCCCCTACGCTCGCACCCGGAAGATCGACCTCGTCGCCGAGACCTTTGAACCCCACCGCCTCTGTGCCAACCTGCACAGCCTCGCGGCGGGGTCACCATGTTCTACGGGGCAGGCGCCGATGCCCCCGGAAGCGTGAAGGAGTGAGATGTCAGGGAGTGATGAACCGATCCACATGCGACTCGCCGACCTCGTTGCGCCCTTCGGCCGTTGCCGAGCCATCGATCTCGGTTGCGGATCGGGCCCCACACTTCGGGCTGTGAGCCGTGTTTCACCCGATGCGGTCCTCCTCGGGATCGACCGGTCGGAGGGGGCTCTGCGGCAAGTGGCCGCCGCCCTCGACGACCACCGGGGACCCGTCGCCGCGATTGCCGCAGACCTGCGGGATCCGCTGCCGATCGCTGATCGATGGGCAGACGTCATCCTGTCGTACAACACGCTGGAATGCGTGCCGACCCCAGAGACGTTGCTGGCGGAAGTCGCACGGGTACTGCGCCCTGGCGGGCGGGCAGTCATTGCGCACGTCGACTTCGACTCGCTCGTTGTCGCAGGGGCGGACAGCGAGCTGGACCGAAGGATCTGCCACGCCTTCGCGGACGACGTTCAGAGCTGGATGGACCACGCCGACGGCCGGATTGGCCGAAAGCTCGGTCTACTGCTGGCCCGAAGCCCTCTGGAAGTTGTCCGCGTCGAGCCGTTCCTAGTGTGGTCGAGCGAGTTCACCGGGCACGCGCGGAGGCGCATCGAACTGATCCGAGATGTCCTGCTGTCGGCGGCTGACCATGGCCGCGGCGTAGTGGGCCCGGATGAGATCAAGGAGTGGTACGGGGCGGTAGTCAGGGTTGCTGGCCAGCATGGGTTCTTCTTCTCCGAACTGACGTTCATCGCAGTGGCGGAGCGGCGCTGATCGGGATGTTGGTCAGACTCTGGGCTGCCAGAAATCCGGTGTGCGGTGGGCCGTCGAACCGTTGCATCGTTATGGCGACTAGCTGATGGGCAGTTAGAATCGGCGTGAGTTCTCCCGGTGCGTCCCGGTCGTTGCTGTGGAGATCCTCAGCTGATCCGGTGGGTCGGGCTCGCGGAGTCGTCACGCAGTGGGCGCTGGCCGGGGCTGACCGGCAGCCGCTAATGGGCCTTCGCGCCCAGGCGCAACGCACTACAATCCGTGTCCTGCCAAGAGCCCTAGGCGACGGTCGCCCCAATCCATCGGCCGCTCGAACGAAAGTTGCTGGTCATGCGCTGGTCTCAGATGCACATCCCCACCCTGCGTGAGAACCCGGCGGAAGCCGACGCGCCAAGCCACCAGCTGCTGCTGCGCGCCGGCTTCATCCGCCAGCTCATGGCGGGCCACTACTCCTTGCTGCCGCTCGCCATCCGGGTGCGCTCGAAGGTCATTAACATCATCCGCGAGGAGATGACGGCCATCGGAGCGCAGGAGTTCACCCTGCCGGCGATGCACCCCGCCGAGATCTGGCGACGCAGCGGCCGGTGGGAGGTCATGGGCGACGAGATGTTCCGCCTCAAGGACCGCAAGGGCGCCGACCTGGCCCTGGGCATGACCCACGAGGAGATCTTCACGTCGCTGGCCACCGAGCTGAAGTCCTACCGTGAGCTCCCGCAGATGTGGTACCAGTTCCAGACGAAGTTCCGCGACGAGCCCCGTGCTAAGGGCGGCTTGATGCGGACCCGCGAGTTCACGATGAAGGACTCCTACAGCTTCGACCTCACCCAGGAGGGACTGGACCGCTCGTTCGACCTGCACCGAGAGGCGTATGTGCGGATCTTCGCGCGGCTGGGCATCCCTGCCATTCCTGTGGAGGCGTCGAGCGGCAGCATGGGCGGGTCGGCGTCGACGGAGTTCATGTGCCCGGCCGAGGTCGGCGAGGACTTCGTCGTCCACTGCCCCTCCTGCGGCTACGCGGCCAACATCGAGAAGGCCACGTCCCGGCTGGCCCCGGCCGCGGACGCCGCCGGCCCCGGCGCGCCCGAGCGGTTCGACACCCCTGATGTGCGGACCATCGACGACCTGGCCTCGCGCTTCGGCGCGCCGGCCGACCGGCAGGTAAAGACACTGGTCTACGTCCTGGACCAGCAGTTGACCCTGGTCCTGCTGCGCGGCGACCACACCCTGGCGGAGCAGAAGCTTGCCGACGCCACCGGCGCGAATGCGCTGCGGCCCGCTCGCCCGGAGGAGATCCAGGAGGCCCTTGGCGCGCTTCCGGGAAGCCTCGGCGCTGTCGGGGTCACGTCGCTCACCGTCCTCGCGGACGAGGCACTGCGCGGGCGCACGGACATGTTCACCGGCGCGAACGTGGACGGCGTCCACCTGCGGGGAGTCAACGTGGAGCGGGACATCGTCGTCTCCACCTGGGCGGACCTACGCGAGGTCGCATCCGGCGAGCCGTGCGTACAGTGCGGGGAGCCGCTGCAGGTGCAGAAGGCGATCGAGGTCGGGCACATCTTCAAGCTCGGCACGAAGTACACCGACGCCTTCGACGTGACGGTCCTGGACACAGACGGCACCCCCAAGAAGATCATCATGGGTTGCTACGGCATCGGCGTCGAGCGGAACATCGCCTCCGCCATCGAGTGCCACCACGACGACAAGGGCATCGTCTGGCCCATGTCCATTGCCCCGTTCGAGGCCGTGGTCACCGTGGCTCAGCCCGACGACGAGGCCACCGCCTCGGCCGGAGAGCAGGTCTACCAGCAACTCCTCGCCGCGGGCGTGGAGACGGTCATCGACGACCGCGCCGAGCGCGTGGGCGTGAAGTTCAAGGACGCCGAGCTCGTCGGCATCCCCCTGCGGGTGACCGTCGGCAAGCGCGGACTCGCCGACGGCATCGTGGAGCTCACCGACCGAGCCTCGGGCGAGACGCAGCGGATCCCGCTGGACGAGATCGCAGCCTGCGTGCGCAAGGGCGTCGACTCGGCCAAGTAGAAATGCCTATCAGGAAACGGGACTGACGACCGGTCACTCGCTGGTAGCGTCCGGCGGGTGACCGGTCTGTCTGCACAAAGAAACGCACCGAACGGCCTCTCAAGCCGACTGCAGCTCCTTCGCCAGCCAGGGCTGGGGGACGGGCTGGATCCAAGCCTGCTCGGTCTGTTCCTGCTCTGGAGCGAGCCCGGCATCGCCGAGCTGTGCGGCCTGCTCCCGCTTGACTTCGTCGTGATCGACATGGAGGCCGGGGCACTCGGAAGGCCCGAGGTGCTGCGGATGACGCAGGCCCTCACCGGCCGAGCGGTATCCGTCCTGGTGCGGGTCCCCTCGCACGATCAGCACGCCATCGAGCACGCCCTCGACATCGGAGCCGACGGTGTGATGGTGCCCAAGGTCAGCACTCGTGCCGAAGCCGAGGCGGTGGCGGCAGCGACGCGCTTTCCGCCGGCCGGCCGCCGCGGGGTCAACCCGGTGCGGGCATCCGGCTACTTCGGCGACCTGCCCGGCTACTTCGAGCAAGCCAACGATCGGGTGCTGTGCGTCGTGCAGATCGAGACGGCCCACGGCGTCGGGAACGCCGAGGAGATCGCCGCCGTACCGGGCGTCGACGGCCTGTTTCTCGGCATGGGGGACCTGGCCATGGCCCTTGGCCAGCCAGGGGTGACGACCGGGTCGGCGATGGACGAGGCCCGAACCCAGGTCCTGGAGGCCGCCCGCAAACACGCCAAGCTCGCCGGAGCCTTCGCCTACGGGCTCGCCACTGCCCGCCAGTACCGGGCAGAGGGATTGGACATGATCGCCGTAGGCAACGACATCAAGCTCCTGCGCGAAGGCATCGAACAGACCCTCGCGCAGGTACGCGCACCTGGCGGACCGGCGCTGCCCGGAACCTCGGGCAGCGCCGGCACCACTCAACCGTGATCGATTTGCCGCAGGGCGTTCAGCGCGCCGAAGCCGCGGTCCTGTCCGGCAGTGGGCAGGTCGCAGATGCACAGGCGAAACTTGCCCGTCGCCGAGGGCGGCATCTGCGTGAGCCGTTCGAACGTGACCTGGAAGGCGAACCCGGCCAGGTCCCGGACCAGACCGGCGATCTGCTCCGTGACGGCCTCGTCCACCGCCTTGCGGGCGACGATGCGGATCACTAGCGCGTCCTCGCGGTGCTGGACGACCTGGAACCAGTCGACGGCCGGGAACTGGCGCAGCACGTTCGAGAACAGCTGGGGATGGACCAGGCCGCCCTCCGGTGTGCACAGCAGGTCCTGGCTGCGCCCGATGACGTGCGACATGGCGGGCAGCCCGCAGTTGGCGTTGGCCGGGGCGTCCAGGGGCGTGGCGAGATCGCCGGTCTCGTAGCGCAGTAGCGGCATGGCGCGATTGTTGAGCGTGGTCACCACGACCCGCCCGGCCGTGCCGGGCGGGCAGGGCTGCCCCTGGTCATCCAGGATCTCGACGTAGCTGTGTTCGGCCTGGATTCGTAGGCCGGCGTGGTCTCGGCCCTCGTGGGCGATGATGTTGGTCTCGCGGCTGCCGTACTTGTCGAAGACCTCGCAGCCGAAGGCCTCCTCCATCTCGGCCCGCATGACCGCGTTGAGAGGTTCGGCGTTCGGCTGAACGGCCCGCAGGCCTGGAAGGCGCACGCCCTGCGTGCGGGCGAGGCGAGCCAGCAGGTAGAGGGCGGTGGTGTAGCCGCTGATGAGGGCTGGCCGATGGCGGACCAGACGGTCGAGGAGCCGGTGCAGGGACTCGTCATCGAGCTGGAAGGCGTTGAGTTCGATCCGGTTGGTCAGGGCGTTGTCGAAGCGGTCCCGGCGGCCTCGGGTCTCGAAGTAGGTGGCGGCCCCCCACACGAGGGCGAACGGCTCGCCGAGACGCCAGTTCCCGCACCACCCGTAGGTGCGCAGCTGGTGAGCCCGGCACCACCGGTCGAAGTCGCGGTCCTGCCAGAACTCCACCCGCTCGCCGGTCGAGCCGCTGCTCTGCCGGCGCTGCAGCGAACTGCTGGCCGCAGTGCTTGAGATGAGGGTGCTGCCCGCGGAGCGCAGGGCTGCCCGCGACAGGACGGGCACGCGCCGGAAGTCCTCGGCGCCGCGGATCCGGTCCGGACGCAGACCGTGCCGGTCCAGCAGGGTCCGGTAATAGGGGACAGTCTGGTAGCTGTGCGCCACCAGCGCCTGGAGCTTGCGGAATTGGAACTCGCGGAGCCGCTCCGGCTCCCAGTGCTGGCTGTCGTCAAGGAACGCGAGGCGTCGTCGTACCGCTGAGTCTCCCCCGGCAGCCTGCCTGGTCCAATACAGGAGGCGGGCCGCGCCGGGCGCAACGGTGGTCACAAAGGGTCCTTTCCGTCGGCGTGGGCGAGCAGAGTGAGCCAGCGGCGCTGGCTCAGGCGGATCGTGTCGGTCCCGCTGGTGCGTCCGGAGCCGGGCCAGTGGACGGCAGGGGAGGAGGCTTCCAGGTGGGAGCGGACGGCCCCCACCTCGCGCAGTACCTCATCGCCGGCCCGGCCGGCCAGAGCGGGTGAGATACCTATGAACAGGCCGCCGTTGCCTCGCCTGTCGGTATCGGCCCGAACGTAGCCGGCGCCGGAGATCACCCCGGCGAGGAGCTCGACGGCGACCCCGAGCGCGAAGCCCTTGTAGCCGTGGTCGCCGCCGAGCGGGGTCATGAACGCGGTCGGAGGATCGCTGTACAGCCGGTCGGGATCGGTAACCTCGGCCCCGGCCGCGTCCACGAGCCATCCACCGGGCACAGTGGTGCCGTCGAGCCAGTGCTGCCTGATCCTTCCCTCCGAGACAGTGCTCGTCGACATGTCGAGGACGAACGGGTCCGGCTCGGCGGGTACGGAGATCAACAGCGGGTTGGTGCACAGGCGTCCGTCCTCACCCTGCCACGGCACGACGCGCTGCCCGGCCCCGAGGTAGTTTACGAACCCCAGTACCGCGCCGCCGTGCCTGGCCACCGCCGTCCCGATCGCGGACAGGCGACCAAGGTGCCCGGCATTGGTCAACGCGACCGCGCACACCGGGTGACCGATCAGCAGCTCATACAGGTTCGCCGTCACCGCGTCCGCAGCCAGCACGCCGAACCCACCCTGCCCGTCGACGACCCGCACCGCGCCGCCAGGCGCGGTGACGGCGGGGCGGGCAGCGACGTCGAGCAGGCCAGCCGCGGCGTCCTGCAGGTAGTCGGTCAGCCGAAGGATGCCGTGCGAGCGCACGCCGACGATCTCGTTGGCGACGAGATCGCCCACCACCCGGTCCGCAATGTCGGCCGGTGTTCCGATCCGCAGGAACGCACGCCGCCCGACGTCCAGAACCTCGCTCGGCGGCAACTCGATCATCTCCGGCCGCTCGCCGGACTCCTCGCTCACGCGCTCACATCCGAGGAGAGACGAAAGCGACCGTGGTCACCGGCTTGCCGGTGACCACGCACGGCAGAGACCGGTCGGTGCGGCAGAACCCGAGCACCTCACCACGGCGCAGCGCCGCAAGGTTCCGCACCGCATCCTCGCTGACCGACAGCGCACTGACCGCCACCAGGCGTTGCGCCAGGACCTCAGGCAGGTCAGAGGCGGTGGCTGGCACCAGGCGGCTGCGCGCGAACTCCCATGCGCCGTTTGCGAAGGCGGCACCGAGGTCGGCGAGCAGAGCACGCAACTCCGGGGCCAGCACTGCCGGATCGGCGCAGTACACCGTGCACTCCTCCCCGGTGTCGCCGCGCACGAGCACAGCCTTCCACTGCTCGCCCGCGCTTCGCGGCTCGAACAACTGGACCGTCACGGGCACCCCGCGCGACTGCCACTCCCGCCGGGCCTTTGTCAACGCTCCCGCGCTCTCACAGCCGACCTCCCGCACAAGCACACCGCCCTCTGCCAGAGCGCGGCCCAGCGCACTCGTTGCCTGCGGCGACGAAGCCTGGCCGCGCAGCAGCACCAGCACCTGAACCGGCGCCAGGTCGGGATGAATGAACAACTGCCGCCGCCCGTGCAGACCCAGCATCAAGTGGGCCATCAGGATCCGCCGCGAGGTATACCCGGCCAGCTGCTGGCTGAGGTGGAAGTCGCCCTGTTCCCGAAAGCCGATCCGGTAGGGGCGGGAGAACCGCGTGCCCTGGTCGTAGAGGCAGGCAATCTGTCCTGTCGCCTGCAGCGGAAGCGGCGCGTCGGCCGCGACCGCCAGGTCCGCTACTTCGGCCCGGTTGGTCCACGGCGGCCGTGTGCTCCACACCACCGGGACGTGGAAGCGCCCGATCAGGTTCGCCACCATGTCCCTTAGCCGTCGCAGGTCCTGCTGCTGCGAATCGCGGTCAGCATGAGCGCAGTGGAACTCGAAGACGTCGTCGTGCTCGGTGGCGTGGAACACTCCGCGGCCACCGTGACGCCCGCCGCGGACCGGGCGGAAGTACCGGGCCCGCTGGTACATCCGGATCGGAAGATCACCGCGCCCGGAAATTGCCCGGGCCCAGTGTGAGTAGATCACCATCTCCCCGGTCGGCGTGAGCGCCAGCCGGGGCTTGCCCTGCGCCAGGTCGGTGTCCGTGCCGACCAGAAGCAGCCGGTCGTGCAAGTCCACGACCTCGCGAGTGGGCTCCGCGACGGATAAGGGCACGGTGTGGGGGTACTCGTGCTCGGCGAGGCCCGCGTCCTCGTACGCGGCCCGCACCAGCTGCCGGAACCGCTCCAACAGCGCGACCCCGTACGGCAGGACCACCGCCGCACCAGTCGCCTCCACCGCGCGGTTGTCCAGGATCTGCGCCTCGCGCAACACCCTGGTGAAGTCGCCGACGGTGAACGGCCCGTGCGGCAGCCCCTGTCGGTGGCTACTGGGCGGCTCCCGCCACTCCAGGCGACTTTGCGGAAGAGGTGACGCGCTCGGTCCCCACACGCCTGTCCATCGTGTCGCGACATCGTCCTCGCCGACCTGCGGCCCGATCACTTCGACTCCCCCAACATCACGCCCGCCCTGGCTAAGACGGCCTCGACCTCGGAGATGACCACGCCGAACACTTCCTCCCTACGCCGGGCGGCGTCGACCACCAACACTCCCTGCTCCGCCGACGTGCAGGACAGGTACAGCTCGCGGTACTCGGCCAGGTCTGCAACGTTCTCGTCCCGCCCCGGCCTGCCACGCTGCGCAACCCGCTCGACCGCCAGCTCGGCCGGCAGGTCAAGGAGCACGGTGAGGTCCGGTGCCGGCGCATGGCTCAAGATCACGTCGATATCAGCGCGGGGGCAACCGGCCCGGTAGGCGTTGACCCGCCGGTCGAGGACGTGCCGGTCATGGATCAGCACCGCGCCGGGTTCACATGCTTCGACGGCCGCACGGTCGAGCCGCACCTCTTCCAGCGCCATCACGTAGTCGACGTGCCGGGCGTCGAAGGCGAATCGGGCACTTCCTGGGTCGCCGTGATGCTCGGCCGCGTAGTTGAAGAAGAAGGACGACAGGAACGGATCGCCGGGGTCGACGGTGCCGTTGTTCTTCTGCCGGTAAGCACGCGGAAGATTCCCGACGATTCGCGTAGGCACGCCCCGCGCATCGAGTTCCGTCTGCAGCGCCTGGCACAACGTGGACTTGCCGCCTCCGTCGATCCCGCACACCGCGATGCGCACGTGTTCGGTCATGTCGCCCGGCTCCTATCGCTGCGCGTCCGGGCGACCCGCCGACTCGCGGATCTCGTTGTTGCCGACCAGCGTCATCCGATGGGGAGAGTCCAGGGGCGCGTGCGGAACGCCGAACGCGAGGATTTCCAGGGGCTGTTCGATCGCAGGGTCCGTCTTGACGCCGTGCGGGTACTTCGCCGGCACATACACGGTGTCGCCCGCGCGCATACGAAAGTCCGTCCCATCCACATGGATGAAGCCCTCCGAGGCGAGGACATACAGGATGTGGTCACCCTCATGGGTGTGGAGCTCGAACTCGCTGCCGGGCTCCAGGACGATCCGGTCGACTCCAATGCGCATCCCGGCGAGGGCTTCCTCGCCGGCACCGGGCCGACCGCTGATGCCCTCCAGGACAGTGCCGTCCGACTGGGTCAATACGGTACTGGCCTCGGCGAGCACGTTCCGAATGTGCCGCGTGGGGTCAAAGTTGACCATGATGCCACTCCTTCGCTCTGTCGTAGCGCACGTAGTGGCCTCACTGGTGGTGCCGTGAGGCAGACCGCTGCCGGGCCTGGGCGGGCAAGGCAGCAAGGTATGCCACCGTAGCCGGTCGGTGACCCTGCGTTCGAGGCAATTAGCGAATTGCCCGACCCACAGCGGACCGACCAGTCGGCCGCCCGCCACTGGTGCCGGCAGGACGGAGTCCACCCTCCCTGCCGACCCGCTTCCCCGACGGGCATCGATCGCGAGCAGCCCGCTGACGCCGACGCTCCAAGACCGGCACTGCCCAGCGGGCGTCACCCATGCGACCATGCCCGCATGAACAACGCCGCGGATGATGTGAACGAGGCAATCCGCTCAGAGCTGCGCCTGATCGATCCACAAGTACGCCTGTCGAGCGAGCAGGCGGCAGAGCTGCTGGACCCGGACTTCGTGGAAGTCGGCTCGTCCGGGCGGCGTTGGAGCCGCACTGACATGCTCGCGGCCCTACCCGATCTACCGGGCGCTGACGACGAGCCCTACCTGGCCACGGAGATGTCCGGTGTGCTGCTTGCGCCGGGGCTTGTGCACCTGACCTACCAGACAACCAGACCGGGGCGCCGCGCGCGCCGCAGCTCCCTCTGGCGTCGCAGTGCAGACGGGCGCCAGTGGAGGCTGTACTACCACCAGGCAACTCCCGTGCCGCCATCCGAACAAGGCTGACATCGCCGACAGCTCCCACAGGTGAGCAATATTCAGGAGCTCAGCCGTGTACGAACATGGGATGCTCGACTGCAGCCCGGTCGCCGCGTAGGCGCGATGCAGCTCGGCGACCGACACGCGGCCCCAACACGTCTCAGGAAGCGGTCCTTCGATCTATGGCTACGGTCCTCTCCATCGCCGACGCGCTGCGCGAGCGCTTCGCACGGGCGATCTCCACTGCGTTCCCCGACGCCGCGGACAGCGACCCCCAGCTGCGACGAAGCGACCGTGCCGACTTCCAGGCCAACGGTGTGATGAGCCTGGCCAAGCCGCTGCGGGCCAACCCCCGCGAGGTGGCCGGACACGTGCTCGAGAACCTCGGCGCCGACGAGGTGATCGCGAACCTGGAGGTCTCCGGGCCCGGCTTCATCAACGTGACCGTCACTGACGCCGCTATCCTCGAGCGGCTGGCCGCCCGCGCTGCCGATGCCCGGCTCGGTGTCGGCAGCAACGCCGAGGCCGGCGTCATGGTGATCGACTACAGCCAGCCGAACATCGCCAAGGAGATGCACGTCGGCCACCTGCGCTCCACGATCATCGGGGACGCGCTCGTGCGCGCCCTCGAGTTCACCGGCGAGAAGGTCATCCGACGCAACCACCTCGGGGACTGGGGCACCCAGTTCGGCATGCTCATCCAGTACCTCGTCGAGCACCGCGCCGAGCTCGATGAAGGCACCGAGCCGGACGACTCCGGTCCGTCGATGTCCCGCCTCAACCGCCTGTACAAGGCATCGCGCGCCAAGTTCGACAGCGACACCGACTTCGCCGACCGGGCCCGCCGGCGCGTCGTCGAGCTGCAGGCCGGCCACGCCGAGACCGTCGCGTCCTGGCAGGGCATGGTCGACGAGTCGAAGGTCTACTTCGAAGCCGTCTACGCCCGCCTCGGCGTCCTCCTCGAGGACGCCGACGCCATCGGCGAGAGCTACTACAACCCGATGCTCGCCGACGTGTGCGCCGACCTCGAAGCCTCCGGCGTCGCCGTCCGCTCCGACGGAGCCCTGTGCGTCTTCTTCGACGACATCAAGGGCCCCAACGGCGAACCGACCCCGCTCATCGTCCAGAAGAGCGACGGCGGCTACGGCTACGCCACCACCGACCTCGCCGCCATCCGCGACCGCGTCGGCATGCTCGGCGCCAACCAGCTCCTCTACGTCGTCGACAGCCGCCAGGCCCTGCACTTCCAGATGGTCTTCGAGACCGCCCGCCGCGCCGGCTGGCTCCCCGACAACGTCCGCGCCCTGCACCTCGGCTTCGGCACCGTCCTCGGCAAGGACGGCAAGCCCTTCAAGACCCGCTCCGGCGAGACCGTCCGCCTCATGGACCTCCTCGACGAAGCCGTCGACCGGGCCCGAACCGTCGTCGCCGAGAAGAGCCCCCAGCTCGCCACCGAGGAACTCGAAGACCGGGCCAAGCAGGTCGGCATCGGCGCGGTCAAGTACGCCGACCTGTCGACCTCCCGCACCCGCGACTACATCTTCGACGCCGACCGCATGGTCTCCCTCAACGGCGACACCGGCACCTACCTCCAGTACGCCTACGCCCGCATCCAGTCCATCCTGCGCAAGGCCCCCGAAGGCGTCACCCCGACCGCCCACCAGGACCTCGCCCTGGAGCCGGCCGAACGTCCCCTCGGACTCCTCCTCGACGAATTCGGCAGCACCATCGACCTCGTCGCCGAGACCTTCGAACCCCACCGCCTCTGCGCCTACCTGCACAGCCTCGCGGCGGCGTACACCACGTTCTACGAGCACTGCCCCGTCCTCAAGGCCCCCAGCCGCGAGGTCATGGAGACCCGGCTGCTGCTCTGCCAGCTCACCGGCCAGACCCTCCGCCAGGGCATGGACCTCCTCGGCATTGGAACTCCCGAGCGCCTGTAAGACAGACAAACCTTCGGGGCGGGCAGGTATCACCTGCCCGCCCCGAAGGTGCGCTCGCGCCTGCGGCCGGTTACCCCACTGCCCTTGGGATTCGGGAAGTCCCGGAACCCCAAGGGCAGGTGACTGTGGTGTCTATCGACCCAGGCTGAGGGCTATCGGCAGCCCACAGCCGCGCCCCCGGCTTAGAGCCCGATCCAGGGCGCGAGCGAGTCCCAAGCCATGCCGCACAGCCGCTTGGAGCGCTCGCGTACGAACTCCACGGTCCAGTCATCCTCGCGGTCCGCCAGGGCTGCAACCAGAGGCAGATAGCGCGCTCGGCGGATGATGGCCTCCGCGCCTTCGCCGATTTCGATACCTTCGTGGGCTGCCTGGGCCAGCGTCTTCTCGGCCTCCTCGACGGTCGTGGCGGAGAGGGCCCGGAACATCAGCCGCTTGATCGGCCACGAGCGCTGATGGGCGGAGGAATTCTCGACCCTGGGGAGCAGCGTCAGGTTCCCGAGCACGTGGACGGTGCTCGACTCGTCATAGAGCCTTCCCTCCCACCCGCTCGCACCGGGCCCCTTCGGGGCTACATGCTCGATCGTGGAGAACGCCTCGTCATGCCAGCGCTCCAGATTGAGGGTGCTCAGGACTCCCTGCCTGCCGACCGTGACCAGACCGGGCCGCTCCCTGTCGGGAGTCGAGTCGTTGGAGGCTGCGAGGAGCAAGAGCTTGGTGAGCTGCCGCGAGCTCGAGTAGACAGGGGTCTCGGCCGCGCGTGCCACCCAGCGGTCCTTCTCGCCGAGTCCCTCCTCCTGGAGCTGTTGGCGGAAGTACGCCAACATCTCCTCGATAGGGGGAACCTCGGTGAGCTGCCGGCCGAACCGCATGAATCGCGGCGCACCTTCGTCGGATGCCGGGAGGGCCATGAGCTTGCGGTACTTGTTGTCGATTCCGTTGGTGCTGCCGAAAGCCCCTCGCCAGAGGCCGTAGAAGGCGCCGCAGGCTCGGACGGCGGTCAGGAACTGACGGGCCCGCTCGTCGATGTTGTCCTGCGCCAGCCGGTGCGAAGCGTAGTACCGGGTGAGCGGCGCGACCACGATTTCGTGCTTGGCCTCGCTAAGCACCTGGGCACACAATGCGGCCTGCTTTCGCAGCGCGTCATCCGTGCAGTCCGGCAACTTGTCCGGCTGAGCCCACGGGCCGGAGACGAACTTGGTGACCTGGGCCAGCGCCTGCAGGAAGACCCGCCGCTCCGGCTGGCCGGCCTCTTTGTCGAACGCGGTGCGCAGGTAGTGACGCTGCTCGCTGAGGCGCTTGCTGAGCCGGGTTCCGTCATTGAGCAGCGCGAACGGGATGAGGATGTTGTCCGTTGCGGTCTGCCGCTTGTCAGCGGATGACGCACCCTGTGCATCGAGGTACTTCTCGATGGTGTCGAAGTGGTTGTAAGACTCCGATTCGTGCCACTCCTTGAGCGGCTCGTTCTTGATGGCCTTCGGCTTGAACGTCTCGATCGCGGTGAGCGGCTGCCCAGTGGTGTTCAGCGCTTCGAACATGTCGAAGCCGTAGTCCTCGTGCTTGGACGTCACGACGGCCACGGTCACGCGGTTGAGCAGGTAGTTGGCGAAGACGATCAGCCGGAGAAGAGCCCCCAGGCGGTCGTCTTCCCGAGCCGCGTCGATCACGTAGTCGGGGAAAGGACTGTTGAACAGGCCCTCCTGGAGGACCTTGGAGTCCACCATGGCCTGAGCGGAGGGGAGCTCGGCCTCGTCCTCCCGAGCCTGCCGCGACAGCGAGACGGCCTGGCGCAGCGTGCGACGGATGAGGACGCGCGTGAGCTCGAGATGCCTGTGCGCCTGGGCGTTGGCGTCCTCGGCTTCGCCCTCGACGAAGGGAACGTGCTTGTAGTCCTGGGAGATCGGCTCGTCGCGGCGGAACTTCCCGTACTGGTGCAGGTAGTACCCGATCGGGGATTCGTACTGCGCTTCGTGCTTATTGCGGGACCACACGTCGTGGAACGAGCGGATCATGCGAGGGTAGAAGCGGAAGCTGCCCTCGCCGTAGCGCATATCCTCCTCGAAGGTGTCGGTGAGACGGACCGTCACATCAACTGCCTGGTTGAAACACCAGTCCCGGGCCTCACCTCCGTTCTTGGGGAGCCGATTCGCGCGAAGGCTGATCTCTTCGTGCAGGACTGTGGTCAGCAGGAGAAGGGTGGTCATCCGCTGCTGGCCGTCGATGATGCTCATAACCTTCGCGGGCACCATCGGTCGATGGATCGGGTCCACGGTGCTGTACTGAAGGTCGCGCAGCGCGATTACCGAGCCGATGAAGCAGATCGATTCCGGGAACTTGGTGATCTGCTCCACGCCGTGGGCGACGTCGGCAATGAGGCGCTTGACCTTGTTGGCTTCCCAGCTGTATGCACGCTGGTACGGCGGGATATAGAGTCCCTGCCCGGTTTCGCTGAGGTACTGCGCCACGGTGTAGGGGGCGGCGTCAAAGATTTCTCGGGTTTCCAAATGAAGCTCCCGTGCATTTCGCGGTTCCGTTTGCCGGCCAGGCTCTCTTCGCGCGGTGATCGCGGCTTCTCGATTCCTCGGCTAACGCCGGGCGGCCTGCAGCCCGGCGTCGCTGGAACAGTTCACAGCTGCTGCGGTTCCTGCCGGCCCCCTCGCCATGTGTCCCCGGATAGGGACACTTCTGCTTCCAACCGTCCCCCTCGGCGTACCCAACCCTGACGATCGCGGCCTGCCGCTAAATGGGTAGTCCACGACCAGCGATCACCCTAGACCGAGCGACTGACACGCATGGGTTCCTTTCGGAAAATCGCATACAAAAAACCGGCATATCTGACATATGCCTCAAAATTTCGATGACTGGGTCACGGTGTGCAGTCAGGGCGCTCGAGAGATGAGTGACGCACCGTGTTCGGCCGGGCGGTTTGGGTGAGCGCGCGTCGGCAGTCGCTCCGGTTGGATAGGATCTCAGTGCACTCCTGGCGGAACAGATCGGCCCGCCGAGAGGAGCCGCCAGGAGTGAGAGTCGGAACGCGCCGGAACGAGGGGGCAACATGGTCGAGGGCCGTGCCGCAGAAGCAAAGATCGTGTACCTCGACTACAACGCCACAGCTCCACTGCGCCCGGAAGCCCTTGAGGCAACGCTGGCCGCGCTCAAGAGCGTCGGCAACGCTTCAAGCATGCACCACTTCGGCAGAGACGCCGCCGCCAGGGTCGATGGCGCGCGCCGCCAACTTGCCGACCTGCTCAACTGCTCCCCCGGAGAGATCGTCTTCACCTCGGGAGCAACCGAGGCGAACAACCTCGCTCTGCGGGCCGCGCTGGCCCGCGGCGGTGCTCTGGTGACCACTGCGGTCGAACACCCTGCCGTGCTTGAAGCGGGGCGTGCGATCACTGAAGGGGAACCCGATGATCTTGTCGTACTCCCCGTGGACGACGATGGCGTCCTCGACCTGGAGCCACTCCACGACGCCCTCAACCAGCGGAACGTCGCTCTGGTGTCGGTCATGCTCGCAAACAACGAGACCGGAGTCCTGACCGACCTGCTCCCCATCGCCAAGGCCGCGCACGAAGTCGGCGCCCTGGTCCACACCGACGCGACGCAGTACGTCGGGCGGCTGCCCCTGGACCTTGCCGAGCTGGACATCGATCTGCTGTCGCTCTCCGCTCACAAGTTCGGCGGCCCGCAAGGAGCGGGGGCACTGTTCGTCCGCCGCGGCACCAACCTTCCACACCGCCCCCTCCTGATCGGAGGTGGCCATGAACGCGGGTGGCGAGCAGGAACCCTCAACGTGGCCGGCATCGCCGCGCTCGGCGCCGCAGCAGAGGCTGCCCGACGCAACCTACCCTCGGAAGCCGCCCGAGTGTCCGAGCTGCGCGACAAGCTGGAAGCCGGCCTGACCGCCCGCGTCTCGGACTGCCGGATCAATGCGGCGCAGGTGCCTCGCCTTCCTGGCGTGACCAGTGTCACCTTCCGGGGAGTGCCGGCCGACGCGGTGCTCGCCGCCATGCCACACGTAGCGGCATCGGACGGCAGCGCCTGCTCGTCGGGAGCGCCGGGCCCGAGCCACGTCCTGCTGGCAATGGGCCGCAGCCGTGAGGACGCGGACTCCACTGTGCGCTTCTCCCTGGGATACGCCACCACCGCGGAGGACGTCGACCGCGCAATCGACGCCGCTGCTGCCGCGGTGGAGCAAACCCGATTGCTGATGGCCGCTACCGCCGAACAGTGACCGACGTTATCCCCTACTAGCCCTCCTTTCCTGTGAATGACCACCGAGAGGCATCCCCGAATGTCAGACAGCCGGCTCGCTGAGGCCGTCGAGCTCAATTTCAACCGCCACGAGACCTTCGCGCCGCGGTTCGGTTGGATGCACAAGGCTTACACGCAGGTCAAGGACCACCCCGACATCTTCTACCGCGAGGACGCCCCCGTCCTGCTCGGCGTCGGTCGGAACATGGTCAACGCGATGCGCTACTGGTCGAAGGCGTTCAAGCTGACCCAGGAGCACGCTCACACCGACCCGTCCAAGAAGGCGCGCCAGTCCGCACCGACATGGCGCGCCCGCTGGCTGCTCGACGAATACGGCGCGGACCCGTACCTCGAGGACACCGGCAGCCTCTGGCTGCTGCACTGGTGGCTGCTTTCCGCCGAACCAGACTCCAAGTGCCAAGCACCCAGCTGGTACGTGATGTTCAACCTGGCACCCCGCTCCCGAGTCACGACCGCAGAGATGACGAGCGTCATCACGCGCTTTGTGCATGAGAACTTCGATGAAGAGAAGTGGCGGGCTGCGGAGTCGGTCAATCGTGACGTGGACTGCCTGGTCAAGATGTACGCCCTGGACCAGGAGTTCAACCCGCTGTCTCCGGGAAGCTTCGAGGACCTGCTCATGTCCCCGTTCAGGGAGCTCGGACTGCTGGAGGGGCAGGGCAAGGGCAAGCAGCGGACCTGGCGCTTCACCAGCGGATCACGGTCGAACCTGCCCGCGCCGGTACTCGCCTACGCCTGCCTGGACTACGCCTCTCGGCTCGCCCCGAACGCCGGCTCGATCACGCTGGCACGGCTGGCCGCAGAAGAAGGGTCACCGGGCCGCGTATTCCGCATGCGGGAGCCCGAGTTGACAAAGGCCATCGAGTCCCTGATCAATGACCACCCTGACCTCCAGCTGGTCGAGGCCCTCGGCCAGCGGAGCCTCGCCTACCGCAAGCCCCCACAGGCACTCGCGTGGGACATCTTGGACGAGTATTACGGCCGCGTCCGGGATCGGGACGGATTCCCCAGCCCGGACCAATGGACCGAGATGTACCCCGGGCTTGCCAAAACCGCGGTGAGCAGTCCGCGCAAGAAGACTTCACAGCAGGCCGAGGAGCTGGTGTTCGGCGAGGAGAACTCCTGATCATGACGACGAAGACCAAGCAGCGCTCCCGCCAGAGCGCGGACAGCTTCCAGCTCCCGAAGGGCATCGCCCTGGTCGGATCGGAGCTGCGGTCCACCAACCTCGAACGTGACGTCCGCGAGCGCCACCTGAACTCGCCCTACGTCGGCGCGCGCGCCCTCGATGTCCTCGAGCGTGTCACCAACGCAGTCGGCGAGCTCGGACGCACCCGCGCATGGTCTTTCACCGGCCCCTACGGCTCCGGTAAGTCCACGCTCTCCAACCTCTTCGACGCCTTCCTCGGACACGACAAGGCTCGCCGTGCCGAGGCAGAAGCGGCCGTTGCGGCAACCAGCCCCGGGTACGCCGCCCGGCTATCCCGCGTCCGGGACGAGCTGACCGCGGACGGCTTCCTCGGCGCTGTTGCCACGGCCCGTCGTGAACCGCTTGCCGCAACGATTCACCGAGCCCTGCAGACCGCCGTCGAGCGCAGGTGGAAGAAGCGGCCCCCGAAGGCCGTCGCCCAGGCCCTCGCCGCGTGCGCCGAACGGGAGGTCCCGACTGCGCAGAGCCTGTTGGACGCCGTCACCGTGCTGTGTGACGCTGCCCCTGTCCTGCTGATCCTCGACGAGTTCGGCAAGACACTCGAGTACCTCGCCGCGGCCGGCGACACCGGAGACGCCGACAGCGACGTCTTCCTGCTCCAGATGCTGGCAGAAAAGGGGGCAGGCCGTTCGGGCCTCCCGCTGTTCATCTTCACGCTCCAGCACCTGGCGTTCACCGACTACGCAGCGCGATCCAGCTCCGTCCAGACCCAGGAATGGGCGAAGATCCAGGGCCGGTTCGAGGACATCACCTTCGCGCCGAACCTCGGCGACGCCGTCCACCTCATGCGCCGCCGCCTCGACCTGTCCGCCGTGGCCGAGCCGGGCCGCGCTCTTATCGAGGCCCAGGCAGAAGCTGCCGCGAAGGCGTGGAGGGAGGGGCACGCACTCAATTCCGTTGTCGACATCTCGGCCGAGATGTTCGCCGGCCTCTACCCCCTGCACCCGCTGACCGCTGTCGCGGCCCCGCTGCTCGCCTCCCAGATCGGCCAGCATGACCGCAGCCTCACCGGCTTCCTCGCCAGCGACGAGCCCCACACGGTCCGGCGGACCATGGAGACGCTGTCCTCGGACACGCCCGAGCGCGCCTCGACGGTTCGCCTCCCGCAGCTGTACGACTACTTCTTCGCATCCGGCCGCACCACCATCCTGGCCTCGGCCAACGCCAGCCGCTGGCTCGAGGTCGACACGCGGCTCAACGAGGCCCACGGCCTGCCCAACGAGGACCAGGAAGTCCTCAAGGTCATCGGCATCCTGAACCTCATCGACGCCGACGGTCTCCTGCGCGCAACGCCCGGCATGATCCAGTTCGCGCTCAACGACCCGCTCGACGCCAACGACCCGGACCGCTTCGCAGCCCTGCAGAAGAAGCTGGACAAGCTCGTCCAAGACGGCTTCGTGGTTCACCGCGCCTACAGCAACGAGTACCGCGTTTGGCAGGGCACCGACGTCGACATCGAAGCCCGGGTCCGCGAAGTCGCCACCCGGATCCAGCCCGCGGACGTCGTCGACTACGTCAGCAAGCATCTCGGCACCGTCCTTCCCGCCGCCGTGGTGGCCGGTAAGCACAGCCAGCAGACCGGAATGCTGCGCTACTTCGTCACAGCGGTCAGCCACGAAGGCGAGAAGATCGACGGCCCCGAGGTGGTCAAGGACGCCGCAGACGGCCTCATCGTCTACCACCTCGGCACCCTCGACACCCGGCCTGACGTCAACTCGCCCCTTCCGGTGCTGATCGGCGTCACCAAGAACCCCGAGCGGGTCCTTCAAGCCGGAATCGACCTCGTCGCACTCGAGGAACTCCTCGACGACGACACCATCGACCATGTCGCATCCCGGGAGATCGCCGAACGCGCAGCAGAGATCTCCCAGCTCATCGGAGCGCAGCTCGACGAGGCGTTCAACCCCCTTAGCCCGCAGGCCACCTGGCATCTCTGGAGCACCGCTGCCGATGTCGGCAACGCGCCCGACGCGGCTCTCGAAGCGCGCAGCTACGCCAGCCTCGCCTCTCAGGCGTGCGAGCTCGTCTACCCGCACACTCCGCGTATCCGCAATGAGATGGCCGGCCGTCACCAGCTCACCAGCAACGGCTCGCGAGCCCGCCGCGAGGTGCTCACCGGCATGATCCAGCGATCGGGCGTGCACCTCCTGGGCTTTGACCCCGACAACTACTCCGCGGAACGCGCGATGTACCACGGAGTCGTCGAGTACCTCGGCCTCCATCGCGTCGCGGGGGAGAGCGGCAACGCTGTCGACTCCGACACCATCCTCACGCACGGAATCTCCAGGCCCAGCAAGGAGGCCAACGGCGAGGCCAATGTCACCGAGGTCTGGGACGCCCTCGAGGCAGCGCTGACCAAGGCCACCCGGCCGACCCCTCTGGGCGATATCTACGAGCAGCTCATGGCGCCGCCCTACGGCGTCAAGGCCGGCGTCGTCCCGATCCTCGTGGTCACCGCCCTGATCCTTCGAAGCGATGACATCGCGCTGTTCGAGGACGGCAACTACTGCCAGCGGCTGACCCCGGAGATCATCGAGCGGCTCAACGTCAACCCGGACCGCTTCATGGTCAAGGCCGCACCCGTCGGCGGCGGTCAGCGCCGCCTCGTGGTCGAAGGACTCGCTAAGGCCCTGAACATCACCGCGCCGCGGTCACGCTCCGCCCGCAACCCCATGCTCCTGGCCGTCACCCGGACAATCCTTGGCCGCTACATGGCCCTTGACGACTTCGCCAAGGCCACCAAGCGTCTGAGCGCGCCGGCGCTGGAGCTCCGGGACGTCCTGAAGGAAGCCACCGACCCCGACGAGCTGATCTTCACCGCCCTGCCCCTCACTCAGGGAGTAGAGCCCGTCCTGGCCGAGACCGCCAAAGACGAACAGGCAGCCAAGACGTACGTCGCGGGGCTCGTCGCCACCCTCGACGAGCTGTCCGGCGCGAGCGCTGCCTTGCGCCAGCAGCTCGTCGCGGCCCTCGCAAAGGAATTCCGTCTTCCTGCCGAGATCGGCGAACTCCGCGCTGGTCTCGCCGAACGGCTTCGCGGGTTCGCCCACGCACCCCTTGAACTCAGCCTGCAGGGCTTCGTCTCGCGCGTCCTCGACGAGAACCTGCCGGACGAGGACTGGCTCGAGCCGATCACCATCCGTCTCCTCAACAAGGCCCTCGTCAACTGGACCGACCGCGACACGGATGCCTTCCCGGCCAAGGTGAAGGAGGTCGCCCGCGCCCTCGACCGAGTCAGCCACCTCTACGAGACAAACGACGCGCCGGAGGCCGTTCGGAAGCCTGCCGCGCGTCGGCAGATCGACACCAGCCTTCTCACGCTCACCACCCCCCAGGGCACCGAGGAACGCACCCTCATCCACGTGCCGAAGCAGTCACGCAAGGCAGCCGACAAGCTCGTTGTCAGTGTCATCAGGCAGGCTGAAGAGGCGCTCGGCCCGGACGGAGCCCGCATCCTGCTCGCTGCCCTCGCCGAACGCCTGGCCGCCGCCGGCACCGACGCGGCCCCCGAGACGAAGGAGAAGCTGTGAGCGACACCAGCTCCGGCACCAAGACGCGCCACGTACTCGGCCTGTCCGGGGGCAAGGACTCCTCGGCCCTCGCCATCCACATGCGCGACCGGGTACCCGACATGGAGTACTTCTTCTGCGACACCGGCGCCGAGCTGCCCGAGACGTACGAATACCTCAACCGCCTTGAAGCCGCGGTCGGCAAGCCGATCGTCCGGCTGAACGCCAGCCGCGACTTCGACCACTGGCTTGAGGTCTACCAGGGCACCCTGCCCAGCCCCCAGATGCGCTGGTGCACCAAGAACCTGAAGATCAAGCCGCTGGAGGAGTGGGTCGGCGACGACGAGGTGATCTCCTACGTCGCCATCCGGGCAGACGAGAACCGCCTGGGCTACGTCAGCACCAAGCCGAACATCACCGCGGTATTCCCGTTCCGCGAAGATGGCATCGACCGCGCCGGCGTAGACAGGATCCTCGACGAGGCCGGCATCGGCCTGCCGGCGTACTACGAGTGGCGCACCCGCTCGGGCTGCTACTTCTGCTTCTTCCAGCGCAAGCACGAGTGGGTCGGACTCAAGGACCGCCACCCGGACCTCTTCGAGAAGGCGATAGCTTACGAGGAGAAGGTCAACTACCGGCACACTGCGATGCAGGGCCGGCAGTACACCTGGTCCCAGGGCGAGTCCCTGCACGACCTGATCGAGCGCCGCGAGGAGATCGAAGCCAAGCACCAAGCAGCTCTGGAGAGGGCGGCCACCCGCATAAGGCCGAACCGACCGCTGCTCGAGATCCTCGCCGATGCCCACGACGAGGACGACGACGAGGCAGGCTGCTCCGTCTGCCACCTCTGAGCGAAACACCCGAGCCCCGTTGCGACCGGCGACAGCCGTCCGCAACGGGGCTCAGGTACAGCCGACGCTGCTCGCAGCAACTCAGCCGCGCCGCCAAGATCCAGTACGGCACGCCGGAGAGCGCTATCGTTTGGGAGCCCGCACGTGAGCCGGGCCTGAGTAGACGATGCTCCCCGGAGAAACACTGGTCATGGCCGCACAGCTGCCCTACCTGGTCGGCCACACCGAGATCGCCGCCCTGTTTGGCATCGAGCGCCAGACGTCTCAAAAGTGGCGGACCGACGGCATCCTTGGCGAGCCCGACCTCATCGCGTCCGGGAACCCCTACTGGCTACTCGCCACGGTACTTCAGCTCGACGGGCACAGTGGTCGGGAGATCACCGAAGAGCGGCTGGCGCAGTACAAGGCGACGATCCCGGGTGGATACAGTCTCGTGGACCCGAAGGATCTTCCGGTGATCGTAGGGATCAAGGAGGCGGCTCTCGTCCTGACGGTCGACGAACGAGCCATCGCTCGATGGCGGAACCGGCGGACGATTGCGGACGAGGATCTCAAGCTGTCGGGGTCACCGCTCTGGCTTCTCGACACGCTCATCGCTGATGCCCAAGCCCGCGGCCGAGCGGTTGATGCAGAAGCACATGCAAGGCTGCTCGCCGGTGAGCGGCTGAGTCAGAAGCCGCGAGGCCGGAAGGCGGCCCTGGAAAGGTAGTCAGGCTGGATGCCGCAGCCCAGGGACGGCGATGACGCTACGTCATGCACCATCCGGAGTCGCACAATCCGTCGTCGTCGTCGACGACGATGGGAGGTTCCCCCGATATGGCCTCGGTCAGCGGACGGCCGTAGCGAGTCAGGTACACCGGGTCTCGTCCGAGAGCCTTCCGCCGGCGATTGACCAGTTCCTCGATGTTCACCGACTGAGCGAAGAGCTCGGGCTCCAGCGACCGTTGACGGCGCCAATCCCCAACTGTGCGAAATGGGCAGAAGAAGCACGAACTCTTCGGAGGGACGGGAAGCCCCGCTTCCTCAATGAGGCGCACACAGTCCGTCCTCCGAAGTCCGAGGTCCAAGAGCGGATACTCGATCAGTTCATACGGTTCGCTACGCCTGCGGTTCGCACGATGGACCTCGTCGACGGAAATTCCGATGCCCACGCGCGCCGGCGCACCGGGCGTGGCGCCGTGTGCGCGAAGCCATCGTCCGATCACCTTGATCTTGAAATCGGCTGTGCAGGACCTTCTCCCCGGCGCCCCGTTCGCCATGCGAACGGGGATCGGGATGGAGCGAGTGTCGGGTCTGCTGAGGCGTTGCACAAGCGTTTCGGACTCGCCATCGCGCCGCAGCCGTCGGAGCTGCCTGAGATCGATCCCGGCGCTGGCAGCGAACGGAACTGCGACATCTCGCACGTACGTGAGCGTGGCCGGGTGCTCGCTATCGTCACCGACGTTCGCGAACAAGAACGTCGGGTAGTCGATTTCACGGCGTGCTGCGAGGACGAGCAGCGCAGTGGACTGTACGCCGCCCCCGTACGACACCGCTCTCAACCGGCCGGCCGGCCGCTCTCTACGCCCGGACATCGCATCTACTGAAGGTTGACCCATGGAGGCTCCCAGGTTGATCAGTCGGACCTGAGATATTCTATGGATGATGATCAAACGAATCAAGTGTTTATCTCGCAGGCTCGATGTCCGCACCGCCGATCCCTTGGATGGCGTAGCGGGACATCGAGTGGACCTGCGAGTGCGGCAAGGCGCCTGCTTGGCTGCACTGCCGGCGGACTGCCTCAATGTCGACGCGATGTCGGGGCCAGCCGCCAGCTTGCCAGTACCAGCGTTCGGGGGCCGGTGGCCGGGCCGGGCCCGTAAGCCGGTCAGGGAGTCTCAGTCGGGCGGGGTGTGTCGTCATCGACCACAGGTCATGCCCTGCGAATCTGCCCGACTGGACTGCGGCCGGCCCCTTGATGGAGTGGCGTGCCCGCTTGATCAGATACTGCTCCGGAGGTATTAGTATTTGCGGCGACTATTCGGCCTCGCTCATAGTGGAGCCTGCAGACGAGGCTGACTCATGTGTATGACCGGGAATTCGCAACTCGCCCAGCTCGATGTCTCGGCGGCGAGTCTCTTCCACGTGTCGAATGAGGATTTCCTCCATGAGATCGAGATGAAGGCCAGCCTTTCGGTATTTCTCCAGGAGGCGTTGCACGTCATATCGAAATGACCGAGCGGTGTTTCCCTCTGTAAACGTCAGTGGCTTATCTGCCATGGCCTGCAAGGAACGTCTGCGCTCCGCACGGTCCCAGCTGGCGAGCCACACGGCAGCTGTGCTCTCAGGGATCCCGCACGCTCTCACGAAGGAGCCTACGAATCTCCTGGTCGGCACGCGGCGACCCTTAAGAACGCCGTGGATCGTGGCGCGAGAGAGCTTATCGCCAGAGCCGTGAGCGCGGCGTTCCAGCTCTCGCAGCGATAGTTCTCCCATCGCTTGATGAAGTTCGATTAAGGCGAGGCGAAGCGTGGCGTGATCTCTGATGTACTCGGGCCGCATTGGCTGAGGCGAGTTGACCCCTCGCCCGGCTGCCCGCGCCCTCTCATGTCGTGCCCGCTTCCACAATTCGCGGCCAGGTGTGGGGTCAACTCTGCATACCGCTGCGAATGCTTCCACGATCTCCAGCGTGGGCACGATCCGCCCCGAGGCTGCGCGAGAGAAAACGGTTGCAGAAAACCGGGCCTGCTGGGCCATCTCGCGATATGTCAGTCCGGACCGTTGCTTGCGTTCGCGGAGCCAGAGTGCCAGCTGAGCCCTGTGGTGCCATGCGCCTCTGTCGAGCTTTCTCTGGGGTCGGCCCATCTTGGCTGCCTCAGCGACGACGACCAGGAGCCAGGGTCACCATCTCCCTGGCCGCCGGCATCGCAATGGCAACCGCACCGGCCAGCAGCTCGAGGATGCTGGCGGTCGGGGTGCCGGCGAGAGCCAGAACCGCGGCGAGGAGCACGATCACAAGCACGATGACGACTGGAGCTGGCGGGAGCATCCTTCGATTGCGCCAACGGGGCGTCCCGGTGGAGCACCGGAGCCCGGTCAGGTTCTGGCGGTTGTTCTTCATCATTTCCTCCCTGGCGGCGGGGCGGGCTGGAGTGAACGACGGACGTCAGAATGTCGGTCCGTCAGGCCGCTTGTGTGCCTCCGATCCTGCTGCCGGGGAGGCTGCTCCAGCAATGATGATCATGGTCCGAGTGTTGCGTTGATGTGGATGCGTCCTAAAAGAGGGTCGGCGCCCAGGTTTTTTGGAAGCATGATCGAAAAGGGGGTCGCTGATGCATCTGCCCAGGTCGGCAGATTTGATCTTGCCGAGTCGGGCGGAGTTGATGCACATCTGTCCGCAGCATCGGGCAAGGCCCTCACTGGGACAGGAGTCTGGGCATCGGTGCGGTCCACAGACGCCGTCGCGTTCAGCGGGTCGGGCCGGCCGGTGCCCGGTTGACGGCAGGGAAGAGACCTCGGGCCGCGCTCGAACGGAGAGCGAGAGCCTTACGCAGCGCAGCCCGCGGTGGCCGGACGGCCAGCCGTGCGCTGGGTCTCGGTCTGGTCGAGGCTGCTGCCGTGTACGGCGTCCGTCCTCCTTCGGGCCGGCGTTGGCTCAGGCAGCCGGCGTGCGGCTGGACCGGCGCCGATGGAGGAGACTCCGCAGTGGGCATCCGCACGGTCAAGCGCAGCGGCCAGGGTGACGACGGCTTCGGGAGTGGTGGGTGTGGCGGCAGAGCGTGCGGGGCGGGGCGTGGAGCACAGGCAAGATCGATTGGCCGGGACACGCGCTGGCGCCACGCCGCGAGGGTGATCACGGTGTGCGGCTGATGGGTAGGGCAGTTTGATCGCGTGGCATCAGCCCGCACGGGGTCGCTGCTTGGAGGAGTGGCCGCGGACGGGGAGGGGGCAGTCGGTGCATGCCGATGTTGAGCCAAGACGGCCGTAGCCATGGCCGCGAGGGAGCTGGTCGGCTAACTCGCAGCTCACGCCGCCCGTTGTCGCCAGCGTGCGATAGCTTTCGGGTGGATTCTGAGTCGAGGGGGTTCGGTGACCGACGGTGCGTATGCGGCCGAGTTGCGAGAGTACTCGCTGGACGTACTCGGGGACTCGCTGGGGATGAAGCGCTGGCGGGGGCCGGAGCAGTTGCGAGCAGCCTCGTTCAGCACCGCGCGGGACTACGCCGGTCGCTTCCTGCTGGAGCTGCTGCAGAACGGGCACGACGCGCACCCGAGGCAGCGGCACGACGGTCGGGTGCACGTTCTCCTCGACGAGGACGACGGCGAGTTTGGCACTCTGCTGGTCGGCAACGGTGGCACCCCCTTCACCTGGGCCAGGGTCGAGTCAGTGTGCAACCTGGCGATCAGCGAGAAGGTGATCGGCGAGGGCATAGGCAACAAGGGGGTGGGGTTCCGGAGCGTCCTGCAGATCACGGACGCACCGGAGATCTACAGCGCCCGCAGCGAGGGGCCCAGCCCGGCAGTGCTGGACGGCTACTGCTTCCGGTTCGCCTTGGAGGAGGAGCTGGCGGCTCTGCTGGGGGACCGGGAGGCCGCCCGGCGAGCGGTGAAGAAGCTGCCACCGTTCCAGATTCCCTACCCGGTGACCGAGGTGCCGGAGGCCTGTGCGCAGCTGGCCGAAGCCGGGAGCGTGACGGTGGTCCGGCTCCCGCTGCGCCATAGGGCCGCGCTCGATGAAGTCCGGCGCCGCATGCAGGAGTTGGCTTCTGCCAAGGCTCCGGTGATGCTGTTCCTGGACAGGTTGTCCAGTCTGGTGCTGGAGCGGCGCGTCGCCGGTGCGGTGGAGACCGTCAGCGAGCTGACCCGCGTCGAGCGGTCACTGGAGCCGGCTGCCCCCTCCTCGGTCGTCGGCACGGCGGCCCTTGCCGTCTCGCTCGCCGAGGTCGATCTCGGCCCGGCCGGGCGCTTCGTGATCGCGCGTCATACCGTGGACGACGAGCGCCTCCGGTCCATCGTCGAGGAGGCAGTCGAGGAGGGCCGGCTGGACGAGTCCTGGCGGGAATGGGCCGAGCCGGCAGTGGTGGAGGTGGCTCTGCCGGTGGCAGCCGCCAGGCCGAGGCGTGGCCAGACCTTCACCTTCCTGCCGTTGGGGGAAGAAGTCCTTGCACCCTTTCCGGGCCACCTCAACGCCCCCTTCTACACGAAGATGGACCGCACCGACCTGGACCACGAACATCCCCTGAACAGGCTGCTGTTCGAAGTGGCGGCCGAGACCTGTCTGGCAGCGTCCGAGCAGCTACGAGGGCTGCCAGGACCGCGGATGCGGCAGATGGCGGTGGACCTGGTGAGCTGGGAGTCGACCGGCCCGACCGCGAGACTGCTGCCGGCGGCGGCCCGGCGCGTGCACGACCGCGACCTGAGCGAGGTGGCCATCGTTCCGGCGGTGCGGATCGACGGGGCTCCACAGGAGGCCAGCTGGACGACACCGCGGAGTGCCACTCTCTGGCCGGAAGACGAACTCGCCCTGCTCACAGCGGAGAAGGCACACGCGACCGGGATCGCCGTGGTGGATCCGGAGGTCGGCGCCGAGCGGGTCAGGCGACTGGCGGCGATGTGCCGAGCGCTGAAGTACCCGCTGGATCCCCCGCGGTCGGTGCTGGCGGACCTGGTGGAACGGATTGTGGCCACGATGCCGCTGCCCGGGGTTGGGGAGTCTGTCCGGGATTGGGACGCCATGTACGCGGACCTCGCCACGCTATTCGAGTACGACGGGGAGGTGCTGCGCGGCCGGATGATCCTGCTGGCCGAGGACGGAACGCTCCGGCGCGCGAACGGCGGTGGCGACAACGGAAAGCCGGGGCAGCGGGAGAAGCGGCGGCAGGCGTTCTTCCAGCCCGGTTACGGTGCGCGGGGTGACGACGGGGCGCTCGTGGTGCCTGCCGTGCTCGGCAAGCGGCTCTTCTGCCTGCACCCGGACCTGAGCTGGGCCGAGAACGATGACGGTGGGCGCCGGCAGCGGGTCCAGTTCTTCCTGCAGTCGGCCGGTCTCGTCCGGCCGTTCGACGCCAAGGGTCTGCTGGAGCATGTCCGGCTGGCCCTGGCCGACAGCGCGGACCAGAAATTGCGTCTCCAGGCCCTCCGGTTCGTCTTCCGGCTTTGGCGCTCAAGGCAGTTCGCAGGAGAGCTGGCACTGTCCTCGGTGGGGCTCTACGTACCCTCGGCTGACGGGGCGCTGATCCGGGCTTCGGGGGCTGCCTTCGGCGCAGGATGGACGGGCACGACAGGGGACGACCTGGCGACGGTGGTGGCGGACGGGCGTGAGCTGTCGTCCGCGCTCCGATGGATCGCGAAGCGCCTGATCGCGCCGCCGGACACGCTGGTGAAGCGGGGCGAGACCCTGGATGAATGGCGCGACTTCCTGACCGCTGTGGGGGTCACCGACGGACTGATACCCGTCGTCACGGAGGGGGCCAGGCGGCGGGCCAACGGTGGCGCTCTGACGACGGCCAACCTTCTCAGAATGGCGAACCTCCCGAAGGGGGTCGACGAGCAGTGGGAGCAGCACCTGGAGCGACGATGGTCCTCCGCGTCGTACCCCCAGACGCCCTATAACGGTGGCCACGCCTATCGGCTGCCGGGCCAGGAGGTCGTGGGCCGGCTCGGCGAGGCGGCCCGATGGGCGTACGCCCGGCTCGTGCTGCGAGGGCTGGCGACGTGGACACCGGAACACTTCAGGACGGTCTGGACGAGTGAGAGCAGCCGCAAGACGGACCGTGAGTACGTGCGGACGCCGCTGGAGGCATTCGTCCACCGGCAGCCTTGGCTGCCGGTACGGGGCGCCGACCGCGCGGTTCGCTGGGTGCGCCCAGCCGAGGCATGGTACTGCCCGCCCGGGCTGGAGGAGGAGCCCGCCTTCGCGCCGACGGTCGACCGGCGGCTGCGCCAACTGCTCGAGCCGAAGCCGGTCCGCGACCGCCTGGGCGAGGCGGGCCTGCCTAGCTGGGGCGAACCGGAGGACTGCGCACGCCTGGTCGCAGCACTCGGCCGGTTCCTCGAGGACGGTGCGGTCCGAGGTGACGACTGGCCGTTGGCTCAGCGTGCAAACGAGCGTGCCTGGAACGAGCTCGTCGCACAGCCCGACCCCGAACTCCCGGAGGACGGCGTCCTGCTTGCCGAAGTCGGCGACCGGATGGTGGCTGTAGCCCTCGCCGACCTCGTCGACGACAGCGCGGTGTTGTACGTCACTGGTGACCGGGACAGTCTGGCCGCCCGCCTGATTCGCGAGATGGAACAGCCATTGCTCGTGCTTCCCGGCATCGCCCGGCAGGTCTGCGACTTGCTCGAGAAGATCTGCCCCGGTGCGGTCCGGGCCGTGGACTCCCTGGAGTTCGCGGCGACCGTCGATGGCGAGTTGGTGGATCCTGCGGTCATGGGCGAGCCGCTGGTCGACGAGTTCCCCTGGCTTCCCCTGGCGGTGGCCGCACTGGCCGACCACGATCCGCACGCGCCCCGGCCGAGCGATGCCGCCCTCACCGAGCTGACGGGTGCACTCCGAGAGGTTCGACTGCACCGCTACACCGACTGGGAGGTCACCCTGGACGAGGAGCCGGTCACCGTGCCGGACCGGCTGGACGGAGTGTTGCCGCTGCCCGATGCCAAGCACCCGCTACTGCTGACGCGGGAGGGCGACCGAGGCTGGCGCGAGGTCGCCCGGTTCGCGGTCGCGATGGCCGACCTGCTCGGGCACCGCAGCTTCGGCGACCGGGTGCAGCTGGCCGCCCTGAAACTCGGGGACGCTCACGCCGACCTGCGGGCACCGGCGCAGGAGGAACTCGCCAGAGCCCTCGGCCTCTCCATCCACCAGCTCGAACAGACCGGCCGCCGGATCGACGGAGCCGTCGGTGGTGTCTTGCAGCGGGGCTACCCGCTGCTCGTGCACCTGCTTGGCCGGCCGAAGGCCGACGAGCTGACCGAGCCGACGCCCCGGGACACCCAGGACCTCACGACCGCGCTGCGCTCCTGTGCGAGCGAACTTCCGGTGACGGCGGAGCAATTCGTCGACGAGGCCCGCGCGGCCCGGTCGACCGACGAACTCAGGGCGGCACTCGGGATCGATTTCGGCGCGCTGAACCACACCCTGGCCGCCCTGGCTCCGCGCTACCGGCCGATCAGTCACGGCGAGGCCCACGAGGAGGCGCTCCGGGCGTTCGTGGACCTGCACCGGAAGGAGCTGCTGAACCGGCTCCGCTGGTCGGCCCTGGGAGAGTTCGACGCCAGGCGACCGCTGGCCGACTGGCCGGAGCTCCGTACCCTCGACTGGATCACGGCGCCTTCGGTCTGGGCCCTCACCGTCGACGTCGCGGATACCGGACTGCTGCGGGCGCAGGTCGAGGAAGCACTCGTCGCACGGCTGGGAGGGCCGGTCCCGGACGAGGGGCACCCGCTGCCGCCGATTGATCACGTGCGCGGCCGGAACAAGAGCGTGATCGCGGGCAAGGCGGAGGACCTCGCCGCCCTGGTGACGGCGTCCGGTCGGACGCTGCCCGACGCGCTGTCGGCCCTCGACCCGGGAGAGGAAGTCACCGCTCGGCTGGAGACGGCGGGTGCGCTCGACTTCCGACTGCTGGGCCCGGACGATGTGGTCGCCTGGCTGGCCGCGCTCGGGCAGTGGCCGGGTGACCTGCCCTGCACGGCGGACCTCGACCGCCATGGGCTGACTCCGGAGGACCTGAACGAGGTACGGAACGAGGCGAACCGGGCCCGTGCAGCGAGGGAGCGCGCCCGACGGCTCATCTCGGTGGGGAGCCGGGAGCTCGATGTGCACTCCGGCGACTTCACCGAACTGACTGCGGTGCTGCGCGAAAACCTGGACGCCCGGCCCGAGCTGGTCGGCGGTCGTCACCACTTCGCCCAGCTCACCCCGGTCGCGCCGCGGAGCGGGGGGAGCGGCGCGAGGCACCGTCCGGGCGGCGGCCGTGGCCGGGCGGACAGCGGACTCTCCCAGGCTCAGCGAACAGCGATCGGCTACGCGGGCGAGTGGTATGCCTACCAGTGGCTGTGCCGACAGTACCCCGGTACCGACGAGAGCAGCTGGGTCTCCACCAACCGTCGCGGTGCGTTCCCGGGGACACCGGGGGACGACGGTCTGGGCTTCGACTTCCGGGTCGGCTCCGGCAAGCAGCCCCTGATGTTCGAGGTCAAGGCGACGCAGGGGCAGGGCGGACAGATCGAACTCGGGGAGAGCGAGGTTCGGGCGGCCCAGCAGCATGCCAGCCACGACCGTTGGCGGCTGCTGGTGATCACCTCGGTCCTCGACTCCGAAGAGCTCCAGGTGTACATGCTCCCCAACCCCTTCGGCGCGCGGGGACGCGGGTACTACCGCGAGGAGGGCGGCGCTTTGCGCTTCACCTACCACTTGTGATCCGGGCAGGAGAGGCTCGCGATCGACTGGGACGCGCGCTGGCGACACGCCGCGAGGGTGATCACGGAGCACGTTCGGTGGGTAGGGCAGCTTGATCGCGCAGCAGCGGCCCGCACCGGGTCGCGGCCGGGAGGAGTGGCCGTGGGCCGGGACAAGGCGTCTGCCAGTCGGCCGTGGGTTGTTGGGCTCGTACAACCCGGAGCACGCGCGGTGCGTGGCGCCGGGCCTCGGACCGGTCTTCGGAGTGAGCGCTGGCGGGCGCCGGGAATTCCAGCGAGGCCACATGGAATTGGCGAGTGTGGGATTTCTGGAGACCATTCTCTGGCTGTAGTTCGGCCTGGGCCAGATTGATTTCTCCCGGGACCCCTTGGCTTCTGTCCGGTGGCTCTCTGGGCGATCTGCCGGAATCACTGGATTGACGGCCGGAGTGGCGTTACCCTGGAGGCATGAACGCCACCCGGACTCTCCGTCAAGCCCCTGACCTAGGGACCAGCTGGGGACCACACGTCATGCGCGCTGCCGCGCGAGGTGCGCGAAACATGCTCGTCTGCACGCGCACGGCGTGTGCGTGGGCGGATTTTGAGGGGTAATAGGATATCCCTACTAAACTGGGGGTCAAGGGGTCGCAGGTTCAAATCCTGTCGTCCCGACTGGAGTTCAACTCCATTGTCGCAGGTCAGAGGCCGTTTTCTCCTTCGGGAGGAAACGGCCTTTGGCGTGCTCAGGGTCCTGCCTCTCACATCCGTCTCACGGTTTCACTGTCCTGCGCTGAGGCCTGATGCTGCCTGGGATTGTGCACCCGTGACCTTATGCGCGCATCCTTCCTGTATGTCCGATCTGTCTATCGCCAAAAATGGGATTGACGGTTGCCCATTGTGATCGCCGATTCCGGCCAGGGCGTTTGCACTTGACACTCCAATCCGTCGATCAAGTGCGCGCCGACAGGCGCAGCGGCTGCCCCAGCGTTGGATTCGGGCGAGGTGATGTGGCTGCGGACGCCTTCGTCGAAGGCGTGGCGCGATCTGTTTCCTGAGGTCCCCGCTTGATCTTGGCCAGCGGGTTTCTGCGCGGTGTGGTGAAGCCGCGCTGCAGTCTGACCCGCGTCTCAAGCGGGTCGGCGAGTGCGCAGGCCAATAGTCATGGAGGGATGGCGCGGGAGGCACGTTGCGGCGTGCCGACGAGTGGGGGAGGCGTACAGGGCTGGATGCGATTCCAGGCGAGGTTCCCATCCATCACGAGGCGACGGTGCACCTGCGGGTGGTCGGAGGGCTCAGGCTAGGTCGTGCGCGGAGTTCCCTGGCGCATGGGGAGAGTTCGGGCTTCCCGGATCAGGTCGGGTTCTCCGTGGGCAGCCGGCAGGAGAGCAGCTGAGCAGGGTCCGACGCGACGAGGGTGTGTTTGAGCGCATGGCGATCACGGACGGACTATGTTATACGCGGGGCGGGCCACGGGTTGTTTCGGAGCCCGCCCCACGTTTACTGGATCAGCTCTTCCTCTCGCTCTGGGCCACGTTACGGGGTGCGTTCGGGCTGGAGGCTCCAGCGCAGGTTTTCCTGGAGGTTGGGGCAGTCCCAGATGTCGAGGCGGGTGCCCTGGTCGGTTGCCCAGCCGTGGAGTTCGGCGCAGCGGCCGGTGTTGGGGTCGCCGTTGGTGATGGTGGCGTTGTTGACGATGCGGCCGTCCGTGCGGGTGGTCCATTTCTGGGTGGGCTTGTCCGCGCAACGGGCGAGGACGAGCTGGGTGCCGTTGGTGGTGGCATCGCCGGTGGTGGAGACGCAGTAGGCGCCGGCCCGGATGGTGCCGTCAGCGCCGAGGTTGTAGCGCTGGTTCGGGGTGTTCCAGCAGGAGTAGATGGCCAGCGGTGCTCCGTCGCGTGGTCCGCCTTCGGCGTCCATGCACTGCCAGGGGACCAGGCTGGGGTGGATCGAGGTGCTGGCGTCGGCGTAGCCGATCATGCTGGGGGTGCCGAAGCCGTCGACCTTGCCTGTCGTTCCGGTGCTGCTCTGGCCGGAGTAGATGGTGATGGCGTTGTTGTTGTCGACGGTCCAGAGGTCGGGGTAGCCGTCCGCGTTGATGTCCCCGGCGCCGATGTGCGGGTAGTTGGCGGCGGTCAGTGCGACGCCGGTGGTGAGCTTGATGCCGGCGTCGGGCTTGGTGAGCGCGGTGTAGTCGACGGTGCCGTTCGTGTTCCAGCCGAGCGGGTAGGCGAAGACGTCGCCGGTGGTGCGGTTGCGGGCCCACAGGGTGGTCTGGTTGACCTGGCCCGGGTTGGTCTTGTCGGTGCTTGTGGTGGTGCCGTTGGCGGGGCCGGGGCTGAGCAGTTCCAGGTCGGCCCAGCTGCCGGAGGCGGTGGGGATGAGGGTGGCGCTGTCGAGGTCGTCGAACGTGCCGTTGGGCTGGAAGAGGTAGAGGTTGTTGTTCTCGACGGTGAGGATGGAGGCTTGGCTGTTGATGATCTTGTGGTTCGGGTCCTTTGGGTCGCCGGCGACTGCCTCGCCTTCGGGGGTGCCGAACGCGATCGCCTGGGAGACGTTGCTCCAGACCTTGGGGGTGTAGTCGGGGCAGGGCTTGCCGGTTCCGTAGGTCGTGCAGGTGGACGGGCGGGTCAGCGGGATGGGCTTGAGGGCGTCGAAGCGGCCGGTACCCCTGTTCGGGATCAGATAGAGCGGTTCTCGGAGCTTCGAGGTGGTGTCCTTGTTGTAGTGGGCGACGATCTCGTCGACGGCCTGCCCGATGGCGAGGGTGCCGTGGTGGCTGATCTGGAAGTCGGCCCAGGAGGAGCCGTCCGGCGCGGCTGAAGCGGGGGCGGCCAGCGAGGTTGACGGTTCGGCGGTGCCGCCAATGACCCGCAGGTCGCCGGTCTTGTCGGTGAGGACGATGTCGGGTTTCTGGTCGTTGTCGACGTCACCGAACAGCGGCTGGGTGTGGGGCCTCCAGGGGACGTAGAAGTTGTAGACCGCGGCCTGGCTGTAGTTGCCCGCGACGTCCATCGCCCAGGCGTACAGGGTGTTGGTGCCCCACTGGCGCGGCTGGTAGGTGTACGACTGGCCAGGCCTGATGGTGTCGGACGGGTTGCACCCCCAGCCGACGACCGGGGTCGGGTCGGGGGTGACGCGGATGCAGGCGACGCCGGAGGCCCACAGGTTCGGGCCGGGGGCCGGGTCGTCGGCGTTGATGGTGAACGTCGCCATGTCGCCGACGTACTTGGCCGGGTTCGGGTTCGGGGTGCCGGACGGAGGAAAGTCGGTCGAGCTGATGCTCACGCGCGGCGCGGTTTTGTCGACGCGGAAGTAGCACCAGGCGCTGTTGGGTGAGGTGAGCAGGGTGTCGGTGGAGCGGGCCAGCCAGCCGTACTGGTGGCCGTCGGTCAGCGAGCCGACCGAGGTCGACGGAGCCGGGTTGTTGTAGGAGCCGCCCCACCCACCCTGTTCGAGACGGAAGTTGGGGTCCTGGTCGTCCCACATGATGTAGCCGGTGTAGAGCGGCTGGCCGGCGGGGGAGTAGCTGTTGGCGGTCAGGTAGATGTTCTGGTTGTTGCCGACCCAGCCGGAGTTGTCCCAGGGGTGGGCGCCGCCGCTGGTGCACTCGGCCTTCGCTCCGGTGTCGGCGAAGCCGGGGGCGGGGCTTGTTCGCGGGTACCAGATGGTGGGGGTGATGTCGTAGTTGGTGGTGATGCTGGGGTTGCTCGCGATCTGGTGGCGGAACTCCTTCTTCCATTCGGAGTCGCTGGGAGCGATGCCGAGGGTCCACCAGGGCCAGTGGCCGGCGGCCGCCTGGTTGATCATGCCGGAGACGTCGACGGACATCGGGCCGGTGCCCGTGATTTGCTGGCCGCCGACGTAGCTGCAGCCGTCCATGACCACGTTGCCGTTGTCGCCGCACGGCTGCTGGTACCAGTTGGTGTTGCCGTCGATCGGGCGCGGGGCCGAGTAGACGCCGAGGTTGGTGGCGGTGCCCATGCTGGACGCGCCGGAGACTTGGGCGTTGAGGACGGAGGAGTAGAGAGTGGGCGGGACTTCGGCGCCGCCCGGGACGGTGTAGATCGCCGGGTTGATGGTGAACTGGAAGTAGGCCCGCTGGCGGCCCTCACTGCCGCAGTCCTGGTTCGGGTCCGAGCTGTGGAAGCCGCAGTAGCCCGTCGCCAGGTCGGACTTGAGGTTGAAGTTCTTGGCGTCCTTGTGGTTCTCCTGGACCTCGACCGAACTCTGGACCGAGTTGCTGACGGCGATCAGGGTCGGGTCCAGGAACCACGGGCCAGTGCCGGAGCCGAGAGCGGCCGGGTCCGGGGTCAGCTCGATGGCCTCGCTGGTGGCCTTGGTGCCAATCAGGGCGACCTTCGCGCCGTCGCCTGGCGCCTCGGCCGTCGAGGGGGCGCCCTGGGCGCCGGCGTCTTCGGCGGCCGGCGCGGCGACCGCCTTGCCGGCCTTGGGCGGGGTGGCGGAGGCGGGTTTCGAGGAGTCCCACTGCATCGGGGCGGGCGCCTGGAAGCGCACCTTCCCGCTCTTGTCGTCCTTGACGCTGATGGCGCCCTTGTCGTCAGCGGCGACGGTGAGTCCGTTCGCCGTGACGGGGAAGCGCAGGGTCTTCAGCGCTGGGTTGGCCGCTGCCTCGGGAGTCCGCACGACGATCACGTCGCGCCAGCCTCCGGCCGTCAGCGCGGTCAGTTGCAGGTTGACGCCGGGCAGCACGTCCGCATAGGTGGCGGTGGCGCCGTTGAGCGTCGGCTTCGGCAGCGCAAACGGTGCGCCGACGGCCAGCTTGTTGCCGTCCTCGGTCGTGGCGGTGGCCATCGGGCCGGTGCCGCCGCCGGAGAACGACACGGCGGTGCCGAGCACCGCGGGGGTGACCGTGCCGTCGGGTCCGGTCTTCAATGTCGGGTCGAGGTCGGCCCACTTGCCGTCGCGCTTGACACGCACCGGCTGAGCGTTGTCAGTGGTGCTCAGCGTCCCGTTCGGGTTGGCCACGGTCTTCGAAGCCACGTCGGTCATCGCATCGACAACGACCGGCTTGCCCGTCGACTTCGCCTTGGCGATCGCATCGAGCATCGCCTGCTGCAACGGGGTGCGCGGCGGTGCCGGCGTGGACGGAACGACGGGCCCCACCCCGCCGACCGGCCCGTGCGTCGACGCGGCAGTGGGTTCGGCGGCGAGTGCGGTCGGAGCGGCGAGCAAGCCGAGACTCAGGACGATGCTCGCCCCGAGCGCAGCCGCTCGGGCGGTTCGTCGTCGCAAAGACGGTGTGGGTGATGTGTTCCTGAATGTCCATTGAATGGCGGACATGCCTTTTCTGTGTCCCCTCCCCATTGGCGGCCTCCTGCGCGAGGTCGCGTTCGAGTGGGAACGATGCTTCGTTTCCAGCGGGTTGGTCAAACCGATTGACGACCGTGCATGGACATGTCCGGAAACGTTCCCGATCGATAGTCAATGGTTGGCAAAGTCGGCATGCCTTGCGGTCGAACGAGCTGCGGCGTGTCCGAGGCCTCACCTATCGTCACAACGATGATGGCACTCGCTGCGTCTGCGTGACGCTGTGCCTACAACACGTGAGGAGATTTCACGGTGGGGGTTTGGCCTGCCCGGAAACGGGCTGGGATACCAACAAGGGGGAGATGGCGGTCACCCGTTGTGGCAACGGTGATCGCCATGGCAATGACCGGGATTACGGTGCCACCAGCTGTGGCATGGACGTACCCCGAGCCGGAAGGGAAGGTGTGGACGCCGCCGAACACGCCCCTGGGCGGATCTTCGGTCCCCGTCAAGGGACAGAACGCGAAGCCGGTGGCGTCCCAGCCCGTTGCCAAGGCACCAGACTGGAAGCCCGAGCCGGTGGCACCTCTGGTGACCGGAACCGCGACGGTCAGGGTAGGAGCGGACAGTGCCGAAGCCGCGGCCGCCAGACGCGCGACCGGTGGTGCGTCGCCTGCATCCGGCGGCCAGACGGGAACGAAGGCTGGCGCGTTGGCGGTCCGGGTCGTTCCTGGTACCGGCAAGGAGGAAAGCGCGCACACGGTCACGGTCGAGGTGACCGGACAGGAGAAGGGCAAGGCTGCGGGTGTCGGCGGGCCGCTCATCGCTCTGACTGATGCGGAGGCACCCGCCACTGGCGGCGGCCGAGGGGCAGCCGTCACCTTGGACCTGAAGTCCCTGCAGGCAGCCGGATGGTCGGACCGGGCGGCGCTCGTCGAACTGCCCTCCTGCGCGCTGACCACGCCGGACCTGCCCGAGTGCCGTACCCAGACACCGGTTTCGGCCAAGGCCGACGGGCTGGGCAAGATCACCGCCGATATCGTCCTGCCGCCCAAAGCAGCGCCCCAACAGGGGCAGGGCGGTGCTGTGAAGGCGTCCTTCTCCGGGGCGCCGCCCGGCCAAGCGCTGGCCGTGGCCGACTCGGGTGGCACGGGCAGTTCGGTGGTCCTCTCTGCGGCACCCCCTCCGTCCGGCGCCATGGGCGACTACAAGGCCACGTCCCTCACCTCGTCGTCATCCTGGACCTCCGGGTCCAACACCGGTGGCTTCACCTATAGCTATCCCATCTCGGTTCCGCCTGCTCTCGGAGGAGCCGCACCCGCTGTGGCGCTGGGCTACAACTCGGCGGACGTGGACGGTAAGACCTCCGCCTCGAACGCGCAGCCGTCGTGGATCGGTGACGGCTGGGGCTATGAGCCCGGCTACATCGAGCGCTCTTACAAGTCCTGCGACAAGGACGGGATCACCGGCTCCGGCGACGAGTGCTGGGGCGGGCAGAACGCCAGCCTCTCCCTTTCCGGCCGCTCCGGTGAGATCGTGCGCGACGACGGCACCGGCAGCTGGCACCTTGCGGGCGACGACGGGACGAAGGTCGAGCAGCTGACCGGGGCGCCGAAGGGCGCGGGCGACGTCGACTACCAGGGCCGAGAGTACTGGCGGATCACCACGCCCGAGGGTGTCCAGTACTACTTCGGTCTCAACCACCTGCCCGGCGGTGACGGCACCGACCAGGCCGCGAACTCAGTGTTCACCGTGCCGGTGTACTCGCCCAACAGCGGCGACCCGTGCTACGACGCCGGCAAGGGCAACAGTTCCTGGTGCCAGATGGCCTGGCGCTGGCAGCTGGACTATGTCGTCGATCCGCATGGCAACCTGACCACGTACAAGTACGCCACCGAGGGCAACAAGTACCAGCGCGGCCGCATCCAGGGAGGCAGCGCCGGCACCCTCACCGACTACCAGCGTGGCGGATACCTCCAGGAGATCGGCTACGGTCAGCGTCTGAGCGAGCAGCAGGCCGCCAAGGGTGCGTTGAGCCCCGCGGCCAAGGTGCTCTTCACCACTGCTGAACGCTGCCTGCCTGACGCGACGAACGACTGCTCCGAGGGCAAGCGCACCTCCAATGCCAACGCGTGGCCGGACACCCCCGTCGACCAGATCTGCACCGACAACACCTGCACCAACTCGTCTCCGACGTTCTTCACCACCAAACGCCTGACGGCGATCAGCACTCAGGTACTGGTGAACTCCGCGTACCGCACGGTCGACACCTGGAAGCTCAACCAGGAGCTGGCCGACCCCGGTGACGGCACCGCGCACCTGCTCCAGCTCGACTCGATCCAGCGGGTACCGAGCAACGGCCAAGCGGAGATCACTGACCTGCCGCCGGTGCAGTTCCAGTACAAGATGCGGGCCAACCGCGTCGACGGGCTCGTCCCGGCCTCGCCGCAGTTCATGCGCCCCCGTATCCAGGGCATCACCACCGAGATGGGCGGTCGGATCGACGTCATCTACACCGATCCCGAGTGCTCCCGGGTCAACAACCACATGCCGTCCTCCGAGGACGGCAACACGATGGCCTGCATACCCGTCCACTGGTACCTACCCGGGCAGTCCGGCAAGGACCCGGTCAGCGACTGGTTCGACAAGCCGCTGGTGAAGACCGTCGTCGAGCAGGACCTGGTCAGCACCCCTGCCGTCGCGAAGACCACCGAGTACACCTACAACGGTGGCGCCGCCTGGCACCGCAACGACGCCGAGTTCGTCGATCCCAAGGTCCGTACCTGGGACCAGTTCCGCGGTTACCAGACCGTGACCATCACCACGGGCAACGCCAACCCCGGTGAGGCTCCGAAGACCCAGCAGCGAGTCACCTACCTGCGCGGCATGGTCGGCGACTATCTCGCAGACGGCAAGACCCTGCGCACAGTCCCGGACGTCGCCAGCCCGCTCGGAGGCAGCGTCACCGACAGCGCTCAGTTGGCCGGTCGCATCGTCGCCACTGAGACCTTCGATCAGGCGGGTGGCAGCGTCACCGCGGTATCCGGAGCGACCTTCAGCGGGCAGCAATCCTCCGCGACCCATGCTCAGAGCGCCGGTGCGCCAAAGATCTACGCCTGGCGGCCGGATGCCGAGACTACTGCCGTCAGCAAGGCCAAACTCGCGGACGGCAGTTGGCGAACCACCTCGACGGTGACAACAACCGAGCCAGCCAACGGCAACCGTGTGGTCAAGGTCGACGACAAGGGCGACGGCACCGCCGCCACCCCGGAGCTCTGCACCACGATCTCCTACGCGACCAGCGACAACCCCCAGATACTGACTCTGGCCGCGGAGAAGACCACCTTCCAAGGATCCTGCTCCGACAAGGCTACGGCCGCCAACACCCTGTCCAGCGGCCGCACACTCTATGACGGCAAGGCCTTGGGGAGGGCCGGCGCCATCGGTGACCCGACCAGCACCCAAGTCCTCGACCACTTCGATCAGTCCGGGAATCCGATCTACGCGCACACCGGCAGTGGCACGTTCGATGCCTATGGGCGTGCTATGACGACGGCCACCACCGATGGCTCGACCTACGATCGCAACGGCGTCCAGTCGAGCGCTCCCTCGGTGACGCCCGCCGTCACATCTGTTGCCGTCACCCCGGCTTCTGGTGAGCTGCCTTCGCAGGTGCAGACGACTGGCCCGATGGGCGCTGGGTGGACCACAACGGCGACCCGGGACCAGGCTCGTGGCTCAGTGTTGACCAAGACCGATGAGAACGGCCGGGTGATCACTGCGCAATACGACGCCGCGGGGAGGCTCACCGCGGTCTGGGCGCCGGACCGCCCGACGACGGAGAACCCGACGCGGAAGTTCACCTACGCACTCAGGGGATCCGCCGGCCCTTCCACCGCCAAGACCGAGACTCTCAACGACGACGGTGTCACATTCTCTACGAGCATCGACATCTATGACGGTCTCGGCCGGCCTCGTCAGACCCAACGCACCAGTGACGCCAAGCCCACCGGACGCCTGATCACCGACACCGTGTACGACACGCACGGCTGGGTGATCAAGACCTCTGCTCCCTACTACGAGGAGACCTCCTTCCCCACCGAGGCAATCTTCCTCCCGGCTGCGGACGGGCAGGTCCCCGGCCAGACCTGGAACACCTATGACGGCAACGGGCGCATAGTTCGCGCGGAGTTCCGCTCCAACGGCAACCTCCAGTGGGCGACCAACACCGCCTACCCCGGCGCCGACCGTACCGACGTCACCCCGCCCTCCGGCGGCACCCCGACCTCGACTGTCACGGACGCTCGCGGCCGCGCCACCGCGATCTGGCAGTACAAGACACCCACCCCGAGTGGTAACCCGGCCGACGCGGACGTCACCAGCTACGGCTACAGCCCAGCCGGCCTCGCCACCTCACGGACCGACAGCAGCGGCAACACCTGGACTGAGAGCTACGACCTGCGCGGCCGCCAGATCTCGTCGTCCGACCCGGACACCGGCAGCGGTCAGACGTTCTACGACACCCAGTCGAGGATCGACCACACCGTAGACGCGAAGGGCAACACCCTTGCTTACACCTACGACGTACTCGACCGTAAGACTGGCAAATACAACGGGAGTGTGGCACCGGCCAACCAGTTGGCGTCCTGGACCTATGACACTCTCGCCAAGGGCATGGCCACTTCCTCTACCCGGTATGTGGGCGGAGCATCCGGCGCGGCATACACCACAGCCATCACGGGCTATGACACCGCCTATCGGCCGCTCGGCAGCTCCATCACCATCCCGTCCGACGAGGGCGCCCTCGCCGGTACCTACACGACTACCAACACCTACAGCCCGGTCATCGGCTCGCTGAAGAAGGTCGACATTCCCGCCGCAGGCGGACTGCCCGCCGAAACGGTCAGCTACGGCCGCACCGTCACGGGCCTGCTGACCGGTGCCGCCAGCCTGAAAAAGGCTGTCATCGCCCAGGTCGAATACGACGCGCTGGCCCGCCCGGTCCGCACGACCGTGGGCCCATACGGCACCCAGGTCGTCGCCACCCAGCAGTACGACTGGGCGACCGGACGGATCATCAATAGCTTCATCGACCGGCAGAACGGCACCGTCTCTGCCGACCAGACCAGCTACACCTACACCCCGTCAGGCCGGCTCACCTCCGTCACGGACGTCCAGGACGCGTCGGCGACCGACACCCAGTGCTTCACGTATGACTACCTCAGCCGGCTCACCAGAGCCTGGACGGACACCGGCGGCACCAGCACCACCGCCGACTGGACCGACTCCTCCGGCCTCAAGCACGGCACCGGCAGCTCCACCACCGTCCCCGGCATCGGCACCTGCAACAACGCCACCGGCCCCGCGACGGTCAACCCCGGCGGACGCACCGTCGGCGGCCCCGCACCGTACTGGAACACCTACAGTTACGACGCCACCGGCAACCGCACCGGCCTCGTCCAGCACGACATCACCGGCAACAGCCTCAACGACACCACCGTCACCCAGACCTTCGGAGCCGCCAAAACCACCAACACCCCCACCACCAGCGGAGGCACCGGCGGCCCGCACGCCCTGTTCACCTCCACCAGCACCGGCCCGTCGGGCACCAAGGCCGTCAGCTACCAGTACGACGCCAAGGGCAACACCACCGCCATCACCGACACCGGCGGCACCACCACCCTGACCTGGAACGGCGAGGACAAACTCGACTCGCTCACCAAGACCGGCCAGGCCGGCGTAACCAGATACCTCTACGACGCGGACGGCAACCAGCTCATCCGCCGCGACCCCGGCAAGACCACGCTCAACCTGCCCACCGACGAGCTCACCCTCGACACTTCCGTTCCCAACGGCTCGCTGAGCAACGTCCGATCCATCGCCGCCCCTGGCGGCCTGACCTTCACGCGCGTCACCGCGCCCATCGGCGGCGGCACCGTCCTCATCCAGGCCGCCGACCCCCACGGCACCAACGGCGTCCAGATCAACACCGACGCCAACATGACCGTCACCCGACGACTCACCGACCCCTTCGGCAACCCCCGCGGCACCCAACCCGCAGCCGGCCAGTGGGCCGGGACCAAGGGCTTCGTCGGCGGCACCAAGGACGACGCCACCAGCCTCACCAACCTCGGCGCGCGAGAGTACGACCCAACCGCCGGCCGCTTCATCAGCGCCGACCCCATCCTCGACGCAGCCGACCCCCAACAGTGGAACGGTTACGCCTACAGCAACAACAACCCTGTCAACCTCTCCGACCCCAGCGGTCTTCGCCCCGACGGCACCTGCGGCGGCTTTGGCTCATGCACGGTCGATAACAGTCCCGTCACCGAGACCTGGACTTCGGACCATGGCGCCTGGTCCGTGGACGTTAAGAAGATTCCTTTCACTGGAACCAAGGGATACAGCTCCACCGACTGCCGCCACGACAATTCCTGCGCAACAACCCTGGAACAACGCACCATGAGTGCCTTCCTCCGCACGGCGGAGATGGCCCAGCACCAAGAACCTGTCAGGAATGACATCAGCGATGCAGAACTGCACCGCATCATGACCAAGTACGACTCCGGATCGAGCGCCATCAATTGGGCCGCACTGCAAATGTGGGAATATGGCGCCTCCGAGGAGGAAGCCGACTATTTCAAAGCCAACTACTGCCTGTACATCGTTTGCCGCACCGACGCGATGATCGCTAACGGCATAACTGCTGGCGATCCCATCGTCACTCCATTCGGCCTTTCTCCCATGGAGAAGAGCGCGATGAACGTCGGCGGCTCCATGGCGGCACTGGCGGCTAGGGGTGGAGTTGGAGAGGTGGCGCCTGGCCGGCTCCCCGGCCTCTCCGCAAGGGCTCGCGCAGCCCTGTGCGACAGCTTCGTCGCCGGAACCATGGTCGTCATGGCAAACGGTCAGCAGAAGCCAATCGAGCAGATCAAAATCGGTGACGACATCCTCGCCACCGACCCCCAGACCGGGGAAACCGACCACAGGGCCGTAACAGCGGTCACTGAGACGCCGAATGACGAGGACTTCACTGACCTGTCGCTCCAGGAGGCGCCGGACCAAGGATCATCACAGTCGGCTCAACGCCCGACGCTGACTACCACCTGGCACCACCCCTTCTGGAGCCTTACCAACCAACGCTGGACTGAAGCCAGCGAGCTCCGAGCAGGCGAGGAACTCCGCAAGCCGGACGGGACCGCAGCCGCCGTAGCGGGCGTGCGAAACTACCACCAGAAAGTCTTCACCTATAACCTCACAGTCGCAGACCTCCACACGTACTATGTACTGGCCGGTGCCACGCCAGTGCTTGTGCACAATTCGAGCTGTGGCATTCCGACAAAGACAGACAGGATCGCTGAGCATCTCACCTTCAGGGATTTGGATGCCGCTCAACGCGAACTCGGCGGTGAGGTTGTTGCACGAAAGGCTGATGGAACTCCTTGGGATCATGTTGGTGAGGTTCGAGATGCTCAACAGGGTCTCCTGAATCGCATTCACCAGATCAAGGTGCAGATGTCGAAAGCGGGGGTTGATGATCCGATCTTCCCGTCGCTTCAGGACGAACTTAGCCAGGCAAGCAAGCTGCTGGACTACTCAGAGAAATATGTCCCGAGGCATTGATGACAGAATTTAGAGACATGCTCAGTAGGGCGAAATCTGGGACGCTGAGTGCTCAAGAACTCGGCGTTGCCGTGGAGGCAATTTCTGAAGGCCGCACAAGCCAAGGAGACTTGTATACGGCATTGCATGTGGTTGGGCTGGGGGGCTCCCCCGCCCAGGCGGAGGTCGTCAGGCAGTATCTCCGCATGCCTGTGGACCCAATGCTGTCCCGCCTCGCTGTGCAGATTCTTGGGGACTACTGGGGGATGTCCTCTGAGCTCCTTCCTGAGCTCCGTGAATTCCTGGTTGGAGTCGATTGGGATGTTGATGGCGATGTTCGAGATATTGCCATTTCCATCACTGGCAGGCACCTTCGAAAGGCAGGCGGACCGGCCGACTTGGCGAAAATGTTGATGGATATCGCCGATGACGAGAGCGAGTTTGGTCTTGTGCGAGAAGCCGCCTTGCGGGCTTTGGCTGCCGGACTTGGGGATTCGCTTCGCGAAACGTCGTCTCCTGCCGTCCGAGTGCGCGTTGGATCTGCACAGGCCGTCGACGTCCTAGCTCGTGCCAGAAAAAGGTATGCCCGGCAGTAGCTAGCATCAGGGAATGTAATCCCATGATTTGAGCGCCAAGAAGCCCCGTCAGGACCGTGGAGGTCCTGGCGGGGCTTCTTGCCGTCCTGACGGCAGTAGTTGACGGCTGAATCGCTGCGGGTTTGACCGAGACTCCTTCTCTTGGAAGGATCGAGTCCGTTATGAGGAAGCCATACCCCAGTGAGGTCCGGAAGCGGGCGGTGCGCCTGGTGCTGGAGACCCGTGATCAGTACGAGACCGAGTACCAGTGCATCCGGTCGATCGGCGCCAAGCTCGACGTGGGCCCG
>NZ_JBIRJC010000010.1:191993-282174 GCF_044329365.1 Kitasatospora sp. NPDC017646 | reverse complement strand
GAGCGGATGATGCGGGACGCGAAGATCACCCAGATCTACGAGGGCACCAACCAGGTCCAGCGGATCGTCATGGCCCGCAACCTGCCGTAGCCGGCCTCCCGAGGTGCCCCGACGGCCGGGCGGGCAAGCCCACCGGCCGTCGGGGCCGACTTCTGGCGCCGATGCTAAGTTCCGGAGAATGAGCGAGAAGGAAGAGCAGGACCTGCCCATGAACGACGGGCCCTCGAAGCCGGCGATGCGCGAGGCGCTGGTGGCCGCGGCCTTCGAGCTCTTCCTCGAGCGCGGCTTCGAGCAGACGACGATCGACGACATCGTCTCGCTCGCGGGCGTCGGCCGACGCTCGTTCTTCCGCTACTTCCCGGCCAAGGAGGACGTGGTCTTCCCCGACCACGAGCGCAGCCTCGCCGAGATGACGGAGTTCCTGGACTCCGGCACCGGCGAGGAGGACCCGGTCAGGCACGCCTGCGACGCCGCCCGCCTGGTCCTGCGGATGTACGCCGAGCAGCCCTCCTTCTCCGTCCAGCGCTACCGCCTCACCCGCAAGGTCCCCGGCCTGCGGGCGTACGAGCTGTCGGTGGTCTGGCGCTACGAGCACACCCTCGCCGCCTACCTGCGCGGCCGCTTCGCCGACCGCCCGGACGGCCCGCTGCGCGCGGACGTGATCGCCGCGGCCGTGGTCGCCGCCCACAACCACGCCCTGCGCACCTGGCTGCGCTCGGGCGGCGAGAGCGACTGGGTGGCCGAGGTGGACGCGGCGATGGCCTTCGTCACCTCCACCTGGAGTGACCGCCCCGCCGACTCCGCCCCGGAGGGCGAGGACGCGGCCGACGACGTGGTGGTCCTGGTCGCCAGCCGCCGGGCCCCGCTGTGGCGGATGGTCCAGGGCATCGAGAGCGCCATCGGCGACACCCGCCGGTCCTGAACCGACCCCGTGGCGCCGGGTCGCAGCCGAACGGCCCCTCCGGTCGGACTCGTGGTCCGGCCGGAGGGGCCGTTCGGCGTTCCCACCCCGCCCTCGGGGTGAGGCGGCGCGGGAACACGGGGTGACGGACTCCCGGATCGCGGGGCCGTCGGGTCAGGTGCGGGCCGGCGCGGCCGCCGCCACGGCCTCGGTGCGGCGCTCCGAGCGGGCGACCAGCCGCCAGGCGCACACCGCGCCGAGCAGGTAGGCGACGCCGACCAGGACGAAGGACACCGAGGCGCCCCGGCTCCAGTCGGGGGTGGCGTTCAGCACCACGCCGACGACGGCGATGCCCACCAGCGAGCCGATCTGCCGGTTGGCGCACGGACCCGGCGACGTTGGCGTGCTCCGGGCGGGCCGAGTCCACCATGGCCGCCGTCATGCCGGGGGAGATGATGCCCGAGCCGAGGCAGGACACGCCGATGCCGACGGCGATGATCCAGTACGGGGTCGACGCGGAGATCGCGGTCAGGCCGAGCGAGCAGACCCCGGCGACCAGCAGGAAGACCGTCAGTAGCGGGCCGTTGGCGTAGCGTCCCGAGATCTTCGAGTACACCACGTTGGCCACCGGCGACAGGATGGTGATCGGGATCAGCTCCAGCCCGGCGACGAACGGGCTCGCGCCCCGGGCGTGTTGGAAGAACAGGCCGAGCATGAAGATGGTGCCGAAGAGCGCGAAGTTGAAGAAGAACCCGACCAGGTTGGCGCCCGAGAAGCCGGGGCGGCGGAAGAGCGTCCACGGCATCACGAGCTTGTCGCTGCTGCGTTCGCGCCGTACGAGCACGGCGGTGGCGACCAGCGCCACGGCGTAGGAGACCAGCACAGGGCTCGAGCCCCAGCCGAGTTGGGGGCCCTCGATCAGTGCGAAGCTGACCGCCGCGAGCGCGACGATCCACACCAGGTGGCCGAACGGGGCCGGCCGGTCGCCGCGCGGCTCCGGCGCCGCGATGAACCGCCGTGTCATCAGCATGCCGATGACGGCGATCAGCAGTTCGGGCGTGGTCGCCAGCGCGCAGCCGAGCGAGGCCAGCAGGAACAGGCCCATGCCGCCCATGTAGACCTTCTTGGCGCCGAGCCCAGGTCGAACTCGCCCCGGGCGAGGCGCTCGGCCACCAGGCCGACGTCGTCGACCTCCGAGCCCTTGCCCTCGACGTAGCCCAGGTAGTCGCTGTCGCGCAGGCCGACCGAGCCGACCGTGACGGTGGGGCGGCCGGTCACCTCCCTGACCCAGCCCGCCAGGTTGAGCGGGGAGCCCTCGAACTCGGGCTGCCAGAACCGCCGGGTGGAGCAGTGGAAGACGTCGACCCCCGCGCCCACCAGCGGTGCCAGGAAGGCCTCCAGTGCCCGCGGGTCGTCCGCCAGCCGGGCCCGGTAGTGCGCCACCTTCCACTGCGAGAGGCGCAGGATGACCGGGAAGTCGGGGCCGGTGGCCGCGCGGCAGGCCCGGACCACCTCGGCGGCGAACCGGGTCCGGCCGGCCGGGTCGCCGCCGTAGCCGTCGGTGCGGTGGTTGGTGACGTCCCAGAAGAACTGGTCGAACGGGTAGCCGTGGGCCGCGTGCAGCTCGATGCCGTCGAAGCCGAGGCGCTGGGCGTCGGCCGCCGCGCGGGCGAAGGCCTCGACCACCTCGGCGATGTCGGACTCGGACATCGCCCGCCCGGCCGGGCGGCCCGGTTCCAGACCCGAGGGGTTGATCAGCCCGCCCGGCGGTTCGAACAGCTCGACGCCCTTCGGCGCGGTGCGGCGGGCCTCCTCCAGGGACCGGCCCCACAGCAGCGGGTCCTGGCCGACGTGCCACAGCTGGGGCACGATGCGCCCGCCGGCGGCGTGCACCGCGCCGACCACCCCGGCCCAGCCGGCCAGCGCGTCCACGCCGTGGAACCGCGGGACGGACGGGCGGTTCCCGGCCGAGGGGTGGCCCACGAAGGTGCCCTCGGTGATGATCAGCCCCACCCCGTGCCGGGCGCGGCGCGCGTAGTACTCCGCGACGTCCGCGCCGGGCACCCCGCCGGGCGACAGGTCGCGGGACATGGGGGCCATGACGATGCGGTTCTCCAGCGCCAGCCCGCCGATCTTGAACGGCTCGAAGAGCGGCGCCGCGGTTGCCGGTTCCGGCGGTGTCGTGCGCACGTGGCTGCCTTTCGTCTTGGAGAGTGCGGGTGATGGCGTCCAGCCGCTCGGGGATGGTGCCGCCGATGATGTGGGTCGGGATCTTCAGCTCGCCCCGCAGCACGTTCAGCAGGTGCTCGTCGGAGAGCACCCGGAAGCATTCGTTGACGGGTCGGTGGCCTTTGGGGTCGAGCGGGAACTCGATCGGCAGGTGGACGAAGGCGTCGTAGGTCTCCTTGGCGTACTGCTTCAGCGCGACGCCGAGCTGGGCGACGACCTGCTCGTAGAAGCGGATCTCGTCGGTCTTCTCCACGGACTCCAGGCCGATGGACTCGTTGGGGTTGATGCCGACCGTGACGCGCACGGTGGCGTAGGTCCACTCGTGCAGCGAGGAGCCCTCTCGTGCACGGCGCGCTCCACGTAGCGGCGCATCATCAGCTGGATGAGCTCGGCGGCTTCATCGTTTACCTCTCGGAGCGGGGAGACGGTCGGAAGGACTGTCTGGGAGAACGCGCGCGGCGGCCGGCCGATTCGAAGGGAACGGCCGCAGGGCGCGTGGGAGATGTCAGCGGAGAGCACGGCTTTCGGCCCCTGGGGCGCTTTTCCGGCGGGCCGGTTCGTGAATTCCGGGCCCGCGGCGAAGCGGTGCGGAAGAAAGGCTAGCGGCCCTGGAACGGGGAGTGCCAGGTTCCCGGTTTGCACAGACTGTGCGACTGGGGCCGGTGCCTCGGTTGCACGGCGGACGGTCGGTCGCCGCGCGCCCGCCCACTCCCCGAGGCCGGGAAGATCCCCTGGTCAGCCCAGTCGCAGGACGGTGTGCAGGACGCGCCAGGCCTCGTCCGGTTCGCCCGGCCCGTCCCGGTCGGCGTCTGCGGCGGGCAGGTACGAGGAACCGTAGAGGACGGCCAGGATCAGATAGGCGAGGGATTCCGGCGAGTGGTTCGGCGTCACTTCCCGTTCGGCCTGCGCGCGGCGGATGCTCGTCACCATTTCCTGGCGGATGTCGGCGAAAAGTCCGACCGAATCGCCGGGACGGCGCTCGCAGTCCGCGGCGAGCCGGAGCGCGGCCCGGAACCGGACATTGGATTCGAATCGTCCGCGCATTCTGCGGATGAGTCCGGTGAGCGCCGATCCCGGGGAGGGGAGGGGTGCTCTCCGCCGCCGCGTCCAGTACGCGTTCCCGGGTCTGCCGCGCCCTGGCCTGCTTCACCACCGCGGCAGTCTCGCAACTGTGTCCATGCGCCAGAAACATACCTATGCGAAGGTATGTTGAGCGGTCGCACGCCAGGGGCCGACCGCCGATCCGACGGGCGGTCGACCCCTGGCGAGGGGCGGTGTGAAGCGTGCCTCGGCGGCTCAGCGGTTCCGCGGCTCGGGCGCCTGTGCGTCCAGCACGGCCGTGGCGTAGTCGGCGGCGGCCGCCGCCGGGCCGAGCACGCCGTGCGAGGCCGCGGTGGTGACGTCGCGCCAGTACCGCTGGAAGGGGGCGTCCTCCCGCAGCACCGGCGACCCGGCCGCGCGGAAGAGGCGGTCGACCGCCTCGGCGCACCAGGTCGCGGCCATCGCGGCGTCCCGCCGGTTCTCCGCCACCAGCAGCGGGGTCACCTCGGCCCGGTCGGCCCGCTCGGCGACCCGTTCCAGCAGCAGCCGGGCCGCGGCGATCCGGGCCGAGCCCTCCCCGAGCGCCAGCTCGGCCTCCGCCCGTCGGCCGGGGGAGAGGGCGGCCAGGCGCGGCGCGACGGCCGGGCGCCAGGCGTCGAGCGCGCCCTCGGCCGCCCCCAGGACCGGCGCCGCGAACATCAGCGCTCCCGCCAGGTGGACCGGCACCCGGTGGCAGCGGGCCGCGTCCGCGCCCAGCGGCCGCTGAAGGTCCGCGAATGTGCAGGAGAGCCGGTCGGGGACGAACGCCCCGGCCACCTCCACCGCGTTGCTGCCCGTCCCGCGCATGCCCAGGCTCCGCCAGGTGTCCAGGACGGTCCAGTCCGCCCGGGGGACGGCGAGGATTCGGTGCTCCGGGCGGTCCGCCGGGCCGGTCCGGGAGGCCAGCAGCAGCCAGTGCGCGTGGTCGACCCCGCTGGCCGTGTCCCAGCGGCCCCGGATCCGCCAGCCGTCCCCGTCCCGGACCGCCTCGCCCTGCGGCGGCATGATCGAGGCCGAGATCAGCACGTCGGGCGAGGACCCCCAGAGTTCCTTGCGCCCCTCCTCGGGGAGGTGGGCGGCGAGCCGGCCGTGCGCCGCGAACAGGGCGGCGCACCAGGCGGTGGACGGGCAGGTGCGCGCCACCTCGGCCGAGGCGGCGAGCAGTTCGGCGAAGGTGCCCGCCGTACCGCCGAGTTCGCGGGGGACGAAGTGGCGGGGGAACCCGGCGGCCGTGACGGCCCGGATCGCCTCCGCGCCGAGCCGGCGGCGGTCCTCCACGCCGGACAGGTCGCGCCGGGCCGCGTCCACCACGCGCTCGATCGCGGCGGCGGGCAGGGCCACGGGCAGCGCGGTGGTGTTCACGAGGGGTCCTTCCGCGGGGTCTCGTGACGGTCCGTCGAGTAGGCGAGCCGCGCCGTGGCGAGGACGGCGCCGCGCTGGGCGGCGGTGACCTCGGCCGTCATCCGGGCCGTACCGCCGGTGCGGCCCGTCCCGTCCGGCCCGGGCGTCACGGTGATGGCCACCGGCAGGTCCGGCTCGGCGAACGCGGTGAAGGTCGCCGAGATCCCGGCGGGGTGCAGCGGGGTACCCACGGCACGGCCGGCCTGCCGGAAGGCCTCCAGCAGCACCATGCCGGCGACGTGGTCGGACGGGTGGTCGAAGAGCACCGGGTGGCCGGGGTCCGGGTCGAGCCAGAAGCCGCCGCGGGCGCCGGAGGAGTCCCGGGCGAGCAGGACGTGCTCGTCGCCCGGGTACCCGACCTCACCGGGAGCGAGCCGCCGCAGCGCACCGACCGGCGCCTCGGGGCGCTCCGGCGCCCCGGCCGCATTCGGACGGGCCTCGCGGTGGCGCACCACCTGGTAGAACGCGGGGTGCAGGACCTCCCAGCGGATGCCCGCCCGGCCGATCAGCACGCCGTCGACGGACGCCGCCGCTTCGAGCGCGAGGCCGGTGCGGCGCGGCGTGGTCACCGTCCGGGCGCAGGTGACGTCCAGGGTGACGTGCGCCGGGGCGCAGGGCCGCGGTGGTGCGGCGCCTTCCACCAGCTCCAGATCGAGCCTGTCGAGGACGAACGGGTGCCCCTGCGGAACACCGTGGAAGCGGTGCGAGAGGAGTATCAGGGCCTGGCGGACCGTCTCGGCCAGCAGCAGCGGATCCGGCGACCGGCCATCCCCGCTGTGGTGGAGGAAGCGGTCGCGGAGCCACACGGCGCCGACGGTGAAGCGGCCGTCGCCGGCGCGGACCGCGTCGGTGAGCAGGACCTCCGCGGCGGAGGTCTTGTGGACGGAGCCGGCCGGAAGGCGGTGACTGAACGAGAGCCTGGGACCGGACGACAGCGGTGCTGCCTGGTCCGACGGCAGGTACTTTGGCGGTGCGGTGATGATGGACATGCGAGCACGTCTCCCCGTTGGTGTGCCGTTCCCTAAGGTGGTGCCACCCCATCTGCGGGCGAGGGTCATGTCAGGTGACCTTGATCCCCGGGCCGAAAATATACCTGGGAGAAGGTATATGGCCAGAAGTGCTCGGTGTAGAGAGAAAGGGCGAACAGTGAGTCAGAACAAGGGCGTTGCCATGGAGCCGCTGTGGCCGACCCCCAAGATCCAGCGGTCGGGCGCGGCGGGGCCGCTGCTGCGCCAGGAGCGCGCCGAACGCACCCGGGAGCAGATCCTGCACTGCGCCGCGCGGATCTTCGCCGAGCGCGGGTACCAGCAGACCAGCATCAAGGACGTGGCGGACGAGGTGGCCATGACCAAGGGTGCCGTCTACTTCCACTTCCCCAACAAGCAGGCCCTTGCCATCGCCGTGGTGGACGAGTTGTACTCACGTTGGCCGGTGACGCTGGAGGCGGTGCGCGGCAAGGGCCTCTCGCCGCTGGACACCGTGATCGAGATGTTCAACGCGGCCACCGTCGCGTTCCTGGAGGACCCGATCATGCAGGCCGGGACCAGGCTGCAGAACGAGCGCGACGCCGTCGACGTCGAGCTGCCGCCGCCCTACGTGGACTGGACGAACCTGATCTCGATGCTGATGCGCGAGGCCCACCAGCAGGGCCAGTTGGCGCATCACGTGGACCCGGACGTCGCCGCGCGGGTGGCCGTCGCGGCGTTCTTCGGCTCCCAGCACATCTCCGACAACCTGCACGGCCGAGCGGACTTCGCCGAGCGCTGGCGCGAGGTGCGCGACACCCTCTTCCCCGCCCTGCGCGCCCGCCCGCGCCTGGCCATCGACCCCGACCGACCCGTCACCCGCGGGTGACCCCGGCCCCCGAGGAGCCCTCCGTGGTCCAGTCCGACCGTCTGGCGTTCAGCGACCTCGACGAGACGCTGATCGACTGCAAGAGCATGTTTGACTTCCTGGACTTCTACCTCGGCGGCCGGTACGGGCCGTCGGGCGTCCGGCGGGCCGCCCGGGTGCGGGCCGAGCTGGTCGCCCTGGCGGCAGCCGGGACGCCGCGCGAGCAGGCGAACCGGTCCTACTACCGGGTCTGGGCCGGGGAGCGGGAGGAGTCGGTCCGCGCGGCCGGCCGGGAGTGGTTCGCGCGGCGCTCCCGGAGCGCCGGCTTCTACATCGCCGCCACCCGCGAGGCCCTGACCCGGCATCGGGCGGCGGGCGATCCGGTGGTGCTGGTCTCCGGGTCCTTCCCGGCGCTGGTCGAGCCGGTCGCGCGGGACATCGGCGCGGCGCACGTGGTGTGCAGCCGGCCGGAGGTGCGCCGGGGGGTGTTCACCGGCGAGCTGGTCGGCGAGCCGGTCATCGGCGAGGAGAAGCGCCGGGCCGTGCGCGCCCTGCTCCGGGCGTACCCGCACATCGATCCCGCGGACTGCTACGGCTACGGGGACCACGACTCCGACCTGCCGATGCTCACCGAGGTCGGGCACCCCGTGGTGGTCGGCGACCCGGACCTGGTCGACCGGGTGCCCGGGGCCCGGCTGCTGCCGACCGGCGGGACCCTTCCGGCCGGGGCGCTGACGGCCGGAGCGCTGACGGCCGGAGCGTTGACGGCCTCCCGCTGACGGCCGGAGCCGCGGCCCGGCTGATCGCCGGGCTCCCCCCACCCCTTGCGTAACGGTCTCGCTGCTCCATGTTGCGGCCGCATTAAAATACCTTCTCAAAGGTATGCGGATGACCTACGATCGCTGCGAAGCATGTCTCCCCTTTGGCCTGCCTCGACGAGGAGACGCCCCAGCAGACCCAGGGAGCGGGACGGCACGGTCCCCGAGGCCGGACGAGCGGCGCGGCCGGCGGCCTCGTTCGCCCGGCCACGCTCCCGTGTTGCACGTCAGAGGACTCGCCGTGACGCAACAGACCGCAACCGTCGAAGCCGAGGAGAACCCGGCGCCCCGCCCGCCGTCCCCGGAATGGGCCCCGACCCTGTCCGAGGTCGTACCCGTCCCGGTCGCCGCCCTGCTGCCGGCCGACTCGCCGCGCGCCCGCGGCGAGGACCCGGAGCACCTGAGGACGCTGGCCGAACTCGGCCGCGACCTGCCGCCGATCATCGTCCACCGTCCGAGCATGCGGGTGATCGACGGCATGCACCGGCTGCGCGTGGCAGCCGCCGGCGGCAGATCCGACATCCCCGTCCGCTTCTTCGAGGGCTCGGAGCGTGACGCCTTCGTGCTCTCGGTCCAGAGCAACACCCGGCACGGTCTGCCGCTGTCCAGGGCGGAGCGGGCGGCGGCGGCCGGCCGGATCCTCGGCTCCCACGCCGACTGGGCGGACCGGATGATCGCCGAGGTCACCGGTCTGTCCACCAAGACGGTGCGGGCGCTGCGACGGGACCTGGCCGGGGCCATCCCGCACCCGGCGACCCGGATCGGCCGGGACGGCCGCGCCCGGCCGCTGGACAGCGCGACCGGCCGGCTGCGCGCGAGCGAGCTGATCGCCGCCAACCCCCGGGCCTCGCTGCGCGCGATCGCCGACGAGGCGGGCATCTCCCCCGGCACGGTCCGGGACGTACGGGAGCGGCTGCGCCGGGGCGAGGACCCGGTGCCCGCCGGCCGTCGCCCGGTCCGGTCGGCAGCCCGGCCGGCAGCGATCAGGCCGGCGCCCGCCCCCGACGGGCCGCGCGGCGGCGGCGAGCGGCGTGGCGCCCCCGCGCCGCAGCAGGCGGCCCAGGACCTGGCCCGCACGATGGAACGGCTGATGAGCGACCCCGCCCTCCGGCTCACCGAGAGCGGTCGCCACTTGCTGCGGATGCTGACCAGCAGCCTGCCCCCGGCCGAACAGCGGGACCAGCTGGTGCGCAGCGTCCCACCGCACTGCGCCGGGCGGATCTCCCAGCTCGCCCTGGAGTGCGCCGCCGCCTGGCAGGAGTTCGCGCGGCTGGTGGAGACCGCCCGGCCGGACCCCGCCCCCGACGGCTGGGCGGCAGCGGCGGATCCGGTCGCCTTCTCGGCCCGCGCGCATGGGCGGGGGAGGGCCGACGCTCCGGCAGCCTGACGGCCCGGGCCACCGGTCGGGCCGCGAGGCGACGACGGCCGGGGTGTGCAACCGGGGCCGGTCCCCGGTCGCACACCCGGCCGCGGCGCAGCCCGGACCGGACGACGCCCCGACCACCCTGCTGGGGCTGCACCCGGCCGGCGGCAGCACGGCCTTCTTCACCGGCTGGCAACGCGCCCTGGGCGAGCGGGCGACGGTCGTCCCGGTCCGGCTCCCCGGCCGGGACGCCACCGGCGGCCACTGCCGGGAGGGCCTGCCGAGGCTGGTCGCGGCCCTGGAACGCGATCCCGGCCCGCTCCTGGAGCGGCCCTACCTCCTCTACGGGCACAGCCTGGGCGCGCTGCTCGCCCACCAACTCACCCTGTGCAGAGCCGAGCAGGGCCGCCGACTGCCCGAGCGGCTGCTGCTCGGCGCCTACCCGGCACCCCACCTGCCGCACCCGCTGCACCGAGCGGCGAGGCTCACCGACTCCCAACTGGTGCGCCTGCTCGTCGACTTCGGCGCGCTGCCGGAATCGCTGCGAGCCGACACCCGCTGGCTGGCGGAACGGATCGCCCTGGTCCGCGCGGAAATCGGCCTCTGCGACGGAATTCCCGAGAGTGCCGTACGCCGGCCGTTGCCGGGGAGCGTCGCACCATCGGGTGACGGAATCCTGTAGGCATCGGCACCGGACAGCGGGGCCATCGAATGCGTGACGGACCTGACGCCCGCCGTCATACCGTCGACAAAGCGGCAGATTCAGGACGTTTCCGTGCTCAGGGCGGCGGCGAGGGCCGCTGCCGGGTCGCGGTCCGCGGGGCCGGCGGGCCACCAGGTGCCGGATTCCTTGCGGTAGGGGTACCAGCGCCGGTCGGTGCCCAGGCGCAGCTGTGCCGAGCCCCCGGTGGCGGTGAGGCGGTTGCGGGTGGCCCGCAGGGCGGGGGCGCGCTCGCCCTCCCAGGCGTGCCTGACCGCGTCACGGGCGGCGGCGAGTTCGTACTGCTCCGGGTCCCAGGGCTCGTTCAGGACCCGTAGTCCCTCGGGGCCGCCGAACTGCCAGGCGCGCACGGAGCGGGCCAGGTCCGCGGGGCCCAGTCCGGCCGCTTGCGCGAGGCGCGTGACGACGGTGGGCGGCGCTTCGGCTGCCGCGAGGCGGATGACGTCCTGGTCGACGTGCAGCGGGTCTGCGGGTGTCGTGCCAAGGTGCGCGGGGGTGAGTGCCTCGGCGAGCAGTCGTACGGCGCGGGCGGCGGCATCGGCGGCGAGGAACTCCAGCGCCGCGGGGTCGATGCCGGTGCCAGGGGCACTCGAACCGGTGAACACGGCGGTGGGCCCCGGGCGGGCGATCGCGTGCGGTGGGCCGGGAAGTGGCGGCAGCCCGGCCCTGGCGGCGGCGAACACGTCCTTGGCGGGCACCGATCCGGCTGCCGACGGTACGTCATGGGAGCTCGTGGACTCCAGGGCTGCCTGGGCGGCGTTGCGTCGCTGGAGCTCGTCCATGAGTTCCTGCTCGCCGCGGCCTCGGAGGAGCAGGAGGACGAAGGGATCCTCGTCGAGCAGCCGGGCGACCTGGTAGTAGACGGCTGCCGCGTGCTTGCAGGGGTCGCCCCAGTCGGGGCAGGAGCAGGACGGGGTGAGCTCGCCCTGCCGCGGAAGCAGCCGCACCCCCGCGCGAGCGGCGTCCTCCACCAGTTCGGCGGGCATGTCCCGGTCCAGCAGGGCCGCGATGTGCCCTGCCTGCCCGGCGGCGGCGTCCAGCAGCAGCTCCCAGTCGCGCTCGCCGAGCACCGGGATCTCCATCGAGGTGCGGTAGGGCGTACTGCGGCTGCCCTGGACCCGGGCGGCGACCCGGCCGGGGGTCACGGTGATCTCGCCGACGTTCCCCGCCCGGGCGTAGGTACGGCCGCGGGCGAGGCGCCCGGTGGCGGAGCGCTGCCTGCCCTCCAACGCCTCGACCCAGGCGTTGCCCCACCAGGACTCGGCGAACGAACGGCGGCCCCGGGCGGGCGGCAGCGGGGGGAACGTCCGGCTGCGCGCGGTGTCGGCCTTGCGAGCGGTGCGGCGGGCGTTCATGAGCGGGCCGCCTTGCGAGGCCGGCCGGCAGCGGGCACGCGCCCGCCGTCCGTCCGCAGTTCCACCAGCTCGGCCAGCTCGGCATCCGTCAGTTCGGTCAACGCGGCCTCGCCGCCGCCCAGGACGGCCTCGGCGAGATCCTTCTTGCGTTTCAGCAGCTCGGCGATGCGGTCCTCCACGGTGCCCTCCGCGATCAGACGATGGACCTGGACCGGCTGGGTCTGGCCGATCCGGTAGGCGCGGTCGGTCGCCTGGTCCTCGACGGCCGGGTTCCACCAGCGGTCGTAGTGGATGACATGAGCGGCCCGCGTGAGGTTGAGGCCGGTGCCGGCGGCCTTCAACGACAGCAGGAGGACCGGGACTTCACCGTCCTGGAAGCGCCGCACCATCTCCTCGCGCCGTTTGACCGAGGTGCCGCCGTGCAGGAACAGCGCCGGGACGCCGCGTTGCGCGAGGTGGCCTTCGATGATCCGGGCCATGGCGACGTACTGGGTGAACACCAGCACGGCATTGTCCTCGGTGAGGATGGTGTCGAGGAGCTCGTCCAGGAGTTCGAGCTTGCCCGAGCGTTCGACGGCCCGGGCGGGGCCGTCCTCCTTCAGGTACTGCGCCGGGTGGTTGCAGATCTGCTTGAGCCCGGTGAGCAGCTTGACGACCAGCCCGCGTCGCGTGATGCCCGTGCTGTCCCGGATCTCGGCCAGGGTCTCGCGCACCACGGCCTCGTAGAGCGCGATCTGCTCCTTCGTCAGGGCGACTACGCGATCGGTCTCGGTCTTGGGCGGCAGCTCCGGGGCGATACCCGGGTCCGACTTCCTGCGGCGCAGCAGGAAGGGACGGACGAGGGCGGCGAGACGCTCGGCGGCCCCGGGATCGTCGCCGCGTTCCACGTTCCGGGCGTAGCGGTCCCGGAAGGCCTTGAGCGGGCCGAGCAGTCCCGGGGTGGTCCAGTCGAGCAGCGCCCACAGCTCGGAGAGGTTGTTCTCGACGGGCGTGCCGGTGAGGGCGATCCGGGCCTTGGAGGTGAGGGTGCGCAGCGCCTTGGCGGTCACGGAGAACGGGTTCTTGACGTGCTGGGCCTCGTCGGCGACCACCAGTCCCCACGGCCCGGCCGTATCCAGCCGGGCGGCGTCCCTGCGCATGGTGCCGTACGTGGTGAGCACGAACTCGCCGGCGGCCAGGCCGTTGAGCTCGCGGGCGGTGCCGTGGAAGCGGCGTACGGCGGTGCCGGGGGCGAACCGCTCGATCTCGCGCTGCCAGTTGCCGAGCAGGGAGGTGGGACAGACCACCAGGGTGGGGCCGGCGGTGGCGGGATCGGCCTGGCGGTGAAGGTGGAGAGCGATCAGGGTGATGGTCTTGCCGAGGCCCATGTCGTCGGCGAGGCAGCCGCCGAGACCGAGCGAGGTCATCCGGTGCAGCCAGGCCAGGCCGCGCAGCTGGTAGTCGCGCAGGGTGGCCCGTAGGGCGGCGGGCTGGGCGAGCGGTTCGCGGCGGGCAGCGGCCTCGGGGTCGGTGAGGCGCTCGCGCAGCTCGGCCAGCCATCCCGAAGAGCGGACCTCGACCAGTTCCCCGCCGACCTCGGCGGTGCCGGTGAGGGCGGCGGAGAGGGCCTCCAGCGGGGTGAGGCGTCTCTCCTCGCGCTCGCGGGCACGCCGCACCGCCTCGGGGTCGAGCAGAACCCACTGGTCGCGCAGCCGGACCATCGGACGCTGTGCCTCGGCGAGGCGGTCCAGCTCGGCTCTGGTCAGCTCCCGGCCGCCGACGGTGAGTTGCCAGCGGAAGGCGAGCAGCTTCTCGGCGGAGAGCAGGGACGGCAGGTCGGATCCGGGCCGCTCCGGCGGCTCGACCGTCGCACGGGCGGTGAGCTCGCGGGCCAGCTCCTTGGGCCAGTGGAGCTGGATCCCGGCTGCCGCGAGGCGCACCGCGGCGTCGCCGAGCAGTTCCTGGACCTCCGCGTCGGACAGCTCCAGTTCGGCCGGAGCGGCTGCCGTCAGCAGCCGCTCCAGCGGCGGCCATAGCCGGGCGGCGCGGCGCAGCGTCAGCAGCGTGTCGACCTTGGTGCGGGGGCCGAAGGCGTCAGCGGCGGCCGTGCGGCCCGCCCACAGGTCGGCGGCATCGGTGACGAGGGTGGCGTCACCGAGGCTGTGCAGCTGGACGACGGCGCGGAAGGGCTGGTCCGTGTCACCGTCCTCCCAACTGTCGTACCAGTCGTCCCAGTCCTGGAAATCGTCAGGTTCCCCCGGGCTGGCAGCGGCCATCCCGGGCAGCTCCAGGCGGAGTGACACCCGTACCCCGGCGTCCAGCCCGGCGGCGATCTCGGCTGCCCACCCGCGCTGCGCGCTCGCCTGCTGCGGGGCGGGGGAGGCCCACACCGGGCCGCCGGCCGCGAGATGGGCGGCGGGGGTGCGGGGCAGCCCGTCGGCGACCGCGTCCAGGAAGGCACGCAGGAACGGCTCGGCTTCGGGTAGCTGCAGGGGCGTACGGTCCGGGAGCGGCACAGCGCGGGCTTCCGGCGGCATCGCGGCGGCGAGTTCGCGGATCCGCCGGAAGTCTTCCTGATCGAGCGGGCCGACCCGCCAGGCGTCCAGGCCACCCGGGCTGACACCGGGCAACAACCGCCCCCGTGCGACCAGTTGGAGGGCGAGCAGGCCGGCCGCTCCCCAGAAGGCGGCGGCCTCGTCGGCCCCGGCACCGGTCCGGGCCCGGGTAAGGACTGGCAGCGCCTGAGCAACGCTCAGCACGGTGGCCGGCACGGTGCGACGGCGCGCAGAAGAACCGTGCGGGCGGACGACGACGAGCTGGGTGATGCCGTCCTGGCGAACGGGCGGGGCGGACCCGTCGGGGCGCCAGAAGGCCACCTGGCCGAGCCGCGGCGGATCGGCGGGCAGGAAGACGGCGGCGCAGGTGCCGAGCGCGGAGAGCTCGGCCGAGGTCAGCGGGATCGAAGCATCGGCGGGCGCATCGCGCCCGGGTGTCCCGACGGGTTGGTGCACGACTGCCACGATGCGATAGCTGCTTTCCAGCGGGTCCGAACCGGCTTGTTCCCGTGAGAATAGTGGACCCGGGCGGTCGCATGTGACCGAGCAGCGGGATCGACAGCCGCCGATGCCCTGGAAGCGCCGGCCCCAGTCCGCCAGCCTGCTGGCTGCCCTCGCCAACCCCGACCGAGGCTTCGACGCCGTCGTCATCGGCGAGCCGCAACGAGCTTTCTATGGCAACCAGTTCGGCAACACCTTCCCGCTGTTCACCCACTACGGCGTGCAGTTGTGGGTCCCCGAGGTGGGCGGGCCGATCGATCCGGACAACAAGGCCCATGACCTGATCATGTCGGTCTTCGGCGGCATGTCCAAGGGCGAGCGCAACCGCATTCGCGTCCGGGTCCGCTCCTCCATGGGCGTGCAAGCCCGGCATGAGGGCCGCTTCCTCGGCGGACGCCCCCCGTACGGCTACCGCCTCGTCGACCTCGGCCCGCATCCCAACCCCGCCAAGGCCGCCGACGGCCGCATGCTGCGTGGACTCGAACCCGACCCCACCGCTGCGCCCGTCGTGCAGCGCATCTACCGGGAATACCTCCTGGGCCTGGGGATCTTCTCGATCGCCGAAGGGCTCACCTCCGACGGAATCCCCTGCCCCTCCGCCCACGACCCGGCCCGCAACTCTCACCGCAGCGGCATCGCCCGGTCCAAGCAGGCGGTCCGGGTCATCCTCACCAACCCGCGCTACACGGGTCATCAGGTCTGGACAGGGCCAGCACTCCCGCGAGGTCGCCTACTACCGCTGCCGCTTCCCCACGGAGTACGGACTGGCCAACCACGTCCAGCACCCCCGCGACGTCTACCTCCGCGAGTCCTGGATCATCGCGCCGCTCGACCGGTGGATCGGCACCGTCTTCGCTCCCCACCGGCTCTCTGCCACAGTCGAAGCCATGGCCAACGCCGTGTCCGGCGGTGACACGTGCCGAGACCTGGCTCTTGCCGAGCGCGCCCGCGAGGAGATCACCGACTGTGCCGCGAAACTCGCCATCCACCGTGCCTGCCCTCGAAGCCGGCGCAGACCCCAAGATCGTCGCTGGCTGGATGGCCGAGACCCAGGCCCGTCAAGCCGCCGCCGAAGCCCGAGTCCGCACTGCGACGTTCGCCGACGCGCAGCCGACCATCGACGAGATCACTGCCCTGGTGCGCCAGTGCTCACAGCTCGCCCGCCTGGTTGCAGACGCCGAACCGGCAGAGAAGAGCGCCATCTACCGGAGCCTGGGGCTTCATCTGACGTACGACCCGGCGAAAGCCGAAATCCGCGTGGAGGCCCGCCCCGGCACCCAGCACTCGCCTCACCAAGCGCTCGAAACGACAAATCCCCACGGGACTCTTTCGAGTTCCCGTGGGGATTTGAACTGTGTCCGAGGGGGGACTTGAACCCCCACGCCCGATAAAGGGCACTAGCACCTCAAGCTAGCGCGTCTGCCATTCCGCCACCCGGACGGGGTGTCGTCCTCGCGGCTTCCGATCTCTCGTCCGTCGCGCTGACAGATGTAACTGTAGCAAAGATCGGCTTGGGCTCCCAAACGGCTCCGGGTCGGGTGGCCGGGCCGGTGGCGGAGGCAAGGGCTGGTCGGTGGCGGGGGCGTGACCAGCGGGTTTCGGGACCGTGCGGGGGGTGGATCGGGACCGGGGGCTGGGGGAGGATGGGCGGACGTGCTCGTACGGCCCGGGTGCAGAGCCTGGGGGTGGCGCGCTGGTGCGTCGGTGCGGGCCCAAGACGAGGAGTGACCGTGAGCGAGCGGAGCGAGTCGGCGGCGCCGAAGGTGACGGCTGAGTCGGAGGTCGCGGAGATCTGTCGCGATCTGATCCGGATCGACACCAGCAACTACGGGGACGGTTCCGGCCCGGGCGAGCGCAAGGCGGCCGAGTACGTGGCGGAGCAGCTCGCCGAGTTCGGCCTGGAGCCGCAGATCTTCGAGTCGGCCAAGGGGCGGGCCTCGACCGTGATCCGGATCGAGGGCGAGGACCGGTCCCGCCCGGGCCTGCTGATCCACGGCCACACGGACGTGGTGCCGGCCAACGCCGCGGACTGGACGTACGACCCCTTCGGCGGCGAGATCGCCGACGGCTGCGTCTGGGGGCGCGGCGCGGTCGACATGAAGGACATGGACGCGATGACCCTCGCGGTCGTCCGCGACCGGCTGCGCACCGGCCGCAAGCCCCCGCGTGACCTGGTGCTGGCCTTCCTCGCCGACGAGGAGGCGGGCGGCACCTACGGCGCTCGCTTCCTGGTGGACAAGCACCCGGAGTTGTTCGAGGGCGTGACCGAGGGCATCGGCGAGGTCGGCGGCTTCTCCTTCACGGTCAACGACCAGGTGCGGCTCTACCTGGTGGAGACGGCCGAGAAGGGCATGCACTGGATGCGCCTGACGGTCGAGGGCCGGGCCGGGCACGGCTCGATGGAGAACGACGACAACGCGATCACCGAGCTGTGCGAGGCGGTCGCCCGGCTCGGCCGGCACAAGTTCCCGCTGCGGATCACCAAGACCGTCCGGGCTTTCCTGGACGAGCTGTCCGACGCGCTCGGGGTCGAGCTGGACCCGGAGAACATGGACGAGACGCTGCGCGTCCTCGGCGGCATCGCCAAGATGATCGGCACCACGCTGCGCAACACCGCCCAGCCGACCATGCTCGGCGCCGGCTACAAGGTGAACGTGATCCCCGGTCAGGCCACCGCGCACGTGGACGGGCGCTTCCTGCCCGGCTACGAGGAGGAGTTCCTGGCGGAGCTGGACAGCGTGCTCGGCCCGCGCGTGAAGCGGGAGAGCCTGCACACGGACAGGGCGATCGAGACCGGCTTCGACGGCTCGCTGGTCGAGGCGATGCAGACCGCGCTGCGCGCGGAGGACCCGATCGCCCGCGCGGTGCCGTACTGCCTGTCGGGCGGGACGGACGCCAAGTCCTTCCAGGACCTCGGCATCCGCTGCTTCGGCTTCGCGCCGCTGCAGCTGCCGCCGGAGTTGGACTTCGCCGGGATGTTCCACGGCGTGGACGAGCGGGTGCCGGTGGACGGGCTGAAGTTCGGCGTCCGGGTGCTGGACCGTTTCATCGACGCCTGCTGAGCGCCTGCGCACCACCGCGACTGCTGATCAGGCGACTGGGTCGGCCCGCTCCCGGACTGCCGGGGACGGGCCGAGCGCATTGTCCGAGCGCATGATTGTGGGACGGGTCGGAGGAGATCAACGGAAACGATTCTGCCCGCGATTCCGCGCCGATTGTCTGTGCGAAGCGTCACCGTTGAGGGTGAATGGGAAATCTGTTCCGTACCCCGTTTGCCGCAGCGTCGTTCATTCCTTTGCAGCCCGCCGAACGGGTTGCGTTGTCTATACAGGAGGAATGATGAAGGTCAAGAAGATCGCCGCTGTCGCCGCCGCCACCGGTGGCCTGGTGCTCGCCGCCGCCGGTGTCGCGTCCGCTCACGGCGGCGCCGGTGCCGAGGGTGTGGCGGCGGGCTCCCCGGGTGTCGTCGCGGGCAACCAGGTCCAGATCCCGGTCCACGTGCCGGTCAACGTGTGCGGCAACACCGTCAGCGTGATCGGTCTGATCAACCCGGCGTTCGGCAACCACTGCGCCAACGTCTGAGTCAACCTCCGGGCCGCTGAGGCCTGTTGAGCCTGATTCGGCAGGGGCCCCCGGGCGGCGGACGCGCCGCGCCGGGGGCCCCTGCGCACGTTGGGCCGGTACCGCACTCGTTCCCGTGGCGAGGGCCGGCAAGGCCGAGGCGCCCCGATCGCTCGATCGGGTGAAGACGCTTCGTTCGGCTCAACCTCGCCGTTCGCCTCTCGTTAACTCCTGTGCAGTCAAAGACCTTGCGCGATTTCCGGATATACAGAAATTCCGATTTTTACAAGGTTCGCGTCAAGGTCGCTACGCCGTCTCGAAACGTCAGGGGAAATCATGAGGAATGTGGCCAAGAAGGGGATCCTCACTGCGGTGGCCACCGGCAGCGTGCTGGCCTCGACCGCCGGCTACGCCTACGCGGCCGCCGAGGCGCAGGGAGGTGCCGCAGGATCACCGGGTGTCGCCTCCGGGAACTCGGTGCAAGTGCCGGTCGAGGTGCCGATCAACGCCTGCGGCAACACGGTCGACGTGATCGGCCTGCTGAACCCGGCGTTCGGCAACCGCTGCGCCAACGTCGGCGGCGGCCGTCACGCCGCCCCGAAGCCCGGCCAGTCCGGTCAGTCCGACCATGCGGGCCACACAGGCCAGACAGGTCAGACCGGCGGCAGCGACAGCTCCGACTCCGGCGCGAGCCGCGGTCCCTCCGCCTCCGGTGCGTCCGCCGCCGGCACCGCCGTCGGCTCGCCCGGGGTGATCTCCGGCAACAGCGTCCAGGCCCCGGTGCACGTGCCGGTGAACGCCTGCGGCAACTCCGTGGACGTGGTCGGCGTCGGCAACCCGGCCTTCGGCAACGCCTGCGGCAACGTGGCCCGTCCCGCCCCGAAGCCGACCGACGACTGCTCCGAGGGCCACACCCCCGCGACTCCGCCGTCCGGCGGCGACACCAGTCCGGGCGGCCCGCTCAACGGCGGCTCGTCCACCACCCCGACCACCGGCCACGGCGTCACCCAGGCCGTGCCGGCCACCGCCCGCACCAGCGCCCCGGCGGCTCCCGTCGCGGACAGTCAGCTGGCCCACACCGGCGCCGGCGGCGTCGAGGTGCTCGGCGCCGCCGGGCTCGCGCTGCTGATCGGTGGCGGCGTGCTCTACCGCCGCGCCCGCGCCGGCGCCCGCTGAGCCTTCGCGTCGGCTGATCCCTCCGCCTGCTGAGCCCCCCGAATGCTCGGCGGCACCGGTCGGTGGGCGGCGCACCAGCCGACCGAACGGCGCACCTGCGGCCGCCCGTTGTTCCACGGGCGGCCGCAGGTGCGTCAAGGCTCGACGCCCGGCGCCTCAGGGCGACCGGACCCCGTCCGTCACCAGCTCCGGACCTGCCGGATGATCCGCCGCTTCAGCCGGACCGTCCGGCTCCCGTCGGGGAACAGCCTCAACCGGTCGAGCTCCCAGTGCCCGTACTCGGCGTGCTCGGTGAGCAGTTGGCGTGCCGCATTGCGCGTGGTCCCGCGCGGCATGCGCAGCGACTGGTACTCGTACTCCGGTTGCCGGACCGGCTTCGGTGGGGTCAAAACGCTCCTCCTGAGGATCACCTGCACGCAAGCCTACGGCCTGCTCCGGACAGTCGGCCCGGGTATTTCCGGCCGTCCTCCCGTCCCGCTGCGGCGGTCCGACGACCTCCGTCCCGGCGCTCGCCTGACAGTGCATCAGTTCTGTTGCGGTTGTGGAGTGAATACCCCGGTACCGGCGCGCGTAGCCGTACCCGGACGGCCCCGCCGGACCGGTCGCACGCCGTCTGCGCCCGCCCCGCGCCGGTTCTGTCGGCGGACAGAAGCCCATGAATCGGACATCAGGGGGGAAGTTGCGGTGAAATCGCGGGTGTAGGTGACAACCGCTGTGCGTACGGGCGCCGTGGGGAGATAGCGTCTGCACCATGTCTGATGCCGCGCAGCCCACCATTGCCGAGGTACGCGCCGCCGCTGAGGCGGTCAAGGCCGCCATCGACCGTCATCTGGAAGCGGTGTCAAGCCCCAACGCAGCCGATGATCCTGCCGTGTCCGCTGCCTACGAGCAGCTCGCGACGGCGGCCATCGCCTACGACCAACTCCTGTACGAGGTCTACGACGAGGTCACTCCCTTCGAGATCCCCGGCGACGAGGGACCGGGCGGCTACCACGGCCCGGAACAGCCCGAGGCGATCAGCGTGCTGATCCGCCGCGACTACCACGTGGTCGACCCCGAGCGGCTGCGCGCGCAGGCCGAGCGGCTCGACGAGTCGCTGACCCCGGGCGGCGCCGGGGGCGTGAACGCCGCGATCGGCGTGCTGTTCGGTGAGTACGAACCGGACGAGATCGCCGCCCGCAGCGAGGAGTTCGGCCTGGAGGAGGCGGACTCGACGCTCTGGGTCGCGGCGACCGAGCCGACCGAGCCGGGGGAGTGGCTGCCGGAGCCCTTCGAGCACGCCGACCCGCAGCTGCTGATCTGCCGGTTCGACGTGAGCGAGGTCTACGACGACGAGGACCCCGACGACTGATGTCGCCCGTACGCGCGGAGGGCGGTCGGACCGGCAGCCCGGTCGGTCCGCGAAGGCGGTCAGTCCGCGTCGACCGCGTTCTCCGCGAGGATCGCCCGCAGCCGGGTGGTGCGCGGCTGCGCGGGGCGCTCGGCGACGGCCTGGGCGAGCGCCGGGCCCGCCGCGTGGACCACGGACAGGTGCCGCTCGCCACGCCCGAACGCGGTGTAGACCCACTGCCGGGAGAGCGCCGGCCCGGCGTCCTCCGGCACCACGACCACCGCGGCGGGCCAGCGGCGGCCCAGCGCCTGGTGGACGGTCAGCGCCCAGCCGTGCCGCAGCCGGCCGGCCTCGGCGGGCGGGACGGTCCGGCGTGAGCCGTCCGAGTACTCCAGGTGCAGTCCGGTGGCGTCGCCGTCCAGCACCCGGGCCGGGCGGGTGACCCCGGGCGTGGGGGACTCCACCACCCGGTCGCCCGGGTCGAAACCGCCGAACCGGCCGGGGCCGGGGTTCAGCCGGGCCTTGGCGGCGGCGTTCAGCGCCCGCGTACCGGCCGGGCCGCCGTGGCCCGGGGTGAGCAGCACCACCTGCTCGGCGGGGATGCCGAGCGCGCGCGGGATGGAGTCGGTGAGCAGTTGGACGGCGCGGTGGACAGCCTCGCCGGCGTCCTTGGCGGTCAGGATCACCACCTCCTTGTCCGGCGCCTCGACGGGCTGCAGCTCGCCGATGCCGACCGCCGAGACCAGCTCGCCGATCGGGCCGAAGTCCGGGGTGCGGGAGGCGACCGCCGGGCAGACCTTGGCGGCCAGCAGGTCGGCGAAGAACCGGCCCGGACCGGCCGACCAGAGCTGGCCCGGGTCCCCGCTGAGCACCAGCCGGGTGCCGTCGGCGAGCGACTCCAGCACGGTGGCGGCCAGTTCGACGTCCAGCAGCGGCGCGTCCAGCACGACCAGCAGGTCCAGGGCGAGCGAGCCGTCGGCCGCGCGGCCGGGGCCGGCCGTACCGGACAGCAGGTCGGCGAGGGTCAACACCGGGGTGTCGGCGGGGGAGAGGGAGTCGAAGGACTTCCGGCCCTGGTCGGTCCAGGTGCCGGCCCAGGCGCGCAGCCCGAGCTCCCGGGCGGCGGCCAGCAGCGCGGCCGGCTCGGCGCGGGCGGCCTCGCCGCCGGTGTGCAGCACCAGGGCGTTCTCGGCGACGGCCCGGATCAGGGCCGTCGCGGAGGAGGACGGCGCCGCCTCGGCGGCGGCCTCCCAGGCGGCGGGGCCGGGCGAGCGGAGCACGGGCCCGGCAGACTCCTCCGACTCCGACTCCGACTCCGGCTCCGTCCCCGGACCCGATTCCGCGTCCGACGACGGCTCCCCCGTGCCCTGCCCCTCGACGTCCTCGCCCGGCACGAAGGTGGCCATCAGCTGGAGCAGCTTCTCGGCGAGGCTGTCCTCCGCCATCGCCAGCCCCTCCAGCGCGAGCAGCGTGCGCGTCGGCGGCTCGTCCTCGTCGCCGCCCGCCGCGTGCGCCTCGGCTCCGCTCAGCTCCTCCTGGAACGGCAGCACCCGCCCGTCCGCGACGGCCTCCTGGATCGCGGCGGACGGTTCGGGCATCCGGAGCCGTTCGAGCGCGGCGGCCACCTCGGTCAGCTCCTGGGCCGAGTGTCCGCGCAGGGCGGCCTGTTCCAGCAGCCAGACCACCAGCGCCTGGGCCCGGCGGGGGTCGTCGGGGGTGGCCGAGCTGCCGAGCAGCCCGCGGGCGAAGTGGTCCGCGTGCTCGGGGCGCACGCCGGGCAGCCCGAGGACCGCCCACGGGTCCTCACGCAGCCGCTCGGCCGCGCCGTCGCCGAACGCGGCCACCGCGGCGGCCGCCAGCTCGACGGGGGCACCGCCGGCGGTCAGCACCGCGGCCGTCCCCTGGAGCACGTCGGCACTCGGCTCGCTGGGCCGGACCGCCGGGGCACCAGGCGCGGCCGGGGCGGCCGGGGCGGGCGGCGCGGGCGGCGCGGCCGGCGCGGGCGTCGGAGGAGCCGCCGGCACCTCGGCACCCTCGGCCCCGGAACCCTCGGCCCCGGAACCCGCGGGCTCGGCGCCTGCCGGCTCAGCGCCCTCGGGCTCGGCGGCCTTCGGCGCGGAAGGCCCGAGCCGGTGAGCCCCCGGCTTCGCCTCCTGCTGCTCGATCCGGCGCATCCGCGCCACGATCTCGGCGATCTCCGCCTTGTCGGGCGCAGCCGCGGGCTTCTCCGGAGCGCCGTTGCCCGTGCCACTCATCGTCGTCCGCTCCAAAGCTCACTCCACTGCACGTTCTGCCCCGCACGTTCTGCTCGACAACCCGGCCCGGGGTGGGTCACAGCTCGGTCCACCCCTGGTCCGGGTAGCGGTGCACCGGCGACGAGATGTCGTCCAGCGCCCCACGGATCTCACCCGGAAGCGTAAGCGCCTCCACTGACAGTGCCGCCTGCAGCTGTGCCACCGTGCGTGCCCCGACCAGCGCGCTCGCCACACCCGGCCGGTCCCGGACCCAGGCCAGCGCGACCGCGAGCGGGCTGCTGGCCAGCCCGTCGGCGGCGGTGGCGACGGCGTCCACGATCCGCCGGGAGCGCTCCCCGAGGTACGGCTGGACGAACCCGGACAGGTACGCCGAGGCGCCGCGCGAGTCCTGCGGGACGCCGTGCCGGTACTTGCCGGTGAGCACCCCGCGCCCGAGCGGTGAGCCCGCCAGGATCCCGACCCCCGCGTCCAGCGCGGCGGGCAGCGCCTCGCGCTCGATGCCGCGCTGGAGCAGCGAGTACTCCAACTGGGCCCCGGCCAGCGGCATCCGCTCGTGGTGGGCGCGCTGCCAGGTGGCGGCCTTGGCGAGCTGCCAGCCGCTGAAGTCGCAGACCGCGGCGTAGCGGGCGCGGCCGGAGGCCACGGCGATGTCGAGGGCGCTGAGGGTCTCCTCGACCGGCGTCATCGGGTCGAACGCGTGCACCTGCCACAGGTCGACGTAGTCGGTGCCGAGGCGGCGCAGCGAGGCGTCCAGGGCGGCGAGCAGGTGGCCGCGCGAGCCGTCGAAGCGGCGGGCGGACTCGGGGACGCTGCCCGCCTTGGTGGCGATCACGAGGTCGGAGCGCGGGACGAGGCTGTCGGTGAGGCGGGAGATCAGGTACTCGGCGCCGCCGTCGGCGTACACGTCGGCGGTGTCGACCAGGTTGCCGCCCGCGTCGACGAACTCCTTGAGCTGCTCGGCGGCCTCGTGTTCGTCGGTGTCGCGGCCCCAGGTCATGGTGCCGAGACCGAGGCGGGAGACCTGTAGGCCGGTACGGCCGAGGTGACGCTTTTCCATCGGACGGGCCCTCCACTGGCCGGGTGGCACCGGTGGCGCCGGTAGCCCTGTGAACGCGCAGGTGGGGACAGCGCTCCCCACGTCGGCTGAGCGTAGCGGCCGGTGCCCGGGCAGGGGTGCAGACCCGCAGAACGATCATTCACTCGCCCGCCCACCGGGCCCGCTGTGACCCGCACCACTGCTACCCGTCAGTAGCCTGAGCCGTGCGGACACCATTACGCTCGACCACCAAGCCCACCCGACTGGAAGGTTCGGCACATGCGACTCGGCATCAACCTCGGCTACTGGGGACTCGGCATGGATGCCGACAACATCGCGGTGGCCCAGGAGGCGGACCGGCTCGGCTACTCGGTCTGCTGGGCGGCCGAGGCGTACGGCTCGGACGCCGCGACGGTGCTGAGCTTCGTCGCCGCGAAGACCGAGCGGATCGACGTCGGTTCTGCCATCTTCCAGATCCCGGCCCGCACCCCGGCGATGACCGCGATGACCGCCGCGACCCTGGACACCCTCTCCGGCGGCCGTTTCCGGCTCGGCCTCGGCGTCTCCGGCCCGCAGGTCTCCGAGGGCTGGTACGGAGTGAAGTTCGACAAGCCGCTCGCCCGCACCCGCGAGTACGTGGAGATCATCCGCAAGGCGATGTCCCGGGAGCGCCTGGTGCACGAGGGTGCGCACTGGACCCTGCCGCTGCCCGGCGGCCCGGGCAAGCCGATCAAGCTGACGGTGCACCCGGTGCGCGAGCACATCCCGCTGTACATCGCCGCGATCGGCCCGAAGAACCTGGAGCAGACCGGCGAGATCGCCGACGGCTGGCTCGGCATCTTCTTCGCCCCCGAGCACGCCGCGCTCTCCCTCGACCCGCTGAAGGCCGGGCGCGCCAAGGCCGGCAAGTCGCTGGACGGCTTCGACCTCTGCCCGACCGTCACCATCGCCGTCGGCGAGGACATCAAGGCGGGCGCCGACTCCCAGCGCTCCTACGCCGCGCTCTACATCGGCGGGATGGGCAGCAAGGAGAAGAACTTCTACAACCAGCTCGCCCGGCGGATGGGCTACGAGCAGGCCGCCGACGAGATCCAGGAGAAGTACCTGGCCAAGGACTACGCGGGCGCCGCGGCCGCCGTCCCGCACGACCTGATCGACGCCACCTCGCTGATCGGCGACACCGCCCGGATCGCCGACCGGATGCAGGCCTACGCCGACGCTGGCGTCACCACGCTCACCCTCGCCCCTGCCGGCTTCACCCTGGACGAGCGGGTCCAGGCGCTGCGCACGGGCGTCGAGGCGCTGGAGCGGGCCGGGCTGGCGTAGCGCCCGGGCGGGAGCCGGGCGGCACTACAGCCAGTCGTGCCGCTTGAACACCCGGTGCAGCACCACGCAGACCGCCGCCATCAGCGACAGCGCCGCCGGGTACCCCCAGGGCTCGTGCAGCTCGGGCATGACGTCGAAGTTCATCCCGTACACGCCCGCGATCATGGTCGGTACGGCGGCCAGCGCCGCCCAGGCGGAGATCTTCCGCATGTCGTCGTTCTGCTGCACGCTCACCTGCGCCAGGTTGGCGCCCAGGATGTCGGACAGCAGCCGGTCCATGCCCTCCACCTGGTCGTTCACCCGGGCCAGGTGGTCGGCGACGTCCCGCAGGTAGGGGGCGGTCTCCGGACGGACGAACGGGGCGCCGCGCTCCATCCGCAGCATCGGCTCCAGCAGCGGGGAGGCGGCGCGCCGGACGGTCATCACCTGACGCTTGCAGCCGTAGATCCGCCCGGCGGCGTCGCGGCCGACCCGCCCGGGGGCGAAGACGTCCACCTCCAGCTCGTCCAGGTCGGCCTGCAGCGCGGCGGCCACCTCCACGTAGCCGTCCACCACGGTGTCGCAGACCGAGTGCAGCACCGAGCTGGGCCCGTACCGCAGCAGTTCGGGCTCCTGCTCCAGCCGGGCCCGCAGGTCGCTCAGCGGGCTGTCCGCGCCGTGGCGGACGGTCATCACGAAGTTCGGGCCGAGGAAGACCATCACCTCGCCGCTGGTGACGACATGGGTGTCGGGGTGGTGCCCGAGGGTCTTGAGGGTGACGAACAGCGAGCCCTGGTAGGCCTCGACCTTGGGGCGCTGGTGTGCGCTGACGGCGTCCTCGACGGCCAGCGGGTGCAGCGCGAACTCCTTGCCGACCCGGTCCAGTTCCTCGGTGGTGGGTTCGAAGAGGCCCATCCAGACGAACGCGTCCGGCCCGGCCTCCCGGGCGGCGGTGAGCGCGTCGTTCAGGTCCTCGGAGGCCCCGATCCGGCGGCCGTCCTGGTACGCGGCACAGTGGACGATCATGCGTGCCATTGTGACCCGGAAAGGCCGGTCCAAACGGCCTCCCGGTCCGGGGCCGGGGAGCGGTCCGACCGGGAACCGCACCCCACCGCCGCGCCCGGAGGCCGTAGGCTAAGCCCCATGCCCACCCTGCTGCTCGTCCGCCACGGCCGCTCGACCGCGAACACCGCCGGAATCCTGGCCGGTTGGACACCCGGCGTGGACCTGGACGACACCGGTCGCGCACAGGCCGCCGCCCTGGCCGGCCGGCTGGCGGCGATCCCGCTGGTGCAGGCCGTCAGCAGCCCGCTGGAGCGCTGCCGGCAGACCCTGGAGCCGCTGCTCGCCGTCCGCCCCGAGCTGGGCCCGCCGACCGAGGACGAGCGGCTGGGGGAGTGCCACTACGGTGAGTGGACCGGCCGCCCGCTGGCCGAGCTGGCCCAGGAGCCGCTCTGGCGCACCGTGCAGGACCACGCCGCCGCCGCGGCCTTCCCGGGCGGCGAGTCGCTGCGCGAGCTGAGCCACCGCACGGTCGGCGCGGTCCGCGAGTGGAACGCGAAGATCGCCGCCGAGCACGGCGAGCACGCGGTCTGGGTCGCCTGCTCGCACGGGGACGTGATCAAGGCGGTGGTGGCCGACGCGCTCGGCCTGCACCTGGACCACTTCCAGCGGATCAGCGTCGAGCCCTGCTCGGTCACCGCGATCCGCTACACCCCGCAGCGGCCCTTCGTGCTCAGGATGGGCGACACCGGTGACCTCTCCTCGCTGGCGCCCAAGCCCTCCGCCGCCCCGGCCACCCCGGCCGGCGACGCGGTGGTCGGCGGAACGGCCTGAGCGGCGCGCCGCACCGCCCGGGACCGTGGGTGCCACCCCGCCCGCGCCCTCGGCTCGGCTCCCCGGCCGGGCCCCGGAGGTCGTAGGGTGACTGATGAGTGTCCCGTAGCTCGACCCCCCGTCCGTTGAACGACCCCGCCCGTCGGAATCCCGCGATCCCGCATGGCGGATCCGCACCGACCGACACGATCCGGAGCTAGAGCGTGACCCGTCAGGTCTTCTTCTACGACCAGCCCGAACGGTTCGTGGCCGGTACCGTCGGCCAGCCCGGCGCCCGGGCGTTCTACCTTCAGGCCAGCGCCCGGGGCCGGATCACCAGCGTGCTGCTGGAGAAGAACCAGGTCGCCGCCCTCGCCGAGCGGATCGAGGAGGTCCTGGACGAGGCGCTGCGGCGCAGCGGCGGCGACGCCGCCATCCCGGCCGCCGCGCCCAAGGACCTCCTCGACACCGCCCCGCTGGACCTCCCGCTGGAGCAGGAGTTCCGGGTCGGCACCATGGCCCTGGCCTGGGACAGCGTGGACGCCTGTCTGGTGGTCGAGGCGCAGGCGCTGGTGGAGGACGAGGAGGAGGACGGCGAGGAGACGGTCTTCCAGGACGACGAGGACGGCCCGGACATGCTCCGGGTGCGGCTCACCGGAGCGATGGCCCGGGTGTTCGCCAAGCGCGCGCTGGACCTGGTCGCGGCCGGCCGCAAGCCCTGCCCGTTCTGCAACCTGCCGCTCGACCCGGAGGGCCACCTGTGCCCGCGCGCGAACGGCTACCGGCGCTGAACACCGAGACCCCGCCGCAGGCCGACCCGGCGGCCGCCGCCGCCCTCGCCGCCGACGTGCCGACCGCCCTCGCGCTGCTGCGCCAGGGCGCGCTGACCGTGCACGGCCGTCTCACCGAGGCCTCCAACGCCGCGCTGTACTGCACCGTCGAGCACGGCTCGCTGAGCGCGCAGGCCGTCTACAAGCCGGTGGCCGGCGAGCGACCGCTCTGGGACTTCCCGGACGGCACCCTGGCCGGCCGCGAGGTCGCCGCGTACGAGCTGTCCGCGGCGACCGGCTGGGACCTGATCCCGCCCACCGTGCTGCGCGAGGGGCCGCACGGGCCCGGCATGGTGCAGTTGTGGGTCGAGCCGGACCCGGGGGCCGACCCGCTGCTGGCGCTGCAGGACCCGGACGGTCCGGAGACGGGCTGGCTGCCGATCGTCCGGGCCGAGGTCGAGGACGGCCGCACCGCCCTGCTGGTGCACCACGACGACCGGCGGCTGCGCCGGCTCGCGGTGCTCGACGCGGTGCTCAACAACGCCGACCGCAAGGGCGGCCACCTGATCCCCGCCGCCGACGGCCGGGTGTACGGCATCGACCACGGCGTCACCTTCAACACCGAGGGCAAGCTGCGCACCCTGCTCTGGGGCTGGGCGGGGGACCCGCTGCCCGCCGAGGCACTGGAGGTTCTCTCCCGGCTGGCCCGGCAGCTGGAGGGGGAGCTGGCCGAGCGCCTCGCCCCGCACCTGACCGGCGCGGAACTGGACGCCACCCGCGACCGGGTCGCCGCGCTGCGCGGCTCGGGCCGGCACCCGCTGCCCTCCGCGGACTGGCCGGCGATCCCCTGGCCGCCGGTGTAGGCCCCGCTCCGGGCAGGGCTGCGGTCGTCCGGGTCCGGGCACCGGCAAGGTTACCGGCCGGTGGTCTGGACCTGTCCCGGAACAGGTCGCACACTGCTCCGATGGACGTGCGACGGACCACCCCCACCCCCCCGGACCTGCCGTTGCGCCGCCTGCAGGTCCCGCTGCCCCACCTGCTGCCCTTCGCCATCGGCAGTTTCGACACGATCGGCGCGCTCTCCCGCGCCAACTTCCCCCACCGCCACTCGTTCTACGAGATCGTCCAGGTCACCGGCGGCCGGGGCGCCCATGTCCTGGACCTGGTCCACCAGTCGCTGGCGCCACCGCAGTTGTGCGTGATCACGCCGGGCCAGGTGCACCACTGGGCGGACACCGAAGGGCTCACCGGCAGGGTCGTCCTGTTCAACGAGGACTTCCTGCTCGGCCATCCGCAGGACCTGGCGGCGCTGCGCGCGCTGGCCACCCGCCCCGGGATCGGGCTCGGCGAACAGTCCGGTGCGGTCGGCCGCCTGCTCTCCGACATGGAACAGGAGTACCGGACCAGGGCGCCCGGATACCAGGGCGGGCTGCGGGCCAGCCTGCACATCCTGATCGTCCGGGCGCCGCGCGCCTGCACCCCGGACGACCGGCCCGCGGTGCCCGCCCGGCCGGCCGAACTGGCGGCGGCCGTGACGGCCCGGGCACCCGGCTGACCGCCAGCGGCTACGTCTTCGGCCGCGCCTGCCGGCCCGTCTCCGGTGTGCTGCTGGACTTCTGGCAGGCCGACGACGGCGGCAACTACGACAACGTCGGCTACACCTTCCGCGGCCACCGGTTCACCGACGCCAACGGCGCGTACGAGCTGGACACCATCGTCCCCGGCCTTTACCCGGGCCGCACCCGGCACCTGCACGTCAAACTCCAGGCCCCCGGCCGCCCCCCGATCCTGGCCACCCAGCTCTACTTCCCGGGCGAGCCGCGCAACAGCACCGACACCATCGACGACGCGCGGCTGCTGATGGGCCCACCACGCCGCCGAGCGGCAGCTGGACCCCGGGCAGGGCGTACAACGCGGGCGACCGCGTCACCTACTCCGGCGCCTCCTACGTCTGCCTCCAGGCGCACACCGCCATGGTGGGCTGGGAGCCGCCGAACGTGCCGGCCCTCTGGCAGCGGTCGTAGCGGCTCCGGCCGCTTCCCCGGGGGAGCCGGGCGCCCGGTCGGCGGCAGGGCCGACCGGGCGCTCACCGCTGTCCGAGCGCTCACTACCAGTCGGAAAGCGGTCAGGCAACGACAGGATCCGAAATCAGTCGATCTTGGATACTGGTTAGGCTTTCAAATGTTCTCAAGGTTAAAGTCGATCCCATGCATGCCTGGCCCGCCTCCGAGGTTCCCGCCCTGCCTGGTCAGGGGCTCCCCCTCCACATCTTCGACACCGCAGCGGGCAAGGTCCGGGAGGTCGTGCCGCAGGACGGCACCGCCCGGATCTACGTCTGCGGCATCACTCCCTACGACGCGACCCACATGGGCCACGCCGCCACCTACAACGCCTTCGACCTGGTGCAGCGGGTCTGGAAGGACGCCGGTCACGACGTCCTGTACATCCAGAACGTGACCGACGTGGACGACCCGCTGCTGCAGCGCGCGATCGAGACCGGTCAGGACTGGGTGGCCCTGGCGGAGCGCGAGACGGCCCTGTTCCGCGAGGACATGACCGCCCTGCGGCTGCTCCCGCCGGCCCACTACGTCGGCGCCGTCGAGTCCATCCCGTGGATCGTCCCGATCGTCCAGAAGCTGCTGGCCTCCGGCGCCGCCTACGAGGTGGACGGCGACATCTACTTCTCGGTCGACGCCGACCCGCACTTCGGCGAGGTCTCCGGCCTCACCCGCGAGGCCATGCGCCCGGTCTTCGCCGAGCGCGGCGGCGACCCGGACCGCCCCGGCAAGCGCAACCCGCTGGACGCCCTGCTCTGGCTGGCGGCCCGCCCCGGTGAGCCCGCCTGGGACACCGAGCTCGGCCGCGGCCGCCCCGGCTGGCACATCGAGTGCGTGGCCATCGCGCTGCAGTACCTGGGCATGGGCTTCGACATCCAGGGCGGCGGCAGCGACCTGTCCTTCCCGCACCACGAGATGGGCGCCTCGCACGCCCAGGTCGCCACCGGCTCCCAGCCGTACGCCAAGGCGTACGTGCACGCCGGCATGGTCGCCCTGGACGGCCAGAAGATGTCGAAGTCCCGCGGCAACCTGGTCTTCGTCTCGGCCCTGCGCCGCGACGGCGTCGACCCGGCGGCGATCCGCCTGGCGCTGCTCTCGCACCACTACCGCGCCGACTGGGAGTGGACCAAGGCCGTCCTGGACGAGGCCGTCGAGCGCCTCGCCTGCTGGCGGGCCGCGGTCTCCCGGCCGGACGGCCCGGCGGCCGAGCAGCTGCTCGCCGAGGTCCGTGCGGCGCTGGCGAACGACCTGGACGCGCCCGCCGCGCTGGCCGCCGTCGACCGCTGGGCCGCGCAGCAGGAGAGCGAGGGCGGCACCGACACCGGCGCGCCCGGCCTGGTGACCCGGACGGTGGACGCCCTGCTCGGCGTCGCCCTGTAGCCGAGTCGGCGGTCCGGCAGTCCGAGCAGCAACGCCGATGGGGCGTCAGGAACGAGGTCCTGACGCCCCATCGGCGTTCACGCGGGGAAGGACTACTCCTCCTCCGCGCCCTCCTGGCTCTCCCGGGTTGTGCCCGGCGACTCGGACTCGGCCGGCCGCTCGGCCGTCGCGTGCCCGGACACCGGCTTCTCGCCGGTCGGTCCGACGTTCTCCCTGCGGCGCAGGTAGCGCTCGAACTCGCGCGCGATCGCGTCCCCGGAGGCCTCCGGCAGCTCCGCGGTGTCCTGCGCCTCCTCCAGCTGCTGGACGTACTCGGCCACCTCGCTGTCCTCGGCGGCCAGCTGGTCCACGCCGAGCTGCCAGGCCCGGGCGTCCTCGCCGAGCTCACCCGGCGGGATGCGCAGGTCCAGCAGGTCCTCCAGCTTGTTCAGCAGCGCCAGCGTGGCCTTGGGGTTGGGCGGCTGCGCGACGTAGTGCGGCACCGCGGCCCACAGCGTCACGGCCGGAACCCCGGCGTGGGTGCAGGCCTCCTGGAGCACCCCGACGATCCCGGTCGGGCCCTCGTATCGGCTCTCCTCCAGGTCCAGCCGGCGGGCCAGGTCCGGGTCGGAGGTGACCCCGCTGACCGGTACCGGGCGGCTGTGCGGGGTGTCGCCGAGCAGCGCGCCCAGGATCACCACCAGCTCGATGCCCAGCTCGTGCGCGAAGCCGAGCAGCTCGTTGCAGAACGAACGCCAGCGCATGCTCGGCTCGATGCCGCGCACCAGCACCACGTCCCTGGTCACCGGCTCGGTCACCCGGACCACCGAGAGCCTGGTGGTCGGCCAGGTGATCCGGCGGATGCCGCCGTCCAGCCAGATCGTCGGCCGGTTGACCTGGAAGTCGTAGTAGTCCTCCGCGTCCAGGGCGGCGAACACCTTGCCGCCCCAGGTCTCGTCCAGATGCGCCAGAGCCGCGGAGGCGGCGTCACCCGCGTCGTTCCACCCCTCGAAGGCGCAGACCATCACCGGGTCGATCAACTCGGGAACATCTTCCAGCTCGATCACCCAGCGTCTCCCTCCGGTCGGCGGTCGGACCGGCACCGCCTCGGCTGGCCGCCGGGGCACTGACGGGCCGGCTCCCGCCTGTCGAACCTCTCGTCTCCCATGGAACGGCTCGCTCCATGGTCCCTACCTGCCCAGCCTACGGGCTTTGATGCGCATGGCGGCCGGGCACCGGGACAGTCTGGGGGAGCGGGCCGCCGCGATCCAGCGGATATCCGCTCCGTGACGGCTGACGTCCAGTCAACCCGCCCGCACGGTGCCGCACCGCGCCCGAACGGTGACGGAGCGCACAGGGGTGACGCCCGGGCACGGCGGCGCGATGATGGTGGTGGACGGGGCCGGGCGGAAGGGGCCGGGCGGAAGGGGCCGACCGATGAACCGATGGCTGTGGATCGGCGTGGCCGCGGGCACGGCGGCACTGGCCGGGGCCGCGCTGCTGGCGGCGGACCGGGCCGGGCGCCGGCTGCCGGTGGAACACGTCACCGAAGGAGGGCTGGAACTCGCCCAGCCGCCCGGCGCGGTCTGGGACGTGCTCACCGACATCGACCTCTACCCGGCCTGGCGCCCGGGCCTCACCCACGTCGAGCGACTGCCGGCCGGGGTCGGCGGCCGTCCGCGCTGGCGCGAGTACGACCGGCACGGGCACACCACCTACGAGGTGGTGGCCAGCGAGGCCCCGCACCGCCTGGTGACCGGCATCGCCGACCCGGACCTGCCCTACGGCGGCACCTGGACGTACCAGCTCACCCCGGCCGGGCCCGGCTGCTCGCTGACCGTCACCGAGCGCGGCGAGGTCCGCAAACCGCTGTACCGGGCCGTCTCGCACTACCTGACCGGGGAGGACGCCACCGTCCACCGCTACCTGGGCGCCCTCGCCCACCGCATGGCGGCCTGAACGGGCTGGCCCGGGTCGACCCAGCCGCGCCGGTACGCCGCCCAGTTCTCCGGCGTCGCGGCGAAGTCCACGTACAGCGCGACGCCGAAGTTCGCCCGTCCCAGGTCCTGGCGGCCGAGGCCCAGCCGGACGCCCCGGACGGCCGCCGGGACGGTCTCCGCGTCGCCCCAGTGGCCCCACTTGTCCTCCCGGAAGAACGGCAGGCCGATCAGCAGGTCGACCTGCGGCGGGGTGGCCCGCAGCGCCAGCTCGGTCTGCTGGGCGACGTAGCCGCCGAACAGCGGCTCGGTCGGCATCGAGGTGTCGTAGGCCATCACCGCGATCTGGTCGACCCGGCGGGCGGTCTCGCGGAAGTACGTCTGGTCCCACCACTTGCCGTGGTCGGTGAGCAGGATGCCGGCGGTGTGCAGGCCGGGAACCGGGTCGATCTGCGGGGCGGCCACCGACAGCGTGGCGCCGCGCGCGGCCGTCACCGGGCGCACCTCGTCCAGCAGGGCGAGCCAGCCGGCCGTGCCGGGGTGGATCGGCTCCATGTCGAAGTGCACGCCGTCGAAGCCCTGGTCCAGCACCTGGCGGGCGGAGGCGGTGATCCGGTCCCGGGTGGGTGCGTCGTCCAGGTCCAGGGCGTCCTTCTCCGGCTTGACCTCGTCGCCCAGCCAGCCCTGCACCCGGACCCCCGGCAGCGCCCGGTGGGCGGCCTCGGTGAACCAGCGGGCCCGTGGGTGGACGGACGCCGGCAGCGAGCCGTCGTGCTCCAGCGGGCCGGTGTGGACGTAGAGGTCGCGCACGCCGGTGCCGGCCAGCTGCCGGGCCAGCGCCGCCACGTCCGCGTCGGTCTTGCGGCCGTCCACCCAGGCGTGGCCGAGCCAGACGGCGTCCCGGCCCCGGGTGCGGGCCTCGGCGGCGGGCTCGCCCGTGTAGTGCAGTCGGAACGTGACGAACGCCGAGCCCAGCGCGGCGAGCGGCACGGCCGCCGCCAGCCCCAGGGCCAGCAGCGCCCGGCGCCACCACGACCAGCCTCTCCAACGCTGCCGCAGCGCCCGGAACGGGGCCGTCACGGCCCGACCCGTGCGCCGCGCGGAGGTCCGGATCTGGGCCACGCGGTTGCTCCCCCCTGCGGTCGAACGCTCAGGATACGGAATGGGCCCGCGGGACGGGCCGCGGGCCGGATACCCTGGCGACGTGCGGGCCCGAGCAAGCGGGTCCGCAAAGCCGACAGCCGTCGCACAGGGAGACGCCCCATGGCCACTGCAGCCGATCCGTCCATCACTCAGCAGAGCCGCGCGAACGCGCTGCGCGACGCGCTTGCCACCCGGGTGGTGGTCGCCGACGGTGCGATGGGCACCATGCTCCAGGCGCAGGACCCGACGCTGGAGGACTTCCAGAACCTCGAAGGCTGCAACGAGGTCCTCAACATCACCCGGCCCGACATCGTCCGCTCCGTCCACGAGGCCTACTTCGCGGTGGGCGTGGACTGCGTCGAGACCAACACCTTCGGCGCCAACTTCGCCGCGCTGGGCGAGTACGACATCTCCGAGCGGATCTTCGAGCTGTCCGAGGCGGGCGCCCGGATCGCCCGCGAGGTGGCCGACGCCCACGCCGCCGACGGCCGTACCCGCTGGGTGCTCGGCTCGATCGGCCCCGGCACCAAGCTGCCGACCCTCGGCCACGCCCCGTACCAGGCGCTGCGCGACGGCTTCCAGCAGAACGCGGCCGGCCTGATCGCCGGCGGCGCTGACGCGCTGCTGGTGGAGACCAGCCAGGACCTGCTGCAGACCAAGGCCGCGATCCTCGGCTCCAAGCGCGCCCTGGCCGAGGCCGGGCTGGACCTCCCGGTGCTGGTGCAGGTGACGGTGGAGACCACCGGCACCATGCTGCTCGGCTCCGAGATCGGCGCCGCGCTCACCGCGCTGGAGCCGCTCGGCGTCGACTACATCGGCCTCAACTGCGCCACCGGCCCGGCCGAGATGAGCGAGCACCTGCGCTACCTGGCCAAGAACGCCAGGATCGGCCTGTCCTGCATGCCGAACGCGGGCCTGCCGGTGCTCGGCAAGGACGGCGCCCACTATCCGCTCTCCCCGGCCGAACTGGCCGAGGCGCACGACGTGTTCACCCGCGAGTACGGCCTCTCGCTGGTCGGCGGCTGCTGCGGCACCACCCCCGAGCACCTGCGCCAGGTGGTGGAGAAGGTCCAGGGCCGTCCGATCGCCCGGCGCGAGCCGCAGCCGGAGCCCTCGGCGGCCTCGCTCTACCAGGCGGTGCCGTTCCGCCAGGACACCTCGTACCTGGCGATCGGCGAGCGCACCAACGCCAACGGCTCGAAGAAGTTCCGCGAGTCGATGCTGGCCGGCGACTGGCAGGCCTGCGTGGAGATCGCCCGGGACCAGATCCGGGACGGCTCGCACCTGCTGGATCTCTGCGTGGACTACGTCGGCCGCGACGGCGTCGCCGACATGAAGGAGATCGCCGGCCGGCTGGCCACCGCCTCCACCCTGCCGATCGTGCTGGACTCCACCGAGCCGCCCGTGCTGCAGGCCGGCCTGGAGGCGCTCGGCGGCCGCGCGGTGCTGAACTCGGTCAACTACGAGGACGGCAACGCCCCCGACTCGCGCTTCGGCAGGATCGCCTCGCTGGCCCGCGAGCACGGCGCCGGCCTGATCGCGCTGACCATCGACGAGCAGGGCCAGGCCCGTACCGCCGAGAAGAAGGTGGAGATCGCCGAGCGGCTGATCGCCGAGCTGACCACCGACTACGGCATCGACGAGGGCTCGATCCTGGTCGACTGCCTCACCTTCACCCTGGCCACCGGCCAGGAGGAGTCCCGCCGGGACGGCATCGAGACCATCGAGGCGATCCGCGAGCTCAAGCGCCGCCACCCCGAGGTGCAGACCACCCTCGGGCTGTCGAACATCTCCTTCGGCCTCAACCCGGCCGCCCGGGTGGTGCTCAACTCGGTCTTCCTGCACGAGTGCGTGGAGGCCGGCCTGGACTCGGCGATCGTGCACGCCTCCAAGATCCTGCCGATCTCCCGGATCCCGGAGGACCAGCGCGAGGCCGCCCTCGACCTGGTCCACGACCGCCGCCGGGACGGCTACGACCCGCTGCAGCGCCTGCTGGAGCTGTTCGAGAACGTCTCCACCGCCTCGGTCAAGGCCTCCAAGGCGCAGGAGCTGGCCGCGCTCCCGCTGGAGGAGCGGCTGCAGCGCCGGATCATCGACGGCGAGCGGGGCGGCCTGGAGGCCGACCTGGACGAGGCGCTGGCCGAGCGCCCGGCGCTGGAGATCATCAACGACACCCTGCTGTCCGGCATGAAGGTGGTCGGCGAGCTCTTCGGCTCCGGCCAGATGCAGCTGCCGTTCGTGCTCCAGTCCGCCGAGGTGATGAAGACCGCGGTGGCCCACCTGGAACCGCACATGGAGAAGTCCGACAGCGAGGGCAAGGGCACCATCGTGCTGGCCACCGTCAAGGGCGACGTCCACGACATCGGCAAGAACCTGGTCGACATCATCCTGTCCAACAACGGCTACAACGTCGTCAACCTGGGCATCAAGCAGCCGGTCTCGGCGATCCTGGACGCCGCCCAGGAGCACAACGCGGACGTGATCGGCATGTCCGGCCTGCTGGTGAAGTCCACCGTGATCATGAAGGAGAACCTGGAGGAGCTGAACCAGCGCAAGCTGGCCGCGAGCTACCCGGTGATCCTCGGCGGTGCCGCCCTGACCCGCGCCTACGTCGAGCAGGACCTGCACGAGATCTACGAGGGCGAGGTCCGCTACGCCCGGGACGCCTTCGAGGGCCTGCGGCTGATGGACGCGCTGATCGCGGTCAAGCGCGGCGTGCCCGGCGCGACCCTCCCGGAGCTCAAGCAGCGCCGGCACGCCCGGGTCGAGGTGGAGGAGCCGGAGCCCGAGGTCAACCTCGGCCAGATCCGCTCCGACGTCACGCTGGACAACGCGCTGCCCACCCCGCCGTTCTGGGGCGACCGGATCGTCAAGGGCATCCCGTTCGCCGACTACGCCTCCTGGCTGGACGAGGACGCGCTGTTCAAGGGCCAGTGGGGCCTGAAGGCCGCGCGGGGCGGCGACGGCCCGTCCTACGAGGAGCTGGTGGAGACCGAGGGCCGGCCGCGACTGCGGGCCTGGCTGGACCGGCTCCAGACCGAGGGCTGGCTGGAGGCGGCCGTGGTCTACGGCTACTACCCGGCCAATTCCAAGGGCGACGACCTGATCGTCTTCCACGAGGACGGCACCGAGCGGACCCGCTTCACCTTCCCCCGCCAGCGCCGCGGCCGTCGGCTCTGCCTGGCGGACTTCTTCCGCCCGGAGGAGACCGGGGAGCGGGACGTGGTCGGCCTCCAGGTGGTCACCATGGGCAACCGGATCTCGGAGGCGGCCAACGAGCTGTTCGCCGGGAACTCCTACCGCGACTACCTGGAGCTGCACGGCCTCTCGGTGCAGCTGGCCGAGGCGCTCGCCGAGTTCTGGCACGCCCGGGTCCGCTACGAGCTGGGCTTCTCCGGCGAGGACCCGCAGGACGTCAAGGACATGTTCGCGCTCAAGTACCGGGGCGCCCGCTTCTCGCTCGGTTACGGGGCCTGCCCCGAGCTGGAGGACCGCGCCAAGATCGCCGAGCTGCTGAAGCCCGAGCGGATCGGCGTGGTGCTCTCCGAGGAGTTCCAGCTGCACCCGGAGCAGTCCACCGACGCGATCGTGATCCACCACCCGGAGGCGAAGTACTTCAACGCCCGGTAACCCCCACGCCCTTCTCGGTTCGCTCTTTCCGGGCGAAGCGGGCGTATTCTGGATGATCCTGAACGGGCCGGTCCGCTCACCAGCGGGCCGGCCCGTGCCATCCCCGAGGGCGTCCGAGGACGTGCCGCGGGGTACTGCCGGAAGGACTCGCCATGACGACCAGCTCCACCACCGCCCTGACGCTCGACCACGGGAACGACCGCGGCCTCCAGGCGGTGCTGCTGGACATGGACGGGACGCTGGTGGACACCGAGGACTTCTGGTGGCAGGCCGAGGTCACGCTCTTCGCCGAGCTGGGCCACCAGCTGGACGAGCAGGACCGGGCGCACGTGGTCGGCGGCCCGATGACCCGGGTGATGGACTACCTGGTCGCCCGCACCGGGGTGGACATCGCCCCGGCCGACCTGGGCGTGCTGGTCAACCAGCGCTTCGTCGACCTGCTGGCCGGCGGCGTGCCGCTGATGCCGGGCGCCGAGCGGCTGCTGAACACCCTCGCCGCGCACGGCGTCCCGGCCGCGCTGGTGTCCGCCTCGCACCGGCACGTGATCGACATCGTGCTGCGCTCGCTGGGCGCCGAGCGCTTCGCCTTCACGATCGCCGGGGACGAGGTGCCGCGCACCAAGCCGTTCCCGGACCCGTACCTGGCGGCGGCCCTGCGGCTGGGCGCGGAGCCGGCCCGCTGCGTGGTCGTCGAGGACACCCCGACCGGGGTGCGCGCGGGCGAGGCGGCCGGCTGCCCGGTGATCGCGGTGCCCTCGGTGGCGCCGATCGAGGCGGCGCCCGGGCGGCTGGTGGTCCCCTCGCTGGAGCAGGTCGATCTCGAACTGCTGCGCTCGCTGGTCGCCTCGCGGGTGTAGCCGGGGCAAACGGAGCGACGAGCGCTGGATGTGATTGTCATCTCATTGCGCCTCGTCCCTACCGGCCGGTAGACAGCCCCGCCCGGCATCTGCGGAGGGTTGATCGGGGAGAAAACGGGCATTGGCTGACAACTCGTCGGGCACGCCGTGATGCCCCCAACCGCCGTGTCCCAAACGTCATCTGCACGGGTATCGGTCGTGCGTGTTCGATATGGCACGCTACTCGGGTTCGTGACACCCCCGAAGGACGCTCCCGTGAAGACTTCAGCTGAACGCCTGGCAGTACTCGGCTGTGCCGGTCTGGTCGCCGTGACGGTGGCCGGGTGCGGATCGGTCACCGACGCCGTCAAGGGGGACAGCGGCGGCAAGTCGATCACCATGGGAACCTCCCAGCTGACCAGCACGCTGGACCCGGCGGCCGCCTACGACTCCGGCGCCTGGCTCCTGCTGCGCAACACCTTCCAGTCGCTGCTGACCTTCCCGGCCGCCGCCAGCACGCCCACCCCGGACGCCGCGCAGTCCTGCGACTTCTCCGGCGGCGAGGCCAGCGAGTACCACTGCACCCTGCGGCCCGGCCTGAAGTTCTCCAACGGCCACCCGCTGACCGCCGAGGACGTGGTGTTCTCGATCCAGCGGACGAAGAAGATCAACGACCCGAGCGGTCCGGCGGGCCTGCTCGCCTCGATCAAGAGCGTCGAGGCCAAGGGCGACAACGAGGTGGTCTTCCACCTGGCGACCCCCGACGCCACCCTGCCGGCCAAGCTGGCCGGGCCGGCCGGCGCCATCGTCGACCACCAGGTCTTCCCGGCCGACAAGGTCCTCCCCAACGACAAGCTGGTCGGCTCCGGCCCGTACCGCTTCGACTCGTTCGAGGACATGGCCGGCGACAACGCCAAGCAGCTGGGCAAGGTCGTGCTGGTGCCCAACGACAAGTACACCGGCGACGCCAAGCCGCTGAACGACAAGTTCACCGTCAAGTACTACGACAAGGCCCCGGACCTCAAGGCCGCGCTGGACAAGGGCGACGTCGACCTCACCGACAACAGCCTGGAGCCGAACACCGCCGCCCAGATCCGCTCCGACCAGCAGAGCGGCAAGACCGACCTCCAGGTGGTCGAGGGCGACAGCAACGACACCCACTCGCTGGCCTTCAACACCAAGGACCCGGTCCTGAGCAACGTCGGCGTCCGCCAGGCCGCCGCCGCGCTGCTCGACCGCAAGGCGCTCGCCCGCGACGTCTTCGCCCGCACCGTCCAGCCGCTGTACGCCCTGGTCCCGGCCGGCGTCACCGGCCACACCACCTCCTTCTTCGACCGCTGGGGCGACCAGGACGTCGCCAAGGCCAAGAAGGCCCTGACCGACAACAAGGTCCAGACCCCGGTCAAGCTCACCCTCACCTGGTCCCGCTCCCGGGTCGGCAGCCTCGAGGCCGACACGATCAAGAAGCAGCTGGAGACCGGCGGCCTGTTCCAGGTGACGGTCCAGCAGGAAGCCGACTGGACCGCGTACAAGAAGGGCTGGACCGAGGGCAAGTACCAGGCGTACGTCATCGGCTGGTTCGCCGACTACCCGGACCCGGACAACTACATCTCCCCGCTGCTGGTCGACGGCGGTGTCTTCCACACCGGGTGGGACGACCCGAAGATCAGCCAGAAGCTGATCCCGGACGGCCTCAAGCAGGCTGACCGCAGCGCCGCCTCGGCCGGCTACGCGCAGCTCCAGCAGATCGTCGCCGACAACGTGCCGCTGATCCCGCTGTACCAGAACAAGGCCTTCTACGCGGCCCGTTCGTACGTCACCGGCGTCGAGTCCACCGTCGACACCACCGGCTTCTTCCGCTTCTGGGAGATCAGCCGCAACAACAAGTAGTCCGGCACGGACGGCGGCCCGCCCGCTTCCCCCGCACCGATGGGGGGAAGCGGGCGGGCCGCCGTCACGTTTCTCCTTGCCGCTGCGGTCCGTTGCAGGGGCCGGTCACAGCGTGCCCGGCCGCACCAGCCCGCTCTCGTAGGCGTACACCGCCGCCTGCACCCGGTCGCGCAGCTGGAGCTTCGTCAGCACGTGGCCGACGTGGGTCTTCACGGTCGTCTCGCTGACGAACAGCTCGGCCGCGATCTCCGCGTTCGACAGCCCGCGCGCCACCAGCTTCAGCACCTCCAACTCCCGCTCGGTCAGCGCGCTCAGCGCCTGCGGCGGCGTCTCCTCGCCCGAGGGCAGCTTGGTGGCGTACATGTCCAGCAGCCGGCGGGTGATGCTCGGCGCCAGCATCGCCGCGCCGTCCGCGACCACCCGGATCGCCTGCACCAGCTCCTCCGCCGGGACGTCCTTCAGCAGGAAGCCGCTGGCGCCCGCGCGCAGCGCCTCCACCACGTACTCGTCCAGGTCGAAGGTGGTCAGCACCAGCACCTTGGCCGGGCCGTCCCGCCCCGGGCCGGCGATCCGGCGGGTCGCCTCGACGCCGTCCATCCGCGGCATCCGGATGTCCATCAGCACCACGTCGGGCTGCAGCGCCCGCACCTGGTCCAACGCCTGCTGACCGTCGCCGGCCTCACCGACCACCACCAGGTCGGACTCGGCCTCCAGGATCATCCGGAAACCGGTGCGCAGCAGCGGCTGGTCGTCGACCAGCAGCACTCGGATCGTCACTAGGACTCCTTGCTCATCGGATCCCCCGTGGGATCGCTCTCATCCGACGTACGGGCTTGTGCCGGCACGGGCAGCGGGTACGGCGGCGGGGTGCCGCCGAACTCCGGGCAGCTGGCCTGGTGGTCGCACCAGTCGCACAGCCGGTTGCGGGTGGCCGGGAAGTCCCCGGTGGCCACCGCGTGGCTGATCCGCTCCCACAGCGCCTGCAGCTTGCGCTCCACGGCGAGCAGATCGGCCTCGTCCGGGTCGTAGCTGACCACGTCCCCGCCCCCACCGAGGTAGACCAGCTGGAGGCGCTTGGGGATCACGCCCTTCCAGCGCCACACCACCAGCGCGTAGAACTTCATCTGGAACATCGCCTTGCCCTCGAAGTCCCGCGAGGGCGCCCGGCCGGTCTTGTAGTCCACCAGCCGGACCTCACCGGTGGGCGCGACGTCCACCCGGTCGATGTAGCCGCGCAGCAGCAGCCCCGACTCCAGGGCCGTCTCCACGTACAGCTCCCGCTCCACCGGGTGCAGCCGGGTCGGGTCCTCCAGCCGGAACCACTGGCCGACCAGCTTCTCGGCGTCCGCCAGCCAACGCGTCAGCGCCGCGCCGTCCGGGTCGTCGGGGAACAGCGAACCCAGCTCCGGGCGCTCGCCCAGCAGCCGCTCCCACTGCGGCCGCAGCAGGCCCAGCGCCCGCTCCGGCGTCCGCTCGGCCGCAGGGCTGTCGAACAGCCGCTCCAGCACCGCGTGCACCAGCGTGCCCCGGGTCGCCGCCGAGCTCGGCGGCTCGGGCAGCCGGTCGATCACCCGCAGCCGGTACAGCAGGGGACAGGTGAGGAAGTCCCCCGCGCGGGACGGGGACAGCCCGGTCGGGGGCGCCGCCGGGCGCGCCGGAGTCCCGGCGGCACTGCTGGTGTCGGTCTGCTGCATGGCTACGACCCTATTGCCCTTCGCTGTCATCCCGCTGCCACCGTGCTGCCGCACCGCCCGGGGCGCCGGTGTTCCTGGGGCCGGCGCCGGCCCGGTCCGGGACCGCGCCGGTGGGTATGAAGCCCGACAGAGGGGCGCGCGGCACCAAGTGGCCGCGATCACGTAGCGTGGGCGCACCGGGGGCACGACGGGCGGACGACCGAAGGGATCACGGTGAGCGACACCAGGGGGCAGCAGACCTCCGACCAGCCACCGCAGGACGGCGGGCGCCCCACCGGGCCGCCCCCGGAGCGCGGCGGCGGCCTCCTGATGGGGCGCCCCTTCGGCGTGCCCATCTACGTCACCCCGTCCTGGTTCGTCATCGCCGCCCTGATCACCTGGCTGTTCGGCGGACAGCTCGCGGACGTCCTTCCCGAACTCGGCAGCGGCGTGCGCTACCTGCTGGCCTTCTTCTTCGCGGTCGCCTTCTACGCCTCCGTCCTGGTCCACGAACTCGCCCACACCCTGGTCGCGCTGCGCTACAAGCTCGGGGTCCGTCGGATCCAGCTGCAGTTCTTCGGCGGCGTCTCCGAGATCGAGAACGAGGCCGAGAGTCCCTGGCGCGAGTTCTGGCTCGCCTTCGTCGGCCCGCTGCTCTCCCTGGTGCTCGGCGGGGTCTTCTACCTCGCGCTGCGCGCCGTCGATCTGTCCAGCGTGCCCGGAGTGCTGCTGACCGGCCTGATGGTCTCCAACCTGGTGGTCGCAGCCTTCAACCTGCTGCCCGGCCTGCCGCTGGACGGCGGCCGGATGCTGCGCGCCGTGGTCTGGGCCCTCACCGGCAGGGCGATGACCGGCACGGTGGCCGCCGCCTGGATCGGCCGGGCGCTGGCCCTGGTGGTGCTGATCGGCCTGCCGCTGGTCAGCGCCTCCCGCGGCGGCGAGCGCACCACCACCGACACCCTGGTCGACGCGGTGCTGGCCGCCGTACTGGCCGCGATCATCTGGAACGGCGCCACCGGCAGCCTGCGCAACGCCCGGCTCAAGGAGGCGCTGCCCGAACTGCGGCTGCGCGACCTCGCCCGCCGCATCGTCGAGGTCACCGCCGACACCCCGCTCGGCGAGGCCATGCGCCGGGCCCGCGAGGCCGAGGCCGGCGCGGTCGTGGTGGTGGACGGCCGGGGCGAGCCGATCGCCATCGTCCGGGAGTCCGCGGTACGCGCCGTACCGGAGCACCGCCGCCCCTGGGTGGCCGTCGGCCCGCTCGCCCGCGACCTCGAACCCGGGCTGCGGCTGGACGCCGACCTGCGCGGCGAGGACCTGCTGCGGGCCGTCCAGGCCACGCCGGCGGGGGAGTACCTGGTGGTCGAGGCGGACGGCCGGGTGTACGGCGTGGCCGCGCTCACCGACATCGAGCAGCGCCTCACCGCCGCCGTCTCGGGCAGGTGACCAGGGCTGGTGAGGCGGGGCGGCCCGCTTCCCTTAGGATTGGCCGCATGTCCGAACCGACCGGTGCCGCCCGCCGACGCGGGCCCTTCCAGGTCGGGGACCAGGTCCAGCTGACCGACCCCAAGGGTCGCCACTACACGTTCACGCTCCAGGCCGGGAACCAGTTCCACACCCACAAGGGTGCGTTCCCCCACGACGAGCTGATCGGCGCCCCCGAAGGCACGGTCGTGCGCACCACGGGGAACGTCCCGTACCTCGCGCTGCGCCCCCTGCTCCCCGACTACGTCCTCTCCATGCCGCGCGGCGCCGCCGTGATCTACCCCAAGGACGCGGGGCAGATCCTGGCGATGGCCGACATCTTCGCGGGCGCCCGCGTGGTCGAGGCGGGTGTCGGCTCCGGGGCGCTCAGCACCTACCTGCTGCGCGCCGTCGGCGAGCAGGGCATGCTGGCCTCCTACGAGCGCCGACAGGACTTCGCGGACATCGCCCGGGGCAACGTCGAGCGCTACTTCGGCGGCCCCCACCCGGCGTGGAAGCTGACCGTCGGCGACCTCCAGGACAACCTGGTCGAGACCGACGTCGACCGCGTCATCCTCGACATGCTGGCTCCCTGGGAGTGCCTGGACACCGCCTCCAAGGCACTCGTCCCCGGCGGCCTCATCTGCTGCTACGTGGCCACCACGACGCAGATGTCCAAGACCGTCGAGGCGCTGCGCGAGCACGGCACCTTCACCGAGCCGCAGGCCTGGGAGACCATGGTCCGCACCTGGCACCTGGAGGGCCTGGCCGTCCGCCCGGACCACCGGATGATCGGCCACACCGGCTTCCTGCTCACCGCCCGCCGCCTGGCGGACGGCGTCGAGCCGCCGCTGCGCCGCCGTCGCCCGGCCAAGGGCGCCTACGGCGAGGACTACGACAGCGGGGCGCCCGAGCCGAGCCTCCAGGAGCGCGCCGCGGCCCGCAAGGCCGCCCGCGACCCCGAGGCCGAGCAGCCCGACCTGGGCTGAGCCCTTACCTGAAGAAGGGGTGGTGCGAGCGTCGAGCTCGCCCCACCCCTTCCTTTCGCGGCCGGCCCGCCCTCCGGCTCCCCGGCCGTCGGCGCACGGACACGGTGTGGGACGATGCTCGCTCACGCAGACCAGCTCCTGGAGCTCTGGAGGGGACGCCTGGTGGAGACCGCGGTCGGGACGACGACGGCGACGGCTGGACAGCAGACACCGCGGGGCCGCACCGGGCCCGCCCGCGCGCGAACCGCCCCCTGGCACTGGGCCGTTGCCCTGGCCGGATGTGGCGCGGTGGTGACCGCCGCGCTCGCCGCCTCCCCGGCCTCCGGCACCCCGCTGGCCGCCGGAGGCGCCCCCAGGGCCCTCGCCGCGGCCGCCGCCCCCGACCCGGCCGCGGCCCAACTGCCCATGGACTGCGGCCCCTTCCCGGTCAAGACGGTGCTCAGCGTGCCCGCCGAACTGGGCGACGGACACCCCGGTACGGTCGTCGCCGCGCACTGCGCCACCGACACCGGCACCCCGCCGGACTCCGTCTTCCTGCTCGGCTTCGGCCCGGACCGGCGCCCGGTGGTGGTCGCCACCCTGCTGACCGAACGCGAGAACCTCACCCTGAGTCGGCTCGCGGTGCGCTCCGACGGCGCCATCACCGGTCGCGCGCAGGGGTATTCGAGCGACGACGTGCCGCGCTTCCGCCCCGACGTCTCACTCGACCTCACCTGGACGCGCGGGGGCGGCGGCTGGGAACGTTCCCAGACCGCCGCCCCGGCCGGCTCGGCGTAGGCGCTACTCGGCGTCCGGCCCGTAGACCTCGACCCGGTCGGCGACCCGGCGCACGTGGATGCAGTCGCCGGGGCACTCCTTCGCCGAGTCCACCACGTCCTGAAGGAGCGTCAGCGGCACCGGGGCGGTCTCCCCGGGCTGCTGGCGCAACTCGTCGTCCGGGCCCTTCACGTACGCGAGTCCGTCGATGTCCAGCTCGAAGACCTCGGGCGCGTACTGGGCGCAGATGCCGTCGCCGGTGCACAGATCCTGGTCGATCCACACCTCCAGCTCCTCGGTCGCCGCCGCGGTCTGCTCGGTCACCGACATGGTCCCCTGCCGTTTCTGTCCCGGGTCGCCCCTATTCCTGGAGCAATCCCGCCATTCGTACAACGATCGGACCCAACCACCGTGGTCGCGATCGGATATCACTTCGCTCGACGATACATCTGGTCCGCTTTGGGTGGTGCGCGGTGGGTATCCCCTTAGCAGAGGGGAAGCACGCTGGGGCGAAGATCGGACACGCCCGTTCCATCTTTCTTGATCTAGGGGTTTACGGACCCCTGGTCCCAGGTAGGGTCTGGAAGCGTCCAGCTCCCCGGAGGAGGTGAGGACCGTGGCAGCCCACGATGACGACTACAACCGCAGCACCGGCAGGCCCGCTCGTGGTTCCGACGAGGCCGCTCAGGTCTCGTACCTTGAGCAGGAAATCGCCGTACTGCGCCGCAAGCTCGCCGACTCGCCGCGCAATTCGAGAATCCTCGAAGAGCGGATCGTCGAGCTCCAGACCAACCTGGCCGGCGTGACCGCCCAGAACGAACGACTCGCCTCCACCCTGCGCGAGGCCCGCGACCAGATCGTGGCCCTCAAGGAGGAAGTGGACCGGCTGGCACAGCCCCCGGCCGGTTTCGGCACCTTCCTCGCGGCGAACGAGGACGGTACCGCCGACATCTTCACCGGCGGTCGCAAGCTCCGCGTGAACGTCAGCCCGAACGTCGCCCTCGACGAACTTCGGCGCGGCCAGGAAGTGATGCTCAACGAGGCCCTCAACATCGTGGACGCGATGGCCTTCGAGCGCATCGGCGAGATCGTCACCCTCAAGGAGCTCCTGGAGGACGGCGAGCGCGCCCTGGTCATCGGCCACACCGACGAGGAGCGCGTGGTGCGCCTCGCCGAGCCGCTGCGCGAGCTCACCGTCCGGGCGGGGGACGCCCTGCTGCTGGAGCCGCGCTCCGGCTACGTGTACGAGGTGGTGCCGAAGTCCGAGGTCGAGGAGCTGGTCCTCGAAGAGGTCCCGGACATCGACTACCGCCAGATCGGCGGCCTGGCCAACCAGATCGAGCAGATCCGCGACGCGGTCGAGCTGCCGTACCTGCACGCCGACCTCTTCAAGGAGTTCGAGCTGCGCCCGCCCAAGGGCGTGCTGCTCTACGGTCCGCCCGGCTGCGGCAAGACGCTGATCGCCAAGGCGGTCGCCAACTCGCTGGCCAAGAAGGTCGCCGAGGTCACCGGCCGCCCGCAGGGGAAGAGCTACTTCCTCAACATCAAGGGCCCGGAGCTGCTCAACAAGTACGTGGGCGAGACCGAGCGGCAGATCCGCCTGGTCTTCCAGCGGGCCCGGGAGAAGGCGGGCGAGGGCACGCCCGTCATCGTCTTCTTCGACGAGATGGAGTCGCTGTTCCGCACCCGCGGTTCCGGTGTCAGCTCGGACGTGGAGAACACCATCGTCCCGCAGCTGCTCGCCGAGATCGACGGCGTGGAGGGGCTCGAGAACGTCATCGTCATCGGCGCCTCGAACCGCGAGGACATGATCGACCCGGCGATCCTGCGGCCCGGCCGCCTGGACGTCAAGATCAAGATCGAGCGCCCGGACGCCGAGGCCGCGAAGGACATCTTCTCCAAGTACCTCAGGGACTCGCTGCCGTTCCACCCGGACGACCTCAAGGAGCACGACGGCTCCGTCGAGGCCACGGTGGCGGCGATGATCCAGTCGGTCGTGGAGCGGATGTACTCCGAGACCGAGGAGAACCGCTTCCTGGAGGTCACCTACGCCAACGGTGACAAGGAGGTCCTGTTCTTCAAGGACTTCAACTCCGGCGCCATGATCCAGAACATCGTCGACCGCGCGAAGAAGATGGCCATCAAGGACTTCCTCGACCACGGTCAGCGCGGTCTGCGTGTCTCCCACCTGCTCGCCGCCTGCGTGGACGAGTTCAAGGAGAACGAGGACCTGCCCAACACCACCAACCCGGACGACTGGGCCCGCATCTCCGGCAAGAAGGGCGAGCGGATCGTCTTCATCCGCACGCTGGTCACCGGCAAGCAGGGCGCCGAGTCCGGCCGCTCGATCGACACTGTCGCCAACACGGGGCAGTACCTGTAAGCACGCGGTTGTCCGGGCCGGCAGCGGTCCCCGGAGCTGTACGCACCCCGTCCGGCTGTGGCGCCTCGCGGCCCCGCAGCCGGACGGCGCGTCTCGGGGCCCGCCGGTCGGCGCCGGGTTCTAGGCTCGACCCACCGTCCGCGGGCAGACCGCCGGCGTCGGTGTTGTTCAGCGGTACGTCAGCGTGTTCCGCCCGTAGGGGGCGGGGCACCGGGCAAGGAGGGCCGCATGACCGTACGGCGCGTGATGGGCATCGAGACCGAGTACGGGATCTCCGTGCCCGGGCACCCCAACGCCAACGCCATGCTCACCTCGTCCCAGATCGTCAACGCCTACGCGGCGGCGATGCACCGGGCGCGGCGGGCCCGCTGGGACTTCGAGGAGGAGAACCCGCTGCGCGACGCGCGGGGCTTCGACCTCGCGCGGGAGGTGGCGGACGCGAGTCAGCTGACCGACGAGGACATCGGCCTCGCCAACGTCATTCTGACCAACGGGGCCCGGTTCTACGTGGACCACGCGCACCCCGAGTACAGCTCGCCCGAGGTGACCAACCCGCGCGACGCCGTCCTCTGGGACAAGGCCGGCGAGCGGATCATGGCGGCCGCCGCGCAGCGCGCGCTGGAACTGCCCAACGGGCAGAACATCCACCTGTACAAGAACAACACCGACAACAAGGGCGCCTCCTACGGCACCCACGAGAACTACCTGATGAAGCGGGCGACACCGTTCGCCGACATCGTCCGCCACCTCACCCCGTTCTTCGTCTCCCGCCAGGTGGTCACCGGCGCCGGCCGGGTCGGCATCGGCCAGGACGGCTCGGCGCACGGCTTCCAGATCAGCCAGCGCGCGGACTACTTCGAGGTCGAGGTCGGCCTGGAGACCACCCTCAAGCGGCCGATCATCAACACCCGGGACGAACCGCACGCCGACGCCGAGAAGTACCGCCGGCTGCACGTGATCATCGGGGACGCCAACCTCTCCGAGATCTCCACCTACCTCAAGCTGGGCACCACCTCGCTGGTCCTGTCGATGATCGAGGACTCCTTCATCGCCTCCGACCTCGCCGTCGACCAGCCGGTGCGCACCCTGCACCGGGTCTCCCACGACCCGACCCTCAAGCACCTGATCACCCTGCGCAACGGGCGCAAGCTCACCGCCGTCCAGCTCCAGCTGGAGTACTTCGAACTGGCCCGCAAGTACGTGGAGGACCGCTTCGGCACCGACGCCGACGACCAGACCGTGGACGTGCTCGCGCGCTGGGAGGACGTCCTCGGGCGGTTGGAGCGCGACCCCATGTCGCTCTCCAGGCAGCTGGACTGGATCGCCAAGCGGGAGATCCTGGAGGGCTACCGCAGCCGGGACGCCCTGGAGTGGGAGAACCCGCGGCTGCACCTGGTCGACCTCCAGTACAGCGACGTACGGGCCGAGAAGGGCCTCTACAACCGCCTGGTGGCCCGCGGCCGGTTCGAGCGGCTGCTGAGCGAGGAGGAGGTCGAGCGGGCCGTCACCAAGCCGCCGGAGGACACCAGGGCGTACTTCCGCGGCCGCTGCCTGGAGCAGTACGCGGAGCACGTCGCGGCGGCCTCCTGGGACTCGGTGATCTTCGACCTGCCGGGCCGGGACTCGTTGCAGCGGGTGCCCACACTGGAGCCGCTGCGCGGCACCCGGAACCACGTCAAGGAGCTGCTGGACCGCTGCCGCACGGCGGAGGACCTGTTGCGCGTGCTGGCCGGCGGGTAACTTTTCGATCACCACGGGTGAACGTCCGCCGAATGGGAATCATCCGGGGTGGCGGCGGGTGTTGGACAGGAAGCGCCACCGGCAAACCGGGAGCGGCAGTCGCACCTTGTGTATAGGGTCGGTGCCAACGGGCAACGACCGACCGACCAAACCGTGCCAGACGATTCGAGCGGGGTGAGGGAAATGGCGAGCAAGGACACCGGCGGCGGCCAGCAGCGGGCAAACCGCTCCTCCGAGGAGGTCGAGGAGCAGGTCGCGGAAACGCAGAATTCCGATGACCTCAAGGAGCGCCAGGAAAAGCTGGGCGACGACGTCGACGCGGTACTGGACGAAATCGACGAGGTCCTGGAGTCGAACGCGGAGGATTTCGTGCGCGGCTTTGTGCAAAAGGGTGGGCAATAGCCCGTCCCCGGTATTCGGGAATTCACGGTCGCGACCGTCCCGGGCGGTCGGGTGGCAACGTCCGCCCGGCCGCCCGGCACCGGCCCCTCCACGCGTGGACAGTGATCGTCGGCGGGTAGGGTGCGGGCATTGCGCGCTTCAAGCTACCTGGAAGGAATCGTGTGGAAGCCAACACTCGTGGCACCGGGCGTCTACCGGCTGCCTTCCTGACCCCGGGGTCCTCCTCGTTCCTCGACTTCCTCGCCGAGCACAAGCCGGACCTGGTTCCCGGCCGCATCGGGCTCCCCGAGGGATCGGTGGTGGAGGCCCCGCACGGGACCACGATCGTGGCCGCGGTCTTCGACGGCGGTGTGGTGATCGCCGGTGACCGCCGGGCGACCATGGGCAACGTCATCGCCCAGCGCGACATCGAGAAGGTGTTCCCGGCCGACGAGTACAGCGCGGTGGGCATCGCCGGCACCGCCGGCCTCGCGGTCGAGATGGTGCGGCTGTTCCAGCTGGAGCTGGAGCACTACGAGAAGATCGAGGGCACCACCCTCTCCCTGGAGGGCAAGGCCAACCGCCTCACCAGCATGATCAGGGGCAACCTGGGCATGGCGATGCAGGGCCTCGCGGTGGTGCCGGTCTTCGCCGGCTACGACCTCGACCAGGGCCGCGGCCGGATCTTCAACTACGACGTCACCGGCGGGCGCTCCGAGGAGCGGGGCTTCGCCGCCACCGGCTCGGGGTCGGTCTTCGCCCGCGGCTCGCTGAAGAAGCTCTACCGCGACGACCTGACGGCCGACCAGGCCGTCACCCTGGTCGTCCAGGCCCTCTACGACGCGGCGGACGACGACTCCGCCACCGGCGGCCCCGACCTGGCCCGCAAGATCTTCCCGATCGTCTCGCTGATCACCGAGGACGGCTTCCGCCGGCTTACCGACGCCGAGGTCGCCGAGACCGTGGTCGCCATCACCGACGAGCGCCTGACCCGGCCCAACGGCCCACAGGCCCCGCTGATCTAGCCACACCTCACAGGAAAGGGACGACCGCCGGTGTCGACACCGTTCTACGTCTCACCCCAGCAGGCCATGGCGGACCGCGCGGAGTACGCCCGCAAGGGCATCGCTCGCGGCCGCAGCGTGGTCGTGCTCACCTACGCCGACGGCATCGTCTTCGTCGCGGAGAACACCTCCAGGGCGCTCCACAAGGTCTCCGAGATCTACGACAAGATCGCCTTCGCGGCGGTCGGCCGCTACAACGAGTTCGAGAACCTGCGCATCGGCGGCGTCCGCTACGCCGACCTGCGCGGCTACTCCTACGACCGGGCCGACGTCACCGCCCGGGGCCTCGCCAACGTGTACGCCCAGACCCTGGGCACCGTCTTCTCCTCGGTCGGCGAGAAGCCGTACGAGGTCGAGCTGATCGTCGCCGAGGTCGGCCGGACCGCGGACAACGACCAGATCTACCGGCTGACCCCGGACGGCTCGGTCGTCGACGAGAAGAACTACGTGGTGGTCGGCGGCAACGCCGACTCGATCGGCAACTACCTGGGCCAGCGCCACCGCACGGGGATGAGCCTCACCGAGGCGGTGAAGGTCGCGGTGGACTCGCTCGCCCGCGACCCCAACGGCGGCAGCCCGCGCGCCCTCACCCCGGAACAGCTGGAGGTCGCGGTCCTCGACCGCCAGCGGTTCCAGCAGCGCAAGTTCAAGCGGATCCTGGGCAACCAGCTCGGTCGCCTGCTCGACGGCGACCAGTCCGCCGAGGCGGACGACGAGGACGACCCGGCGGACATCACGCCGGAGTAGCAGTGCCTGCGGAGTCCCGTACGGCGGCCGGACCGCCGGCGTACGGGACTCCGGTGCCCCTGCGGCGGCCCAGTCGTCGTGGAGGCGGTTTCGGACAGCTCCGACCAGATAGGAGTGCTCATGGACCGCCGGATTTTCGGGCTGGAGAACGAGTACGGCGTGACCTGTACGTTCCGCGGGCAGCGACGGCTGTCGCCGGACGAGGTCGCGCGGTACCTGTTCCGCCGGGTCGTCTCCTGGGGCCGCAGCAGCAACGTCTTCCTGCGCAACGGCGCCCGCCTCTACCTCGACGTCGGCTCCCACCCCGAGTACGCCACCCCCGAGTGCGACGACGTGGTGGAGCTGGTGACGCACGACAAGGCGGGCGAGCGCATCCTCGAAGGCCTCCTGGTGGACGCCGAGCGGCGGCTGCACGAGGAGGGCATCGCGGGGGACGTCTACCTCTTCAAGAACAACACCGACTCGGCCGGCAACTCCTACGGCTGCCACGAGAACTACCTGGTGGCCCGGCACGGCGAGTTCTCCCGGCTGGCCGACGTGCTGATCCCGTTCCTGGTGACCCGCCAGCTGATCTGCGGCGCGGGCAAGGTGCTCCAGACCCCGCGCGGCGCGGTGTACTGCGTCAGCCAGCGGGCCGAGCACATCTGGGAGGGCGTCAGCTCCGCCACCACCCGCTCGCGCCCGATCATCAACACCCGGGACGAGCCGCACGCGGACGCCGAGCGCTACCGCCGGCTGCACGTGATCGTCGGCGACTCCAACATGTCCGAGACCACCACCCTGCTCAAGGTCGGCGCCACCGACCTCGTGCTGCGGCTGATCGAGGCCGGTGTGGTGATGCGCGACCTCACCCTGGAGAACCCGATCCGGGCGATCCGCGAGGTCAGCCACGACCTCACCGGCACCCACCAGGTGCGTCTGGCCAACGGCCGGGAGGCCAGCGCGCTGGACATCCAGGAGGAGTACTACACCAAGGCCCTGGAGTTCGCCGACCGCAAGGGCATCAACACCGGCACCATCGCCCGCGTCCTCGACCTGTGGGGCCGCACCCTGGAGGCCGTGCGCAGTGAGCGGCTGGACGGGGTGGCCACCGAGATCGACTGGATCATGAAGTACAAGCTCATCGAGCGGTACCGCGAGAAGCACCAGATGACGATGTCCAACCCGCGGGTCGCCCAGATCGACCTCGCGTACCACGACATCCACCGTCGGCGGGGTCTGTTCTACCTGCTCCAGGGCAAGGGCCGCGCGGAGCGGGTGACCACCGACCTCAAGACCTTCGAGGCCAAGTCGATCCCGCCGCAGACCACCCGGGCCCGGCTGCGCGGGGACTTCATCCGCCGGGCGCAGGAGCAGCGCCGGGACTTCACGGTGGACTGGGTGCACCTGAAGCTGAACGACCAGGCGCAGCGCACGGTGCTGTGCAAGGACCCGTTCCGTTCGGTGGACGAGCGGGTGGAGAAACTGATCGCCGGCATGTGATCGTCCGGCCCGTCCGAGCGTCAGGCGTCGTCCGGCCCCGGTGGTGTCTACCGGGGCCGGACGCATGCCGGGCATACGCTGTCCGTCGAGTCAGGAGAGCCGACTTCGACCGACAGTTAGGACCACCGTGCGCCGCACCGCCGGTTTGCTTCTCACCCTGCCGCTGCTGCTCGCCGTGGCCTGCAGCAGTTCGCCCAAGGCGGCCGGACCGGCGACGCCGTCCACGGCGAGCGCCGCGCCGACGGTGCCCCCGCCGGTCACGGAGGCGTCCCCGATGCCCACTCTTTCGGGTGGCGGCTTCGGCAGCAAGGCCACCATCACCCTTCCCGAGGGCCAGCCCAGCGGCCAGTTCGTGGTGAACACGGTGACCGAGGGGGAGCGGTCGACGGTCAACAAGGGCGACTGGGTGACCGTCAACTACACGGCGAAGGACTGGACCACGGGCAAGGACCTGCCCAGCTCGTACGATGACAACGGCAAGCCGCAGCTCTACCAGGCCGGCAGCGGGCAGCTGGTGCCCGCGCTGGACCAGAGCGTGATCGACAAGAAGGTGGGCACCCGGCTGCTGGTGGTGGCGCCGCCGGCGGCGGCCTTCGGCGAGCAGGGCTCCACCCAGCTGGGCGTCAGCAAGGGCGACACCGTGGTGTTCGTGCTGGACATCGTGGAGAGCCTGCCGCCGGACTCCACGCTGACCGGGAACATGACCCAGGCCGCCGCGACGCTGCCCCAGGTGAAGGACAACGGCAAGGCGCCGGTCGGGATCACGATCCCGGCCGGGCAGGCCGCGCCCACCGACCTCCAGCAGGCGGTGCTGATCAAGGGCGAGGGCAAGCAGGTCAAGACCGGGCAGACCCTGGTGGTGCAGTACACCGGGGTGCTGTGGAGCAACGGGCAGCAGTTCGACTCCTCCTGGACGCACGGCGGCGCGCAGGCGGTGCAGATCGGCACCGGCAGCGTGATCGAGGGCTGGGACAAGGGGCTGGTCGGCCAGAACGTGGGCAGCCGGGTGCTGCTGGTGGTGCCGCCGGCGCTCGGGTACAAGGACCAGGCGCAGGGGTCGGTGCCGCCGAACTCCACGCTGGTCTTCGTGATCGACATTCTGGAAGCGGTCTAGGAAGTCACCGGGGGGATTCCGTACGCTTGGGCGGACGCTCGTACAACGAAGCGTCCGCCCTCATCATGAGCTGTCATACTGCCCTCGCACTGTGGCAGGCGCCGCCCGGCGCCGAGGTCCGGGCGGGCGGTACGGCGGCAGGCCGGCGCTCACCACGCCGGGCGCAGACCTGGAAGACCTCGTGGCGAGATGGATGGGGAGTCATGACTGAGAAGACGCCGAGCCCGGGCGGGGCCGGCACCGCGGCGAACGACAGCTCTGCGGGTGACCCGACCGCCTCCCGTCCCGGCGGCCCGGTCGCGGCGGACCGCGAGTCGATCGTCGTCCCCCCGGCGATCCTCGCGCAGCAGGCCGGCTGGGCGCAGCCCGGCGACAAGCCGCGGCCGGCGGGCGGGACCAAGACGGACGACGAGGACGCCCCGCAGATCTTCGCCAGCAGCGTGCGCAAGGCCGACACCTCGGAGGCCGGGTACGCCGAGAACCCTCCGGGCGTGGGCAAGCTGGGCGTGATCCTCGGCACCGTGCTGGCCCTGCTGCTGGTCGGCAGCGGCGTCACCCTGTACATGGTGAACAAGGACGACTCCAAGGACACCGCCGCGTCCGCCCAGCCGGACGCGACCAAGTCCGCGCCGCCCACACCGAGCGCCGAGCCGGTCCCGCCGATCAAGGACAGCGCCAAGGTGCTGCCGACGGTCACCGGTGACTTCGGCAAGAAGGCCGACATCCAGGTGCCGGGCGAGGCCTCCGACGGCTCCTTCGTGGTGAAGGTGCTGTCCGAGGGCAGCGGTCCCAAGGTGGACAAGAACAACTGGACCTCGGTGGACTACACCGCCAAGGACTGGAACACCGGCAAGGACATCCCGAGCTCGTACGACGACAAGGGCAAGCCGCAGATCTTCCAGGCGGGCACCGACGCGCTGATCCCCGCGCTGGACCAGGCCGTGATCGGGAAGAAGGCCGGCAGCCGGCTGCTGGTGGTGGCCCCGCCCGCCGCGGGCTTCGGCTCCCAGGGCAAGCCGGACATGTCGATCGGCGCCAAGGACAACCTGATCTTCGTGATCGACATCCGCAACACCAACGCGCCCGACGCCGTGGTGAGCGGTACCGTCACCCCGCCGCCAGCGGACTTCCCGCAGGTCAAGGACAACGGCAAGAAGCCGGCCGACATCACCCCGGTGGCCGGCGCCAAGGACCCGACCGAGCTGAAGACCCACGTCCTGATCAAGGGCACCGGGCCGGTGGTGGAGAAGGGCGAGAAGGTCGTCGTGCAGTACACCGGCGCGCTGGCCAAGGACGGCAAGGTCTTCGACTCCTCGCTCAGCAAGGGCCAGGCGTTCTCCTTCGCGGTCGGCGGCGGCCAGGTCATCCAGGGCTGGGACCAGGGGCTGGCGGGCCAGACCGTCGGCAGCCGGGTCGAGCTGGTGATCCCGGCCTCGCTGGGCTACGGGGACAAGGGCCAGGGCGACATCCCGCCCGCCGCGACCCTGGTCTTCGTGGTGGACATCCTGGACGCCGGTCAGGGCTGATCCACTTTCGGGTGACAATAGAAGGCGTGTGACCTCGGGGGTCGGCCGCGTGGCCGCACCCCCACGGGTGGCGGGCGCCCGTACCGTGGTCCGGGAACGGACCGTGGTGCGGGCGCCCGCCACTTGGTCGTGTAGGGAATTTGCGAACGTGAGAAGAGGGACCATGGCTGTGAACCTCAACGAGAAGCCCGAGATCGACTTCCCGATCGGCGATGCTCCGACGGAGCTGAAGATCCGGGACATCGTCGTCGGCGACGGCGAGGAGGCCAAGGCGGGCCAGACCGTCAGCGTCCGCTACGTCGGCGTGACCTTCGAGACGGGCGAGGAGTTCGACGCGAGCTGGAACCGGGGCACCGCTCCGTTCCAGTTCCCGCTGGGCAAGGGCCGCGTCATCAAGGGCTGGGACCAGGGCGTCGCGGGCATGAAGGTCGGCGGCCGTCGTGAGCTGACCATCCCGTCGCACCTGGCGTACGGCGCCCAGTCGCCGACTCCGGCGATCCCGCCGCACTCGACCCTGATCTTCGTAGTCGACCTGCTGGCCGTCTGAGCCCGCTGGAAGCGGTGCCCCGAACCCCGTGCGGGGCTCGGGGCACCGGCGTTTCCGGACGCGGCTTTTGCAGTGCGTACCGCTACCGGTACGGTCGGTCCCGCCGGGTGGGGATCGCCCGGTTGGCGCACCCCGCGCGCGGCGCGGCACACCGGAAGGGTCACCGATGGCGATCGCCAAGGCAGAGCGGCTGATGAATCTCGCCCTGTGCCTGATGAACACCAGACGCCCGCTCTCCAAGAAGGAGCTGCGGGAATCCATCGAGGCGTACCGCGAAGCCTGGCAGAACAGCAGCGAGGACGCCTTCAACCGGATGTTCGAGCGGGACAAGGACGACCTGCGCGAACTCGGCCTGGTGATCGACGTCGACGAGAGCGCGCTGGACGGCGAGCTCGGCTACCTCGCCCGCCCCGACCGCAACCGGCTGCCGGAGATCGCGCTGGACGCCGAGGAGGCCGCCGCGCTCACCCTGGCCGCGCGGGTCTGGCAGCAGGCCAAGATGTCCGGCGCGGCCAGCGGCGCGCTGCAGAAGCTGCGCGCGGCCGGGGTGCCGTTCGGCGAGGCCGAGGGCCGCACCGCCCTGGAGCCGCGCATCCCCGCCCGGGAGGCCGCGTTCGAGCCGCTGCTCACCGCCGCCCGGGACCGCCGTCCGGTCACCTTCGAGTACCGCAAGGCCGGGGCCGCCGCCGTCGAGCAGCGCAGCGTCGAGCCGTGGGCGCTGGAGTGCTGGCGCGGGCACTGGTACCTGGCCGGGTACGACCGGGACCGCGGCGACGCCCGGGTGTTCCGGCTCAGCAGGATCACCGGCAAGGTGAAGGCCAAGGGCGGCGCCTTCCTCGGCACGGTGCCCGAGCACGTGGACGTCCGGGCCACCGTGGCCAAGTTCGCCGGCGAGGGCGCCACCGCCACCGCGACCGTCCGGGTCCGCCGGGGTGCGGGCTTCCCGCTGCGCACCAAGGCGCTGAACAACACCCGGGTCGACGAGGGCTGGGACGAGCTGGAGATCCCGTACGGCAACGGGCTGGGCGCGGACCTCGCCGAGTTCGGGCCGGACGTGCTGGTGCTCGGGCCGGAGGAGCTGCGGGCGGATGTGGTCGACCGGCTGCGGGCGGTCGCGGGGCTGGACTCGGAGGACGTACGGGCATGAGCAACGCCATTGACCAGACGCGACGGATGCTGTCGCTGGTCACCTACCTGCGCGAGCGGCCGGGGGCCGAGGTCGCCGAGGTGGCCCGGGCGTTCGGGATCAGCGAGCGGGAGCTGATCGGGGACCTCAACGTGCTGCCGATGTGCGGCACCAGTTTCCGCGGCGGCGACCTGCTCGACATCGACACCGACGGCGAGCGGATCTGGTGGCACAACGTCGACGACGTGGCCCAGCCGCTGCGGCTGGCGGCCGACGAGGCGACCGCGCTGCTGGTGGCCGCCCGCGCGGTGGCGGGGCTGCCCGGCCTGCGGGCCGGTGACCGGGAGGCGCTCACCCGGGCCGTCGCCAAGATCGAGAACGCCGCCGGGGAGAGCGCCGAGGGCAGCGCCCGGGTCGGCGTGACCTTCGAGGCGGAGAGCCACGTCTTCGCCGACATCGACCGCGCGCTCAGCGAGGGCCGCCGGGTCTGGCTGCGCTACTACTCGCACGGGCGCGGCGGGATGACCGAGCGCGAGGTCGACCCGATCCGGCTGCTCACCGAGGGCCACACCTACCTCGAGGCCTGGTGCCGCACCTCGGAGGACCACCGGATGTTCCGGCTGGACCGGGTCGCCGAGATCCGCGTCCTGGACGTCCCGGCCGACCCGCCCCGGCGCGAGCCGCGCGACCTCAGCGGCGGGCTGGTCAACCCGGCGGCGGACGACCCCGAGGTGGTGGTGGAGGTCTCCTCCGGCGGCCGCTGGGTCGCCGAGTACTACACCCACGACCGGGCCGAGGAACTGCCCGACGGCGGGCTGCGGATCACCCTGCGCAGCGCCGACCCGTCCCAGCTGCGCCCGCTGGCGCTGCGGCTGGGCCGGGACGGCCGGATCGTCTCGCCGCCCGAGCTGGCCGAGCAGGCGCGCTCGGCCGCGCGGGAGGCGCTGGCCGCCTACGGGGAGGGGCAGGTCTGAGCGGTGGAGCCCGGGACGAGATTCAAGGTGTACTGCTCCCAGTGCCGTGAGAAGGTCGAGCTGCCGGCCGAGGCGTTCCGGCTGACGCTCGGCCGGACCCCGGCGCAGGCGCACTACAGCTTCGGCTGCCCGCTCTGCGGGGCGGCGGTGCGCAAGGCGGCCGGGGAGAGGATCGTCGAGGCGCTCACCGCGGCGGGGGTGCGCACCATGAGGCTCGTCCCGGCGGAGGGATAGCGTGCCCGCCTCCCGTATAGGGTGGGCGCATGTCCTGGATGCTCGTCGCCGCCGTCCTGCTCGCCACCGCGGGCCTGCTGGTCCTCGGGGTCCTCGCGATCCGGCTCTGGCTGGACGTGCGGGCGCTGGCCAAGGGCGTGGACGCGGCCTCGCGGGCGCTGGCCGAGGCGGCGGGGGAGCTGGCCTCGGCGGTCCCGGCCCCGTAGGGTCCGGCTGTTAGCACACCTGGGGCACCGGGCGGTACGGGGCTGCTGCGCGGAGGTAGGGGCGGGTTACGCTCTCAGGTGGCTCCTGAACTGCGAACCGGGGCCGCTGTCCTGTTCGGGCGGCCGTCGTCGGGGCGTCATCCGCAGCGGTTACCATCCGCGGCGGGCGGCCTGCCGGGCCGCGGTGAGTGAAGGTGGTCGCGCGTGCGCATCTCGATGACCGGGATCGTGGTGATCGTGGTTCTCGCCATCGTGCTGTTCGGTGCCAAGAGGCTGCCCGAGCTGGCGCGTTCGCTGGGACAGTCGATGCGGATCCTGAAGAGCGAGGCCAAGGCGATGCGCTCGGACGGGAAGACGGGCGGGAGCGTGCCGTCGGCGGCGCCGCCGGTCGACGGTCCGGCACGGCCGTCGGGGAAGACCATCCAGGCGGCCCCTGGAGCGTCGGCCACGGCCCGTCCGGTGGCCGGGTCCGACGGCGACCGGCCGCACTGAGCGCGGCGCACGTGACGTACGTGACCTACGCGGCGCACCAGACCACGGAGGCCCGTCGACCGGCGGGCCTCGACGCACGAGTTGAGGACCGGGGTTGAGCAAGCTCTCCAAGGCGTCGCAGAAGGCGCCCAAGGATCCTGAGGGGCGGATGGCCCTAGCCGACCACCTGCGGGAACTGCGCAACCGCGTGGTCAAGTCGGTCCTGGCGATCATGGTGTTCGCGATCGTCGCGGCGGTCTACCACAAGCAGATCGAGCAGTTCCTGCTCCAGCCGCTGCCGCAGTGCGACAAGCAGAACCCGGGCAACGTCCACGAGCGCTGCGCCCAGGTGTCCAACATCGGCCTCACCGCCGGTTTCAACTGGATGCTGAAGGTCGTGCTGACCGCGGGCGTGGTCGCGGCCGTACCGATCTGGCTGTACCAGGTGTGGGCGTTCGTGGCGCCCGGGCTGCACAAGCACGAGAAGAAGTACGCGATCGTCTTCATGGCCTGCGGCGCCCCGCTGTTCCTGGCGGGTGTGGCCTGCGCCATCTGGGTCATGCCGACCATGGTCAAGATGCTGATCTCGTTCACCCCGAGCGACACGACGCCGATCCTGCCGCCCGAGGACTACTTCGACATCGCCACCCGGATGGTGCTGGTCTTCGGCTTCGCCTTCGAGTTCCCGTTGCTGCTGGTGATGCTCAACCTGGTCGGCATCGTGACCGGCAAGCGGCTGCTCGGCTGGTGGCGCGGGATGGTCATGGGCATCACCGTGTTCACGGCGTTCGCGACCCCGGGCGCCGACCCGGTCAGCATGCTGCTGCTGGCGATGCCGATCTGGGCGCTGTACTTCGCCGCGGTGGCCGTCGCGCTGCTCAACGACCGGCGCAAGCGGCGCAACAACCCGGACGCGGACCTGGACGACGAGGAGGCCTCGAACGTCGACCTCACCGTCCAGGCCGTCGACGGCGCGGAGGCGGTGAGCGCCTCGGCGGCGCCGACGGCCGGCCCCGCGCCGGTGCCGGCCGCGCGCCACGAGCAGATGGACGACATCACGTGAGCCGGTAGCCGCTCCCGGGGCCCCGGCCCGCCGCCTCCCCGCGGCGGGCCGGGGCCTCTCGCCGTCCTCCGGCTTTACGTGCTCTTGGCAGGGCCCATGGCATGTGACATATTACTGGTGTGCTGAAGACCTGGACACCTCCCCTGGACGTCGTCGTGGTCGGCGCCGGAGTCGTCGGCGCCGCCTGTGCCTACTACGCGGCCCGCGCCGGGCTCGCCGTCGCCGTGGTCGACCGGGGGCCGGTCGCCGGAGGCACCACCGGCGCGGGCGAGGGCAACCTGCTGGTCTCCGACAAGGAGCCCGGACCCGAGCTCGACCTCGCCCTGCTCAGCCTCCGGCTCTGGCGCGAACTCGCCGAGCGGCTCGGCCCGGCCGTCGAGTACGAGCCCAAGGGCGGCGTGGTGGTCGCCTCGACGGCCGCCGGGCAGCAGGCGCTGCGGGACTTCGCCGCCGGGCAGACGGCGGTCGGCGTGACTGCCGAGGAGGTCCCGGCCGAGCGGCTGCACGAACTGGAGCCCCACCTCGCCCCCGGGCTGGCCGGTGGCTACCACTACCCGCAGGACGCCCAGGTGCAGCCCGCGCTCGCCGCCGCCCACCTGCTGCGCGAGGCCCGCCGGATGGGCGCCGAACTCACCACCGGGGAGAGCGTGACGGCCGTGGAACGGGGGCCGGACGGCGCGGTGCGCGGCGTCCGCACCGACCGGCGCAGGCTGGACGCCCCCGCCGTGGTGAACGCCACCGGCGCCTGGGGCGCCGAACTGGCCGCGCTGGCCGGGGTGCACCTGCCGGTGCTGCCCCGGCGCGGCTTCGTCCTGGTCACCGAACCGCTGCCCAGGGTCGTCCGGCACAAGGTCTACTCCGCCGACTACGTGGCCGACGTGGCCAGCGGCTCGGCCGGGCTGCAGACCTCCTCCGTGATCGAGGGCACCCCCGGCGGGCCGGTGCTGATCGGCGCCAGCCGGGAGCGGGTCGGCTTCGACCGGACCATCTCCCACGAGGCGATCGGCCGGCTGGCCGCCGAGGCGGCGGCGCTGTTCCCGGTGCTCGCGCGGGCCGCCGTGATGCGCACCTACCGGGGGTTCCGCCCCTACCTGCCGGACCACCTGCCCGCCATCGGGGAGGACCCCCGGGTGCCGGGGCTGTACCACGCCTGCGGGCACGAGGGCGCCGGGATCGGGCTGGCGCCCGCCACCGGACTGCTGATCAGCGAGCAGCTGACCGGGAAGCGGCCGGAGCTGGACCTCGCGCCGTTCCGGGCCGACCGGTTCCCGGCGGACCCGGTTGCGGCGGGGTGATCAGGTGCCGCATTCCTCGGACGTTCCTTCCGGATTGGAGAAGCCGGTGATGGATTGGAGAAGCCGGTGACGCGTCGCCGCACCCCTGCCGCCCTGGTCGAGGCCGAACCCGGGCCCGGCCACCACATCGAGTTCGACGGGCGGCCCGTCCGCGCCCTGCCCGGGCAGTCGATCGCCGCCGCGCTCTGGGCCGACGGGATCCTCGCCTGGCGCACCACCCGGATCGGCGGGCGGCCGCGCGGGGCGTTCTGCGGGATCGGCGCCTGCTTCGACTGCCTGGCCACCGTGAACGGGCGGGCCAACCAACGCCTGTGCCTGCTGCCCGCCGAACCGGGCACCGTCGTCACCACCCAGGAGGGACACGGCCGTGCCGACCTCGCCGTCTGAGCTCTTCGACCTCGCGGTGGTGGGCGCCGGGCCGGCCGGGCTCGCCGCCGCCGTCACCGCCGCCGACCTCGGGCTGCGCTGCGTCCTGCTGGACGGCGCGGACCGGACCGGCGGGCAGTACTACCGCCACCCCGCGCCCGGACTCGGCGCGGCCCGTCCGGACCGACTGCACCACGGCTGGCCGGCGTACACCGGGCTGGCCGCGCGGCTCGCGGCGCACCGGCGGGCGGTCTTTCGCGGCGGCCACCAGGTGTGGGCGCTCGAACGGAGCGCGGACGGCTTCGCGGTGCACGTCACGCTCGGGCCGGAGGCCGCCGACCGGACCACCGTCCGGGCCCGGACGGTGCTGCTCGCCACCGGGGCGTACGAGCGGCAGCTGCCGTTCCCCGGCTGGGCCCTGCCCGGGGTGGTCACCGCGGGCGGCGCCCAGGCGATGCTGAAGGCCGGGCTGGTGCTGCCCGGGCGGCGGATCGTGGTGGCCGGCAGCGGGCCGCTGCTGCTCGCGGCCGCCTCCTCGCTGGTGAGCGCCGGGGCCGAGGTCCCGGCGGTGGTCGAGGCGAGCGGGTACCTCGGGTACGCCCGGCGACCCGGCGTGCTGGCGGCCGTCCCCGCGAAGCTGGTCGAGGGCGCCGGGCACGGGAGCGCGCTGCTGCGGCACGGCGTACGGCTGCGGCCGCGCAGCGCGGTCGTCGAGGCGCACGGGGACGAGCGGGTCACCGGGGTCACCGTGGCCCGGCTGGACGCCGACTGGCGGCCGCTGCCCGGCACCGAGCGGCGGATCGACTGCGACGCGCTCGCCGTCGGCCACGGGCTGCTGCCGCAGATCGACCTGGCCACCGAACTCGGCGCGGACACTCGGACCGGGCCGGACGGCGCGGTCGCGCTGCGGGTCGACGCCCGGCTGCGGACCACCGTCCCCGGCCTGTGGTCGGCGGGGGAGACCAACGGCGTGGGCGGCGCGGACCTCGCGCTGGCCGAGGGGGAGCTGGCCGCGCACGCGGTCGCCGGAGCGCTTCCGGGGCGAGCGCTGCTGCGCCGCCGGGCGCGGTTGCGGGCCTTCGCCGAGCTGATGGCGGCGGCCCACCGGCCGGGGGCCGGCTGGACCGGGTGGCTGCGGCCGGACACCGATGTGTGCCGGTGCGAGGAGGTGCCGGTCGCGCGGATCCGGGAGGCCGTGGAGGAGCTGGGCGCGGGGGACCCCCGGACCGTCAAGCTGCTCACCCGCGCCGGTATGGGCTGGTGCCAGGGGCGGATGTGCGGTCCGGCCGTGGCCTGCCTGTCCGGGGCCACGGGGGCCGGGCCGGACCGGCGGCCGCTGGCCTGCCCGGTGCCGCTCTCGCAACTGGCGGCGGGAGCGCGGCCGGCGGCGGGCGCGTCGGAGTAGTCCGGGCCGGGGGCTTCCGGCCCGGCCGGATCCGGTCCCTCGGAACGCGCGGGGCGGGGGCTCTTGTCTCCGGCCTGTACCTGTTTATAAAATGTCACACCTCACCAAGGAGTCGAACGTGTCCATCACCCCACACGACACCACCCGCCCCTGGCGCGGCATCATGGTCGCCACCACGATCCCGCTGCGCCCGGACCTCTCCGTCGACTACGACGCGTACGCCGAGCACGTCCGCTGGCTGATCGAGTCCGGCTGCCACGGCGTCGTCCCCAACGGCTCGCTGGGCGAGTACCAGACGCTCACCGCCGAGGAGCGCGCCCGGGTCGTCGAGGTGGCGGTCGAGGCGGCCGGCGACGGCTCCCGGGTCATGCCCGGGGTCGCCGCGTACGGCAGCGCCGAATCCCGCCGCTGGGCCGAGCAGGCCGCCGAGGCCGGCGCCGGCTCCGTCCTGCTGCTGCCGCCCAACGCCTACCGGGCCGACCACGCCTCGGTGCGGGCGCACTACGCGGAGGTCGCCCGGGCGGGCCTGCCGGTCGTCGCGTACAACAACCCGATCGACACCAAGGTCGACCTGGTGCCCGCGCTGCTCGCCCAACTGCACGGTGACGGCTCGATCGTGGCAGTCAAGGAGTTCAGCGGGGACGTCCGCAGGGCGTACGAGCTCGCCGAGCTGGCGCCCGGGTTGGACCTGCTGATCGGCGCCGACGACGTGCTGCTGGAACTGGCGCTGGCCGGCGCGGTCGGCTGGGTCGCCGGGTACCCGAACGCGCTGCCGGAGGCCTCCGTGGCCCTCTACGACGCGGCCGTCGGGCACGATCTGGAGACCGCCCTGCCGCTCTACAAGTCGCTGCACTCGCTGCTGCGCTGGGATTCCAAGACCGAGTTCGTCCAGGCCATCAAGCTCTCCATGGACATCGTCGGACGCCCCGGCGGACCGGTCCGGGCGCCCCGGCAGCCGCTGGAGCCGGAGATCGAGGCGGCGGTGCGCGCGGCCACCGAGAAGGCGCTGGCCGAGGGCCTCGCGTAGTTCTCCGCATCAGGCCGGCTGTGCGGGCAGCCGGCCCCCATCGACCGCTTACACAGAGGAGTTGTGAGGGATGCGCAGCCGTCACGTGTTCCACGCCGTCGACTCGCACACCGAGGGCATGCCGACCCGGGTGATCACCGGGGGCTTCGGCGTCATCCCCGGCGCCACCATGGCCGAGCGCCGGGTGCACTTCCAGCAGCACCTGGACCACTTCCGCACCCTGCTGATGTACGAGCCGCGCGGGCACGCCGCGATGAGCGGTGCCGTCCTGCAGCCGTCCACCCGGCCGGACGCCGACTTCGGCGTGCTCTACATCGAGGTGTCCGGGCTGCTGCCGATGTGTGGGCACGGCACCATCGGCGTCGCCACCGTGCTGGTCGAGACCGGGATGGTGCCGGTGGTCGAGCCGGTGACGACCGTACGGCTGGACACCCCCGCCGGGCTGGTCGTCGCCGAGGTGCGGGTCGAGGACGGCGCCGCCAAGGCGGTGACCATCCGCAACGTCGCCTCCTACGCGGTCGCGCTGGACCGCAAGATCGAGGTGCCCGGCTACGGCACGGTCGGCTACGACCTCGCGTACGGCGGCAACTTCTACGCCATCCTGCCGCTCGCCGAACTCGGGCTGCCGTTCGAGCGCGAGCGCAAGCAGGACATCCTGGACGCCGGCCTCGCCCTGATGGCCGCCGTCAACGCGGGCCCCGACCGGCCGGTGCACCCGGAGGACCCGTCCATCCACGGCTGCCACCACGTCCAGCTGCTCGCCCCCGGCTCCACCGCCGAACACTCCCGGCACGCGATGGCCATCCACCCGGGCTGGTTCGACCGCTCGCCCTGCGGCACCGGCACCTCGGCGCGGATGGCGCAGCTGCACGCGCGCGGCGAACTGCCGCTCGGGCGGGACTTCCGCAACGACTCCTTCATCGGCACGACCTTCACCGGGAGGCTGGTCGAGGAGACCGAGGTGGCCGGGCGCCCCGCCGTGGTGCCCACCGTCACCGGGCGGGCGTGGGTCACCGGCACCGCTCAGTACTTCCTCGACCCGGACGACCCGTTCCCGGCGGGCTTCCTGCTCTGACGCTTTGACTTCGAACGTGCTCTGAAGGGCTGGTAGTTGTGACCATCACCTCGTACAACCCCGCCGACCCGGCCGACCTCGTGGTCGCCGTCGAGGCGCCCGGCGCCGAGGCCGTGCGGGCCGCCGTCGGACGGGCCCGGGTCGCGCAGGGCGGCTGGCTCGCGGCCGGGGCGGGCGCCCGCTCGACGGCGCTCGGCCGGATCGCCGAGGCGGTCGAGGCGCACGCGGAGGAGCTGGCCGCGCTGATCGTGCGCGAGGTCGGCAAGCCGCTCGCCGAGGCACGGGGGGAGGTCGGCCGGACGGCGGCGATCTGGCGCTACTACGCCCAGGCGCCGTACGAGCCGTCCGGGGCGGTGCACGAGACCGCCGCCGGGCCCGGGCTGCTGCTCACCCGGCGTCGGCCGTACGGGGTGGCCGGGCTGATCGCGCCGTGGAACTTCCCGCTGGCGATTCCGAGCTGGAAGGCCGCTCCGGCGCTGGCTGTCGGGAACACGGCGGTGCTCAAGCCCGCGCCGGAGGCGACGGCGTGCGCGCTGCGGCTGGCCGAACTGGCCTCGCTGCCCGCGGACGTGTTCACGGTGGTGCCCGGTGGCGCGGAGGAGGGCGCGGCGCTGGTCGACGCGGCGGACGTGGTGTCCTTCACCGGCTCGACCGGGGTCGGCCGGGCCGTGGTGCGGGCCGCCACCGGGCGCGGGGTGCCGGTGCAGGCCGAACTCGGCGGGCTGAACGCCGCGTTGGTGCTGCCGGACGCGGACGTGGAGCTGGCCGCCGGGCACATCGCGGCCGCCATCGCCGGGTACGCCGGGCAGAAGTGCACCGCCACCAGCCGGGTGATCGCGGTGGGTGCCGCGTACCAGCCGCTGCGCGAGGCCCTGGTCAAGGCCCTCGCGGCGGTGGACGATTCGGTGTGCGGGCCGGTGGTCAGCGCCGCCGCGCGGGAGCGGATGGTGGGGGCGGTCTCCTCGGCCGTCGAGGCCGGGGCGAGCGTGCTGGTCGGCGGGCGGGTGCCCGAGCGGGCCGGCTGGTACGTCGAGCCGACCCTGCTCGCCGAAGTGCCCGCCCGGCACCCGCTGGCACGCGAGGAGTTCTTCGGCCCGGTCGCGGTGCTGCACGCGGCGGCCGACCTGGACGAGGCCATCGCGCTCGCCAACGACACCCCGCACAGCCTCGCGACCTCGGTGCACACCCGCAGCCTGGACGCGGCCCTGGCCGCCGCCGACCGGCTGGACGCGGGCATGATCCGGGTCAACGCCCCGTCCAGCGGCGTCGACTTCCACCTGCCCTTCGGCGGGACCAAGGGCGCGAGCCACGGTGAGCGCGAACAGGGCCGGGCGGCGCTGGAGTTCTACACCGTCAGCCGGACGGTCAGCGTGCTGCCGGGCGGGGAGCTGTGATGCGGGTCGGTACGGTCGACTACCACACGGCCGGCGAGCCGTTCCGGATCGTGCTGGACGGGGTGCCCCCGATCCCCGGCGACAGCGTCGCCGAACGGCGGGCCATCGCGATCGGCGCGGGCGGCAGCGCCACCGCGCCCCGGCCGAGCGCCCTGGACCGGGTCCGGCAGCTGCTCGTCCGGGAGCCGCGCGGGCACGCCGGGATGTACGGCGGGTTCCTGGTGCCGCCGGACGACGACGAGGCGCACCTGGGCGTGCTGTTCTGGCACAAGGACGGCTACTCGACCGCCTGCGGGCACGGCACCATCGCGCTCGGCGCCTGGGCCGTCGACTCCGGACTGGTCCCGGCCCCCGCGGACGGCGTGGCGCGGGTGCGGATCGACGTGCCCTCGGGGCGGGTCACCGCCCTGGTGCACCGGGCGGGCGGGCGCACCACCGGGGTCACCTTCCGCAACGTGCCGAGCCGGGTCAGCGCCCTGAAGCTGCCGCTGACCACCTCGCGCGGGGTGGCCGAAGTCGCCGTGGCCCACGCCGGGGCGTGCTACGTCTCGGTGCCGGCGGCGTCGCTGGGCCTGACGGTGAGGCCGGAGCTGCTCCCCGAACTCACCGCTGTGGGGCGGGAGATCAGGGAGCTGCTGGCCGGGTCGGAGGCGGTCTCGCACCCGACGGACCCGCGGCTGTCGGGAGTGTACGGCGTCGTGCTGTACGAGGAACTCCCCTCGGAGGGCACGGCGTTGGTCCAGCGGAACGTCACCGTCTTCGGGGACGGGCAGATCGACCGCTCGCCCTGCGGCTCCGGGACCTCCGCCCGCCTCGCGGTGCTCGTCGCCGAGGGGAGGCTCGCGCCGGGGGAGGAACTGCTGCACGAGTCGATCATCGGCACGGTGTTCACCGGACGGGCGGTGGCCGGGGGCGACCCGCTGGGGGAGGGGATCGTCACCGAGGTGGGCGGGGTGGCGTTCCGGACCGGCGAGCACGGGTTCCTGCTGGAACCGGGGGACTCCCTCGGGACGGGGTTCCTCCTGTGAGCAGTGCTGGGTTGCCGGGTGCCGGGTTGCCGGGGGCTGCGCCGCCCGGTGCCGGAGCGCCTGGTGGCGGGCCGTCCGGTACGGGGGCTGAGCCGCTCCAGTACTCCGTGCCGGGCACCGGCGGGGTGGGGCCCGCCGGGGCGGTGCGGGCGATCGAGCGGGTGCTGCTGGACGGGCTGGACCCGGAAACGGCACCCGCCCGGTCGGCCGTGCCGGTGCCGGCGGGCGAACTGCTGCTGATGCCGGCCGCCGCCGGGCCGTACGCGGGCGTCAAGGTCGCCGGAGTCGCACCGGACAACCCGGCCCGCGGCCTGCCCCGGATCACCGGCAGCTACCTGCTGCTGGACGGGCCGACGCTCCAGCCGCTGGCCGTGCTGGACGGCGCGGCCCTCACGGCCCTGCGCACGCCCGCCGTGACGGCGGCGGCGCTGGCGCGGCTTGCGGAGCCGGAGGCCGAGCACCTGGTGGTGTTCGGCTCCGGCCCGCAGGCGTACGGGCACCTCGACGCGCTGCTCGCCGTCCGGCCGCTGCGGCGGCTCACCGTGGTGGCGCGGGACCCCGGACGGGTGGCCGCCCTGGTGGCGTACGGGCGGGGCCTCGGGCTGTCGGCTTCGGCGGGTGGGCCGGAGGCGGTCGGACGGGCGGACGTGGTGGTGTGCTGCACGACCGCGCGCACCCCGCTGTTCGACGGCGCGCTGGTGCCCGCACACGCGGCCGTCGCGGCGGTCGGCTCGCACGAACCGGACGCGCGGGAGGTGGACGGGGTGCTGGTCGGGCGGGCCGAACTGTACGTCGAGGCGCGAGCGGTGGCGGCCCGCGAGGCCGGGGACCTGCTGCTGGCGGGCGTCGGCGGGCGGCGGCTGTGGAACCTGGCGGAACTGGTGCGCGGCGACGCACCGGTGCCGGGCGGACGGCCTCGCTTCTTCAAGAGCGTCGGGATGGCCTGGGAGGACCTGGCCGTCGCCGCGGAGGTGTACCGGGCCGGGCGGCGTCAGTCGCCGTAGCGCGCGAGCCGACTGCCCCGGGGTGGCGGCGCAGTTGTGGGGCCGGAGCCGGTCCGGCGGGAAGGGATCCCCCGCCGGACCGGCTCCTTTCGTGTGTCAGCCGTGCGGGAGGTAGGTGGCGAGCAGGCGGGCCAGGTGGCGACCGGCGACGTGCAGCGGCTCCTCGCTGCGGGCGACCTGGGCGGCGAGTTCGGCGCCCTCCAGGGCGCTGATGACCGTGCCGGCCATCGCGGCCGGGAACCACTCCGGGGACGTCGACCGGCTGACGACGGCGCTGGCCGGCATCGAGCACGTCCGGGCACACCGCCGAGGCCTCCGGAGTGGACGGCGCCCTGCCGGCCGTGCTGGCCGAGGCCTTCCGGCGCGGCGTCGAGTCCGGGCGCGGTGCGGCGAGCCTGACTGCGTTGGTGGGGCGGTTCCGGCGGGCGGGGCCGTCCGTGCAGCGGCAGATCGTGGGCCGCCGGCCGTTGTCACGGCCGGCGGCCGCTGTCACCATGGCCTCTGGCGGGGCTGGCGGGGCTGGCGGGCATGACGGGATGTTCGTTTCCCGGACTGTTGCACGCTCAACGTAACGTGACATTGTACGCTGGTGTTCTGCACCCACCCGGAGGAACACCATGGCCGAGCTCAAATCCCGCACCCTGATCTCCGTGCAGGAGCGGCTCCGCGACCAGGTCGCCCACGCCCTCCGGGCGGCTCTCATCTCCGGCGAACTGCGCCCCGGCGTCGTCTACTCCGCCCCCGCGCTCGCCGCCGATTTCGGCGTCTCCGCCACCCCCGTGCGCGAGGCCATGCTCGACCTCGCCCGTGAAGGCCTGGTCGAAGCCGTCCGCAACAAGGGCTTCCGGGTCACCGAGCTCACCGAGCGCGACCTGGACGACTACACCGAGATCCGCGCCCTGATCGAGGTCCCGACCGTCGGCCGGGTCACACGCACCGCGAGCAAGGACCAGCTGGAGCGGCTGCGCCCCCAGGCCGAGGCGATCGTCGCGGCCGCGCGCAAGCACGACCTGATCGGGTACCTGGAGGCGGACCGCCAGTTCCACCTCGACCTGCTCGGGCTGGCGGGCAACGCCCGCCTGGTCGACGTGGTCGGGGACCTGCGCAAGCGCTCCCGGCTGTACGGGCTGACGCGTCTGGACGAGCAGGGGCAGCTGGTGTCCTCGGCGGAGGAGCACGTGGAGCTGCTGGACCTGATGCTGAGCGGGGACGCCGAGGCGGCGGAGGCCTGCATGACGCGGCACCTCAGCCACGTGCGCTCCCTCTGGGCCGGCCAGGACGAGACGGCGGAGGCGGAGCGCCCGGCCCTGCGGCTGCGGGCCCGCTAGGGGGGCTTTTGACCGAGCCGAAGGACGGTGAGTACCGGGAGAAGGTCGTCCACCGCCCGGGGGAGTCGTTCACCTTGCCGGAGTCGATCGGCGCGGTGGTGACGATGAGCGTGGACGACCTGTTCTCCTAGGCTGCCGCCGAAGGCACCACCAGCCGACCGTCGTGGACCTCGGCGATCTGGTCGACGGCCGTCAGGTGGGTGCGGTCATGGGTGACCAGGACGGTCGCGGTGGCGCGGCGGTGGGTGAGCTCGGTGATCAGGTCCAGGACCGCCGCCCCGCGTTCGTGGTCGAGGGCGCTGGTGGGCTCGTCCACCAACAGGACCGTGGGGTCGTTCATCAGGGCGCGGGCGATGTTGATCCGTTGGCGTTGCCCGCCGGAGAGCTGGTGCGGCCGGCGGTGGGCCTGGTCGCGCAGGCCGACGGCGTCGAGGAGTTCCAGGGCGCGGGGGAGGGCGCTGCGGGGGGAGCGGCCGTCGAGGTGGGCCATCACCTGCAACTGCTCGGCGGCGGTGAGCGAGGGCAACAGGTTGGCCTGCTGGAAGACGATCCCGATCTTCGTGCGGCGCAGGGACGTCAGGGCGGCACGGTCGAGGTCCGCGGTGTCGGTGCCGTCGACCACCACCCGCCCGGAGTCCGGGCTGATCAGGGTCGCGGCCACCGCCAGCAGGCTGGACTTGCCGGAGCCGGACGGGCCGACGACGGCCGTGAGCGAGCCCTTGGGGACGGTCAGGGAGACGTCGTCCAGCGCGGTGAGCCGGCCGTCGCCGTCCGGGTAGGTGAGGGTGATGCGGTCCAGGAAAAGGCTCATCGGGCGCTCCCCAGGGCGGTCAGCGGGTCGACGGAGGTGATCCGGCGGATGGACAGGGCCGCGCCGACCGCGCCGAGGGCGATCATGACGGCGGCGGGCAGCAGCAGGGTCGGGGCGTCGAGGACGAAGGGGACGGCGGAGCCGATCAGCGAGCCGGCGCCGAGGGCGATGGCGGTGCCGACGGCCGTACCGAGCAGCAGCAGCAGGACGGCCTGGCCGAGGGCGTCGCGCAGCAGGTAGCGGGTGGAGGCGCCGAGGGCCTTCAACACGGCGACGTCGCCGCTGCGTTGGATCGTCCAGACGGTGAAGAAGGCGCCGATCACCAGGGCCGAGATGGCGAACAGGAAGCCGCGCATCAGCTGGAGGGAGCCGTTCTCGGAGGTGTAGGAGCCGATCGCGGCGAGGGCGTCGTCCCGGGTCCGGGTCTCGGTGCCGTGGCGGCCGTCGGCGGCGGCGAGGTCGGCGCCCCCGGTGGTGTGGAGGGCGATGACGGTGGCGTGGCCGGTGCCGCCGGGGGCGAACTGCTGCCAGTCGGTGAGGCTGGTCCAGATCACCGGGGTGTGGCTGTACGCGGCGTCGCCCTCCACGGCGGCGACGGTGAGACGGTGCCCCGCCATGGTGAAGTCGGCGCCGTCGGTGAGGTTGCCGAGCTTCTCGGCGGCGGCGGTGGACAGCACGGCCCGGCCGGGAGCGACCCGGCCGCCCCCAGGGGCCAGGTCGGAGCCGTCCGGGACGCCGAAGGCGGAGAGGGCGGCGGTGCGCTGCCCGGCGGCGGCCTTGGTGGTGGTGATGCCGAGCGGCTGGGCGGAGGTGACGCCGGGCTCGCGTGCCCAGGCCTGCCACTGGTCGGGGGTGACCTGGGAGTCGGTGAAGTTGAGCTCCTGGCCGTCGGCGGGCTTGCCGAACACCAGGTGGTCGGCGGGAAGCCCCTCGATGGCGGAGATGTTCTGCCGGCCGAGTCCGGCGGTGAGCCCGGACAGCAGACCGACCAGCACGGTGATCAGCACGATGACGGTTCCCATCAGGGCGAACCGGCCCTTGGCGAACCTCAGGTCCCTCCAGGCGACGAACACGGTGGGCCTTCCTACGGTGAAACGGGTGATGCTCAAACGGTGCGGGAAACCGGACTGCTCGGGCATCGCGCCGGGGATTGCATCCTGGGCATCGAAGGGTCGAAGCACCGGTCAACCTTTTGATTGATGCCGCTGCGCGGGCGAGGAGCTTAGGCTGGAGGGATGGCGACCGAACGATCCAGAACCACTCCCGTCGCCCGCGTCCTCCAGGTCTGCCTGCACCTGCTCGTGGCGGGCCTGCTGGCGCTCGCCGTCGCCCGTGCCGCCCTGGTCGACCGGAGCGCCGATCCGGCCGCCGTCGCCGCCGCGGCCTCCGCGATGGCCGCGGTGTACGCCGTCGGCCCGCGACTGGCCGCCGTCCGCGGCTCGCGCCGGGGAGCGGCGCTCTGGCTGGCGCTGCTCGGCGTCACCTGGGCGGGCCTGCTGGTCGCCACCCAGGACGGGGTGTGGCTGGCCTTCCCGCTGTACTTCCTGGAGCTGCACCTGCTCGGCCGCCGCAGCGGCCTGGTCGCGGTCGGGCTGACGGCCGCGGCCTCGATCGCCGCGTGGTCCTGGCACCAGCACAGCTTCAGCCTCGCCGCCTCGATCGGGCCCGCCCTCGGGGCGGCCGTCGCCACCGCCACCGTGCTCGGCTACCAGGCCCTGTACCGGGAGAGCGAGGAGCGGCGCCGGCTGATCGACGAGCTGACCGCGGCCCGCGCAGACGCCGCCGCCGCCCACCACGCGGCCGGGGTGCTCGCCGAGCGCGAGCGCCTCGCCCGGGAGATCCACGACACCCTCGCGCAGAGCCTCACCTCCATCCAGCTGCTGCTGCGCGCGGCCCAGCGGGCGCTGCCGGAGCGTACCGGGGCCGCGGCCGGGTACGTCGAGCAGGCGCGGCAGGCCGCCCAGGACAACCTGGACGAGGCCCGGCGGTTCGTCCGCGCGCTGACCCCGCCCGCGCTGGACGGAGATCCGCTGCCGGTCGCGCTGGAGCGGCTGTGCGCGACCACCACGGCGCACGGCGCGCTGCCCGTCCACCTGCACGTCTCCGGGAGCCCGGTCCGGTTGCCGGCCGCGCAGGAGGTGGCGCTGCTGCGGATCGCGCAGTCGGCGCTCGGCAACACCGTGCGGCACGCGAAGGCCTCGCGGGCCGAGGTGACACTCAGCTACATGGAGGGCGAGGTGGCGTTGGACGTGTTCGACGACGGGGCCGGGTTCGATCCGGCGGCGGTGGCCGGCCGCACCGGCGGGGACGGCGGCTTCGGGCTGCCCTCGATGCGGGCCCGGGCGCGGGCGCTCGGCGGCAGCTTCACGGTGGAGTCCGCGCCCGGGGAGGGCACGGCGGTGGCGGTGCAGCTGCCCGTCGCCCCGGAGGTCGGTCCGTGATCCGGCTGCTGATCGCCGACGACCATCCGGTGGTGCGGGCCGGGCTGCGGGCGGTGCTGGAGAGCGAGCCGGACTTCACCATCGTGGCGGAGGCGGCGACCGCCGAGCGTGCCGTCGAGCTGGCCGCGGCTCCGGGGGTGGACGTGGTGCTGATGGACCTCCAGTTCGGGCCGGCCTCGGCGATGAACGGGGCCCAGGCCACCGCGGCGATCACCGCCCGCGCGGGGGCGCCGCGGGTGCTGGTGGTCACCACGTACGACAGCGACGCGGACACCCTGCCGGCGCTGGAGGCCGGCGCGACCGGGTACCTGCTGAAGGACGCCCCGCCGGAGGAGCTGGCCCAGGCGGTACGGGCCGCGGCGGCGGGGCGCAGCGCGCTGGCGCCGAGCGTGGCGGACCGGCTGCTGGAGCGGATGCGGACGCCCGCGGCGGCGCTCAGCGCGCGGGAGACCGAGGTGCTGGGGCTGGTCGCGGACGGCTTGACCAATCAGCAGGTCAGCCAGCGGCTGCACCTGAGCCAGGCCACGGTGAAGTCCCATCTGGTGCACATCTACACCAAGTTGGGGGTGGACTCGCGCACGGCGGCGGTGCGGGAGGCGCGCGGGCGGGGGCTGATCCGCTGAGCGTAGGGTGAGGGCGGTACCCGTAGGAGTGGGAGGAGCCCCCGATGCTCGTGCGACTCGACGAACTCGCCGTACCGGTGGTCGGTGCCCCGATGGCGGGCGGGGCCTCGACCCCCGAGCTGGCGGCGGCGGTCAACCGGGCCGGCGGGCTGGGGTTCCTGGCCGCGGGCTACAAGAGCGCGGCGGCCATGGCCGAACAGATCGCCGCCCTGCGGAAGTCCACCGACCGGCCGTACGGGGTGAACCTCTTCGTGCCGGCCCCGCCCGCGGACCCGGCGGCGGTGGCCGCCTACCGGGAGCGGCTGCGGCCCGAGGCCGAGCGGTGGGGGGTGGCGCTGCCGGAGGTGATCGGGCCGGACCGGGACGACTGGGAGGCCAAGCTCGCCGCGCTGATCGCGGACCCGGTGCCGGTGGTCTCGTACACCTTCGGCCTGCCGACGGCCGAGGAGGCGGCCGCGCTGCGGGCGGTGGGAACGCTGCAGGTCGGCACCGTCACCACGCCGGAGGAGGCACGAGCGGCGCAGGCGGTCGGGATGGACGCCCTGTGCGTGCAGGGCCCGGAGGCCGGCGGTCACCGCGGCACCCACCGGGCGGCGGACGCCCCCGGGGAGCTGCCGCTGCTGGAACTGCTGCCCGCCGTACGGGCGGTGACGCCGCTGCCGCTGGTCGCCGCGGGCGGGCTGGGCGACGGGGCGGCGGTCGCGGCGGCGTTGCGGGCCGGAGCGGTCGCGGTGCAGCTGGGAACGGCGCTGCTGCGCTCCGACGAGTCCGGTGCCTCGGCCGCCCACCGGGCCGCGCTCACCGAACTGCCGGAGACCGTCGTCACCCGCGCCTTCACCGGCCGCCCGGCCCGCGGCCTGCGCAACGCCTTCGTCGACCGCCACGGCCCGTACGCCCCACCCGCCTACCCCGAGGTGCACCACCTCACTGCGCCCCTGCGCGCCGCCGCCACCCGCCGCGCCGACACGACCGCCATGCACCTGTGGGCGGGCACGGCGCACCGGCTGGCCCGTACGGGGCCGGCGGAGGAGATCGTGACGCAGCTGTGGCGGAGCGCGCGGGGGTAGTGCGCTGGGCGCGCGTTGAGTGGGGCGTGTTGTCGCTCGCAGGGTCATGGAGCGTTTCCCGGAGCTGGCGACGCCGGTGGCGGAAGTCGGGCGGGCGCGGATGCGTGAGGAGTCCCTGGCGCGGATCCGGGGGTATGAGCTGGCCGAGTTGCGGCGCAAGGCCGGGCTCACCCAGAAGCATGTGGCCGAGTTGCTCGGCGTGAGCCAGGCCCGGGTGTCCCAGATCGAGCACGGGCAGGTGGACAGCCTGGACAACCTCCGAGCGTACGCCGCAGCGATCGGCGGCGAGGTCGAGGTCACCGTGAAGCAGCGGGAGCGGACGATCAAGGTGGCTTGATCGTCCGCGCGACCGGACTCAGCTCAGCAGGGTGGCCATCCAGGACTCGATGCCGTCGGCCGTCCGGGGGAGGGCGGCGGACATCAGGTGGGCGCCGTCCTCGGTGATGACGAGGTCGTCCTCGATGCGGATGCCGAGGCCGCGGAGTTCCAGGGGGAGGGTCTCGTCGTCGGGCTGGAGGTAGAGGCCGGGTTCGACGGTGAGGACCATGCCCGCTTCCAGGGTGCCGTCCACGTAGCGGTCGGCGCGGGCCTTGGCGCAGTCGTGGTAGTCGAGGCCGAGCATGTGGCCGCTGCCGCAGAGGGTGTAGCGGCGGTACAGGCCGTTGTCCTCGGCGAGGGCCTGCTCGGCGGGGATTCGCAGGACGCCCCAGTCGGCGAGGCCTTCGGCGATGACGCGCATGGCGGCCCGGTGGAAGTCGCGGAAGCGGGCGCCGGGGCGCAGGGCGGCGATGCCGGCGCTCTGGGCGGCGAGGACGAGTTCGTAGGCCTGGCGCTGGACCGGGGTGAAGGTGCCGCTGAGCGGGAGGGTGCGGGTGATGTCGGCGGCGTAGAGGGTGTCGGTCTCGACGCCGGCGTCGAGCAGGAGCAGGGAGTTCGGGTCGAGGGCGCCGTCGTTGCGGATCCAGTGCAGGACGCAGGCGTGGGCGCCGGAGGCGGCGATGGTGGTGTAGCTGGTGCCGTTGCCCTCGGCGCGGGCGCGCAGGTCGAAGACGCCCTCGATCCAGCGTTCGCCGCGGTGGTGGCGCAGGGCGGCGGGCAGGGCGCGGACGACGTCCTGGAAGCCGGTGACGGTGTGGTCGACGGCGAGTTGCAGCTGCTGGACCTCCCAGGTGTCCTTGACCAGCCGCAACTCGGAGAGAACGGCGGCGAGTTCGCCGTCGCGCTGGTCGGCGCAGGGGCGTCCGGTGGCCTCGTCGACGAAGGCGTCGGTGCCGGCCAGCACCCGGGTGGGCGGTTGCGGCCCGGTGAGCGACTTGCCCAGGTCGTCGAGGTGTTCGGTGCGCAGCCCGGTGAGCCGGGCGGCCTCGGCGAGGTCGGGTCGGCGGCCGACCCAGAACTCGCCGTAACGGCGGTCGCGGTAGAACTCGCCGCCGTCGCGCGGGGACCGGGGGCGGACGTAGAGCACCGGTTCGTGGCCGGCGGCGCCGGCCGGTTCGAGGACGAGGACGTGGTCGGCCTGGTCCTCGCCGGTGAGTCCGGTGAGCCAGACGTACGCGCTGTGCGGGCGGAAGCGGTGGTCCAGGTCGTTGCAGCGGACCTTGAGGCGGCCGGCCGGGACGACGAGGCGTTCGCCGGGGAAGGCCGCGGAGAGCCGGGCGCGGCGGCCGGGGAACTGCGAGTGGCCGGGGACGCGCTGGTCGGCGGGCAGCGGGGTGGCGGCCCAGTGGGCGGCCATGAAGGCGTCCAGGGCGGGGGAGACCGGGAGGTCGTGGCTTCCGGTGGTGGGTCCGGGCTGCGGAAGGGTCACCGGTGAACTCCTAGGCGGGGGAGGGGGGCTGGGGCGCACGGACACAGCTGGGTAACGGAGGGCGCCACCTCTTGTGCAGTGCAATTTCACATTACTATGTTACGGGTCACACGGCGGTGCGGCCAGAGCCGGACCCCGCGACCGACCCGGGCCCAGAGCGGGCCAACGCAGGCCCCCCACAGCGGAGTTGCCACATGACCAGGCGCACCCATGCCCTCCTCGCCACCGCCCTGGCGGCGGCCCTCACCCTCGGCCTCGGGGCCTGCAAGAACGACAAGAGCGACAGCGGCGGTGACGCCGCGGCCGGCAGCACCCGGGCCCCCGGCGCCGAGTCCGGGACGATCGTCGGCGGCACCCCGGTCAGGGGCGGCACCCTGACCGTCCTGTCCAACCAGGACTTCGCCCACCTCGACCCGGCCCGCAACTGGACCATGCCGAACATGGACTTCGGCATCCGGCTGCTCTACCGCACCCTCGTCACCTTCAAGGCCGAGCCGGGCGCCGCGGGCAGCGAGATCGTCCCGGACCTCGCCACCGACCTCGGCCGGCCCTCGGACGGCGGCAAGACCTGGACCTTCACCCTCAAGGACGGCGTCAAGTACGAGGACGGCACCCCGATCAAGTCGGCCGACGTCAAGTACAACGTCGAGCGCTCCTTCGCCCCGGACCTCACCGGCGGCCCCGACTACGCCCAGCAGTACCTGGCCGGGGGCGAGAACTACAAGGGCCCGCTGAACGGCGAGCACCTGGCGAGCATCGAGGCCCCCGACGACAGGACGATCGTCTTCCACCTCAAGCGCCCGGTCGCCGAGTTCTCGTACACCGCGACCCTGCCGACCTTCTCGCCCGTGCCACAGTCCCAGGACAAGGGCACCCAGTACGACCTGCGGCCGTTCTCCTCCGGCCCGTACAAGATCGAGACCTACGACCGCGGCAAGCAGCTGGTCCTGGTCCGCAACACCGGCTGGGACCAGTCCACCGACCCGGTCCGCAAGGCGTACCCGGACAGGATCGTGGTCACCCAGGGCCTCAAGGGCGGCCAGGTGGACGACCGGATCATCGCCAGCGAGGGTGCGGACGCCTCCGCGGTCGAGTGGATGAACCTGCGCCCGGAGTCCGTCTCCAAGGTGCTGCCCAAGGCGGACGTGAAGTCCCGGCTGATCGCCGAGCAGCAGGGCTGCACCGACATGCTGTACCCCAACACCTCCAAGGCGCCGTTCGACGACCCCAAGGTGCGCGAGGCCCTGATGTACGCCGTCGACCGGGACGCCCAGGTGACGGCCAACGGCGGCCCGGCGATGGGCGACGTGGCCACCTCCTACCTGCCGCCCGCGCTGACCGGCGGAACCAGGCTGGACCCGCTGAAGATCCCCTCCACCGGAGACCCGGAGAAGGCCAAGCAGCTGCTCAAGGACGCGGGCAAGACGGACCTCAAGGTCTCGCTGACCGTCTCCTCCGGCGACAAGACCCGGGCCGAGGCGCTGCAGCAGTCGCTGGCCAGGGTCGGTATCCAGGTCACCATCAACACCGCCGACCCGTCCGTCTTCTACGACACCATCGGCGACACCAAGAACGCTCCCGACCTGGCCATCGTCGGCTGGTGTCCGGACTACCCGTCCGGCGCGACCTTCCTGCCGCAGGTCTTCGACGGCCGCACCATCAAGGAGAAGGGCAACCAGGGCAACGTCGAGCAGTTCCGCGACCAGGCCACCTCGGACCGGATCGACCAGATCAACGCGATGTCCGACGTCGCCGAGGCCAACAAGGCCTGGCTCCAGCTCAACGAGGAGCTGCTGAAGAAGGCGCCCACCGTGCCGATGCTGTGGCAGCGCCGTCCGCTGCTGGCCGGGACGAACGTGGCCGGGGCGTTCGGCTCGCCGGTGTGGACCGGTCAGTGGGACTTCGCCACGATCGGTCTCAAGGATCCCTCCAAGAGCAAGGGCTGAGGGTCCCTCCGATGAGCACCACCATCGAAACCGCTACGGCCGAAGCGGCGCCGACCCTGGCGAAACGTTCCGGCAGAGGGCCCTGGCGGCTGGTCTGGGACCAGCTCTGGGCCAAGGGCTCGGCCCGCTTCGGCCTGGTCACCGTCGCCCTGCTGATCCTGCTCGCCGCCCTGGCCCAGCCGCTGAGCGAGCTCGGCGGCTGGACCCCCGAGGAGTTCGACAAGCGCGCCGTGGACCCGTACCTCGGCGGCCAGCCGATCGGCGACTTCGGCGGCATCGGCACCCGGCACTGGCTGGGCGTCGAACCCGCCACCGGGCGCGACCTGTTCGCCCGGGTGCTGCACGGCGGCCAGGTCTCTCTGCTGATCGCCTTCACCGCCACCGCCGTGGTGGTGGTCACCGGCACCCTGGTCGGGATCGCGGCCGGCTACTTCGGCGGGCGGACCGACACCGTGTTGTCCCGGCTGATGGACCTCACCATGTCCTTCCCCTCGCTGATCTTCATGATCTCGATGATGTCGGTGGCCAAGGACGTCAACCGGATCCTGCTGATCACCCTGGTGATCGGGCTCTTCACCTGGCCCGGCATCGCCCGGGTGGTGCGCGGCCAGACCCTCTCGCTCAAGCACCGCGAGTACGTCGAGGCCGCCAAGGTCGGCGGCGCCCGCCCCTGGCGCATCCTCACCCGGGAGATCCTCCCGAACGTCTCCGGCCCGGTCATCGCCTACACCACGCTGCTGGTGCCCGGCATGATCGCCACCGAGGCCGCGCTCAGCTACCTCGGCGTGGGCGTGCGCCCGCCGACCCCCTCCTGGGGCCAGATGATCGCCGAGAGCATCAGCTTCTACGAGACCGACCCGACCTACTTCCTGATCCCGACGGCCTTCCTGTTCCTCGCCGTGCTCGCCTTCACCCTGCTCGGCGACGCGCTGCGCGACATCCTCGACCCCAGGGGAGGCCGGTCGTGATCCTCTACCTCGGCCGCCGGCTGCTCGGCGCGCTCGGCATCCTGCTGGCGATCTGCGCGATCACCTTCACCATCTTCTACCTGCTGCCCGCCGACCCGGCGGTGGCCGCCTGCGGCAAGACCTGCAGCCCCGAGCGGGTCGCCGAGGTCAAGGCCGCGATGGGCCTGGACAAGCCGGTGTGGGAACAGTTCGCCACCTATGTGACCGGCATCTTCGCCGGACGCGACTACGGCAGCGGGGCCGGCGCCACCCACTGCGGCTTCCCCTGCCTCGGCTACTCCTACGAGTACTCGCTTCCGGTCTGGGGGCTGCTCACCGACCGTCTGCCGGTCTCCGTCTCGCTGGCCGTCGGCGCCTCCGTGCTCTGGCTGGTCCTCGGCCTGGGCGCGGGCGTCACCTCGGCGCTGCGCAAGGGCGGGATCGCCGACAAGACGCTGATGGTGTTCTCCGTCGGGGCGGCCTCGCTGCCCGTCTACTTCACCTCGATCATGCTGATCTGGGGCGTGGTCAGGACGGCCGGGCTGCTGCCGTACCCGTCGTACCACGCGTTCACCGACGGCCCGGTCGCCTGGGCCTCCAACCTGCTGCTGCCCTGGATCGCCCTCGCCCTGCTGTACGCGGCCATGTACGCCCGGCAGAGCCGCAACTCGATGATCGAGGCGATGGCCGAGCCGTACATCCGCACCGCCCGGGCGAAGGGGCTGCCGGCGCGCACGGTGACCGTCAAGCACGGGCTGCGCTCCGGGATGACGCCGATCCTGACCATCTTCGGGATGGACCTCGGCGGGCTGCTGGCCGGCGCCGTCATCACCGAGTCGATCTTCGGACTGCCCGGTGTCGGGCGGCTCTTCTACGACGCGCTGGTGCGCTCCGACCAGCCGGTGATCCTCGGGGTCACCCTGCTCGCGGCCACCTTCATCGTCGTCGCGAACCTGCTGGTCGACGTGCTGTACGCGTACGTCGACCCGAGAGTGAGGTACTGAGATGGCTCTCCTGTTGGAGGTCGATGACCTCAAGGTCGCCTTCGACACCCCGCGCGGCACCGTCAAGGCCGTGGACGGCATCTCCTTCGCCGTCGAGGCCGGGCGCACCCTCGGGCTGGTCGGCGAGTCCGGCAGCGGGAAGTCCGTCACCTCCCTGGCCGTCATGGGCCTGCACCGGGGGGCCGCCGTCAGCGGCTCGATCCGGCTCCACGGACAGGAGTTGACCGGGCTGGGGGAGCGGCAGCTGGGCGCCGTCCGGGGCCGGCGGATCGCGATGATCTTCCAGGACCCGCTGTCCAGCCTGCACCCCTTCTACACCGTCGGCGAACAGATCGCCGAGCACTACCGGGTGCACTTCCGGGCCGGCCGGAAGGCCGGACGCGCCAAGGCGGTCGAGATGCTCGCCGAGGTCGGCATCCCGGAACCGGCCCGCCGGGTCGACGAGTACCCGCACCAGTTCTCGGGCGGCATGCGCCAGCGCGTCATGATCGCCATGGCGCTCGCCTGCGAACCCGACCTGCTGATCGCCGACGAGCCCACCACCGCCCTGGACGTCACCGTCCAGGCGCAGATCCTCGACCTGATCGCCCGGATCCAGCAGGACCGCGGCCTCGGCGTCGTGATGATCACCCACGACCTGGGCGTGGTCGCCCGGGTCGCCCACGAGGTGCTGGTCATGTACGGCGGCCGGGCGGCCGAACAGGCCCCGGCGGAAAGGCTTTTCGCCGCGCCCGCGCACCCGTACACCCGCGGCCTGCTGGACTCGCTGCCGCGCCTGGACGACACCGACGACGCCCCGCTGCGGGCCATCCCCGGCAGCCCGCCGTCACTGCTCGCCCCCGCCCCCGGCTGCTCCTTCGCCCCGCGCTGCGCCCGCACCACCGCCGCGTCCGCCGAGGAGCACGCCCGCTGCCTGGCCGAGCGCCCGCCGCTCGACCGGCTCGGCCCGCCCGCCGCCGGCCACCTGGCCGCCTGCCATCTGCCCCTGGTGCCGGAAGGGATCGTCTGATGGCCGAACCACTGCTCTCCGTAAGGGACTTGGTGAAGACCTTCGCCGGGCGGCGCGGGCGCACCGGCCGGGCCGGTGCGCCGATCCGGGCCGTGGACGGGGTGAGCTTCGACCTCGGCGCGGGCGAGACACTGGGCCTGGTCGGCGAGTCCGGCTGCGGCAAGTCCACCACCGGGCGGATGATCGTCCGGCTGCTCGACCCGACTTCGGGCACCGTCACCTTCGACGGCACCGAGATCGGCGGCCTCTCCCAGGCCCGGCTGCGGCCGCACCGGCGGCACCTGCAGATGGTCTTCCAGGACCCGTACTCCTCGCTCAACCCCCGGCAGACGGTGGCCCGGATCATCTCCGAGCCGCTGCTCGTCCAGGGCACCGGCGCCGAGGAGGCGCGCGAACGGGCCGCGGACCTGATGGAGCTTGTGGGCCTGATCCCCGAGCACCTCGACCGCTACCCGCACGAGTTCTCCGGCGGCCAGGCGCAGCGGATCGGCATCGCCCGCTCGCTGGCCACCTCGCCGAAGCTGGTGATCGCGGACGAGCCGGTCTCCGCGCTGGACGTCTCCGTCCAGGCCCAAGTGGTCAACCTGATGGAGCAGTTGCAGCGGGAACTGGGCCTGGCGTACGTGTTCATCGCGCACGACCTCTCGGTGGTCAAGCGGGTCTGCGACCGGGTCGCGGTGATGTACCTGGGCCGGATCGTGGAGATCGGCGACAAGGCCGAGGTCTACGGCAGTCCGGCGCACCCGTACACCCGGGCGCTGCTGTCCGCCGTCCCGCTGCCGGATCCGGCGGCGGAACGGGCCCGGGAGCGGATCGTGCTGCTCGGCGACCCGCCGAGCCCGGCCGACCCGCCCGCCGGGTGCGGCTTCCACCCGCGCTGCCCGAAGGCGCAGCAGCGCTGCCGGACGGAGCGGCCGCTGCTGGAGGTCGTCGGTACGGGTGGCCGCCAGGCCGCCTGCCACTTCCCGGAGGTCTGAGGGCCCGTCCCGCCCTGACGTCCCGCCCTGAACCCGTCCCGCCCTGAACCCGTCCCCGCCCTGAGGGCCTGTCGGGCCCTCAGGGCCGCACAAGCCCCGGTCGGACGCGGCGGGGAACCTCACGAGGGCCGCGTCCGACCGGGTTCCACCGTCAGTGCTCCTCGGTCGGCAGCAGCAGCCGGGGACCGGGCCCCTCGGTGGCGAGTTCGTCGCCCGGGTTGAGCACCCGGCAGCGGCGCAGCCACACGCAGCCGGTGCAGCCGGTCAGCTCGGCCTCCAGCCGTTCCAGCTCGCCGCGGCGGGACCGCAGTTGCTCGGCCCAGCGGCGGGAGATCCGCACCGGTGCCGCTGCCCTCGCTGCTGCTGCTCACCCTGGCGGCGGCCGCCTTCAGCATCAGCTCGACCGTTCCGAGCGGCTGGGCGACGGCGGTCTGCCTCGGCGCCGGCCTGGCACTGCTGGTGGGCTTTCGTGGCGGCCGAGCAGCGCGGCGGGGCGACGGTGCTGCCGCAGCGGACCTACCGGGCCGGGGGCCGCTGAAGTGGCTCTACCTGGCCGTCGCGGTGCTGTGCGCGGGCGTGGTGGCGGAGAACTTCATCCCGCTGTTCGGGCAGGAGCTGGGCGGTCTCGGCCCACTGCCGGCCGACTTCCTCGGTGCCGCCGTGTCGGCGGGCTGGACGGCGGCTACCTGAGCGTCGCCGCGATGCGCAGCAGCGGCGACCCGGCCGAGGGCGGCAAGGCCGCGGCGGCGATCAACACCACCCAGCTGGTCTCCTTCTCGGTGACCTCGGCGCTGGCCGGCACCCTGGTCAACCTCGGGACGGGCGGGCCGGTGGAGGCCGTGCGGTACATGACCTTCGGGATCGCCGCGATCACCGTGCTCGGGGTGGGGACGGCCGCGCTCACCGCCCGCCGGACGGGTTAGCGGGACCCTTGCGGACCGGCCCCGGATCCCTCTTCGTCGGGGGGCTCCGGGGCCTTTCCTCGCGCACCCGCCGGCACGTCAGTTCGCGGTGTACTCCACGGCCACGCTGACCACCGCCAGCACCGCGAAGACCACCGCCAGCGTGCTCCGGCCGGAGGAGTGCAGCGCGAGCGCCGCCGTCTCCAGGACCAGTACCTTGAGCGCGATCTCCACGGCCAGCGGCTGGCGGAACCTGGGCCCGCCCGCGGCCAGGAACAGGCCCCAGACGGTGGCCGCCAGGGCGGGTGCGCCGATCCCCAGCAGCAGCCGGGTGGCCAGGGTGGACCCGGTCTCGAACCCCCAGTAGCAGAGCGCCGCCAGCATGGCGAGCTCCAGCCCGAAGGCGAGGCCCGCGTTGGTCGCCGTCAGCGGGGTCCACTGCCGCTGCCCGACCGGACCCGGTCTTGCGATCTTCATCCCGTGCTCTCCCCCGTCTCGCCGGGCCGCCCGGCCAGGGCGGCGGTCGTGTGGAGTCTCCCAGTCCGACCCGTACGGACTCAATGGATCGACCGAGGGGCAGCCAGTACAGTGTTGTGAAATGTCACACATCACCAAGGGGAGGCTGTCGTGACCGAGGGCACTGAGGGCACCGCCGAAGATCTGAGCACCGTCGAACCGCCCACCCCACTGCCCGCCGCCGAGGGGCTGTTCAGCGTCTCGCCGCAGGCCGCGCACCTGAACCACGGCTCCTTCGGTGCCGTGCCGCTCCCGGTCCAGCGCGCGCAGGAGGCGCTGCGCACCGAACACGAGCGGGACCCCGACCTCTTCTTCGCCGACCTGCCGGAACGGATCGCCGCGGCCCGGGTGCGGATCGCCGCCGAGCTGGCCACCGATCCGGACCGGCTGGCGCTGGTCGCCAACGTCACCGAGGCGGCCGCGATCGCCCTCGACACCATCGCCTTCGCGCCCGGCGACCGGATCCTGGTCACCGACCACGGCTACGGCGCGGTCACCCAGGCCGCCGCCCGCAAGGCCGCCGAGACCGGCGCCCAACTGGTGGTGGCCGAGCTGCCGGTGGACGCCCCGGACGAGCGGGCCGTCCACGAGGCGGTGCTCGCCGCCGTCGACGGGCGCACCACCGTCGCGATCCTGGACCGGATCACCTCGCCCACCGCCCGTACGGTCGCCTCCCCGGGCCTGGTCGCCGAGCTGCGCGAGCGCGGAGTGACCACCCTGGTGGACGGCGCCCACGCGCCCGGCATGCTGTCCGACCCGATCGACCCGAACGCCGACTTCTGGTTCGGCAACCTGCACAAGTGGGCCTTCGCCCCACGCGCCACCGGCGTCCTGTCCGTCCGCCCCGAGTGGACGGCCCGGGTGCGCCCGCTCGCGCTGTCCTGGGAGCACCACCGGGGCTTCCCGGCCAACGTGGAGTGGCGCGGCACCTGCGACTACACCCCCTGGCTGGCCGCCCCGGCGGGCTTCGAGCTGCTGGGCGAGCTGGGCCGGGAGGCGGTCGCCGCGCACAACGCCGCGCTCGCCGCGTACGGCCGGCGAGTGCTGGTCGAGCGCGCGGGCCTGCGGGCGCTGCCCGCGACGCCCTGGGTGTGGATGCGCGCAGTACGGCTGCCGGAGGGCCGCTTCGACACCGAGGAGTCCACCCGGGCGCTGGTGGCCGAGCTGTGGCAGCGGTTCGGCGTCCGGGTGGCGGCCCGGCCGTGGCCCGGCGGCGGGCTGCTGCGGGTGAGCGCCCAGCTGTACAACCGGGCGGCGGAGTACGAGCGGCTCGCGGACGGGCTCGCGGAGCTGCTGAAGGAGTAGAGCGCGTCCTGTGGATCCTGCCGGACCCGGCGAGGATCCGTAGGACGCCCCTAATCGCCGGCCGCCCGCAGCTCCGCGAGCAGGGCGTCCCGTTCGGCGAGCAGCCCGGTGAGGATCCGCCGGGCTGCCCGCAGCAGGTCGGTGACGTCCCCGCCGGCCAGCGCGTAGACCACCGTGCTGCCCTCCCGTGTGGCGGTGACGATGCCGGACCGGCGCAGCACCGCGAGCTGCTGGGACAGGCTGGAGGGCTCGACCCCCAGCTCGGCGAGCAGGCAGCGGACGGGCGTCGGCCCGGCCTGGAGCATCTCCAGCACCCGGATCCGGACGGGATGGCCGAGCATCCGGAAGAAGTCGGCCTTGGCCTGGTACAGCCCTACCGTCACGAGGCCCCCCTTCCCTGGTGTCGGCGGGCTCAGATCTCCAGCGAGAGTTCGATCCGCTTCAGCTGGTGGCGGGCCATCGCGAGGTTGGAGCGGCTGCGGTTGAGGGCGAGGAACAGGAACAGGCCGCGCCCGCTGGGCGTCGTGATCGGCCGGACCATGTGGTACTGGTTGGTCAGGCTGATCAGGATGTCCTCGATCTCGTTGTCGTGCAGGTTGAGCATCTCCATCGCCCGCATCTTGGCGCGGACCACGTCGGTGTTGCCGGCCGCGGCGACGTTGAGGTCCATGTCGCCGCCGTCGCCGAGGCTGCCGAGGGCCATCCCGCTGCCGTAGTCGACCAGGGCGACGCCGATCGCGCCGTCGATCGCCATGGCTTCCTTGAGGGACATCTCCAGGTTCGCCATCGTGACTGTCCTCCCGTGAGTCGGTGACCGGGACACCCGCGGGTGCCCCGGCACTCGAAGGTAGGGAGCAACTCCCGCCCTCCACCGCAGATGACCGGAGACGTTCGGATCTGATTCGCTCCCGATCGCTTGAAGACATTTGCAACTATGGATCTGGGAGAGGAGTGATCTCCTCGCGCGGAAAACAGTGCTATCGATGTCACTCCACCCGGGTAACCTCTCGCTGAGATGCGAGATCACACCAACCACACCCGGACGGCGATGAACACCCCCGATCCAGAGCCCCAGGAAGACCGGGAGCTCAGCCCCGCCGAGGCGTACGCGGCCAGCCGTCGCCGGGCCAAGGAGCAGGCCACCGCCCTCCACGGCTTCCAGCAGCTGTACGACTTCCCGCTGGACGACTTCCAGCTGGAGGCCTGCGAGACGCTGGAGGCCGGATCGGGCGTCCTCGTCGCCGCCCCCACCGGCTCCGGGAAGACCATCGTCGGCGAGTTCGCCGTGCACCTGGCCCTCGCCGCGGGCCGCAAGTGCTTCTACACCACGCCGATCAAGGCGCTGTCCAACCAGAAGTACGGCGACCTGGTCAAGCGCTACGGCGCCGCCAAGGTCGGCCTGCTCACCGGCGACAACACCGTCAACGGCGACGCCCCCGTGGTGGTCATGACCACCGAGGTGCTGCGCAACATGCTCTACGCGGGCTCCAGCACCCTCGACGGCCTCGGCTACGTCGTCATGGACGAGGTGCACTACCTCGCCGACCGCTTCCGCGGCGCCGTCTGGGAGGAGGTCATCATCCACCTCCCCGAGTCGGTCACCCTCGTCTCGCTCTCCGCGACCGTCTCCAACGCCGAGGAGTTCGGCGACTGGCTGGACACCGTCCGCGGCGGCACCAAGGTGATCGTCTCCGAGACCCGCCCGGTGCCGCTGTGGCAGCACGTGATGGCCGGCAACCGGATGTACGACCTGTTCGCCAACCCCGACCGGGACGGCCGCCCCAAGAACAACCTCAAGAACCCCGGCAAGGCCGTCAATCCCGAGCTGGTCCGGCTCGCCCGCTCCGAACTCGACCGCAACCCGCGCGACCGCTTCGGCCGCGGCCGGGGCCGCTCCATGCCCAACGGCCGTCCCGGCCGGGTCTGGACGCCGGGCCGGGTCGACGTCATCGACCGGCTCGACGCCGAGGGCCTGCTGCCCGCGATCACCTTCATCTTCAGCCGGGCCGGCTGCGAGGCCGCCGTCCAGCAGTGCCTCAGCTCCGGCCTGCGGCTCAACAAGGACGCCGACCGCGCCCTGGTCCGGGCCATCGTCGAGGAGCGCTGCGCCGACATCCCCGACGAGGACCTGCACGTCCTCGGCTACTTCGAGTGGCTGGACGGGCTGGAGCGCGGCATCGCCGCCCACCACGCCGGGATGCTGCCCCGGTTCAAGGAGGTCGTCGAGGAGCTCTTCGTGAAGGGCCTGGTCAAGGCCGTCTTCGCGACCGAGACCCTGGCGCTCGGCATCAACATGCCCGCCCGCTCGGTGGTCATGGAGAAGCTGGTCAAGTGGAACGGCGAGACCCACGCCGACATCACGCCCGGGGAGTACACCCAGCTCACCGGCCGGGCCGGGCGGCGCGGCATCGACATCGAGGGCCACGCCGTGGTGCTCTGGCAGCGAGGCCTCGACCCGGAGGCCCTGGCCGGGCTGGCGGGCACCCGCACCTACCCGCTCAAGTCCTCGTTCCGGCCGTCGTACAACATGGCCGTCAACCTGGTTTCCCAGTTCGGGCGGCACCGCTCCCGCGAGCTGCTGGAAACCTCCTTCGCCCAGTTCCAGGCCGACCGCTCGGTGGTCGGCATCGCCCGCCAGGTGCAGCGCAACGAGGAGGGGCTGGAGGGCTACCGCGAGTCGATGACCTGCCACCTCGGCGACTTCGACGAGTACATGGAACTGCGCCGCCGGCTCAAGGACCGCGAGAACGAACTGGCCCGCGAGGGCACCAGCCAGCGCCGCGCCGCCGCCGTCGAGTCCATCGAGCAGCTCAAGCCGGGCGACGTCATCCACGTCCCCACCGGCAAGTTCGCCGGCCTCGCCCTGGTCCTCGACCCCGGTCTGCCCCCGGTCAGCCGCTCCGGCCGGGGCGGCCCGCGCCACCCCGACTTCCAGGACGGCCCGCGCCCGGTGGTGCTCACTGCCGAACGGCAGGTCAAGCGGCTCGCGATGATCGACTTCCCGCACCCGGTCGCCGCGATCGAGCGCGTGCGCATCCCCAAGTCCTTCAACCCGCGCAGCCCCCAGTCCCGGCGCGACCTCGCCTCCGCGCTGCGCACCAAGGCCGGCCACCTCGAACCCGAGCGGTTCCGGCGCGGCCGCGCGGCCGCCGCGGACGACCCGGAGATCACCCGGCTGCGCACCGAGCTGCGCCGGCACCCGTGCCACGGCTGCACCGACCGCGAGGACCACGCCCGCTGGGCCGAGCGCTACCACCGGCTGCACCGCGACACCGAACTGCTGGAACGCCGGATGCGCTCCCGCACCCACACCATCGCCCGCACCTTCGACCGGGTCTGCGCGCTGCTCACCGACCTCGGCTACCTCCGGGGCGACACCGTCACCGACGACGGCAAGCGCCTCGGCAGGCTCTACGGCGAACTCGACCTGCTCGCCTCCGAGTGCATCCGCGAGGGCGTCTGGAGCGGCCTGGCCGCCGCCGAACTCGCCGCCTGCGCCTCGGCGTTGGTCTACGAGTCGCGCCAGGCCGACGACGCCGGCGCCCCCCGGGTGCCGGAGGGCGCGGCCAAGGAGGCGCTCGGCCAGATGGTCCGCATCTGGGGCCACCTCGACGCCCTGGAGGAGCAGCACCGGATCAACACCGCCGAGGGCGTCGGCCAGCGCGAACCCGACCTCGGCTTCGCCTGGGTCGCCTACCGCTGGGCCCTCGGCCACAACCTCGACCAGGTCCTGCGCGACGCCGACATGCCGGCCGGCGACTTCGTCCGCTGGACCAAGCAACTGATCGACGTCCTCGGCCAGATCCAGGACGCCGCCGGCGCGGACGCCGAACTCCGCAAGACCGCCCGCAAGGCCGTCGACGGCCTCCGCCGCGGCATCATCGCCTACTCGTCGGTGGGCTAGTACGACCAGGAGGTGGCCGGCACGAGGCCACTCGCGCCGGCCACCTCCTGCGTCGCGCACCGGGAGTCCCTGATGAGGCCCAGGGCGGGGCGCTGGTGGCGTTGCGCAGGAAGTCGGCCCGGCCGACTTCCTGCGCGCCACACGCCCCACTTGGTTGGCAAAGGACCCCGGCGGCGGGGGAGGGTGGGTGCCCGGCCCCCACCCGGGGCGGGGGGGTGGTAGGT
>NZ_JBIRJC010000010.1:166567-191983 GCF_044329365.1 Kitasatospora sp. NPDC017646 | reverse complement strand
GCCCGCCCACAGCCTGGGCCGGCCCCGGTCCTACCCTTTGCCGGCCCGGGGGGGGGGGGTGGGCGGGGGGCGCCGCATGGCGGCCCGCTCTTCACCCCCCGCGCCACAGGCCTCAGTGGGTGGCCAAGGCCTCCAGGAGGCGGTCGAGGGAGGTGCCGAGGCCCCACCGGGTGGCGAGGTGTTCGAGGGTCATGGGGTCGAGGGGTTCGCGGGGGAGGGTGGGGTCGAAGTCGGGGAGGGGGGCGTCGGTGGCCACGCGGACGACGGTGGGGGCGACGTCGAGGTAGGCGGCGCCCTCGACGATGTTGCGGCGGCGGGCGGGGGTGAGTCCGGAGCCCACGTCCAGGGCGGCGGCGCGGATGGCGGCGAGGTCGCCGTACTCGTTGATCAGCTGGGCGGCGGTCTTCTCGCCGATGCCCTTGACGCCGGGCAGGCCGTCCGACGGGTCGCCGCGCAGGGCGGCCATGTCGGCGTACTGGGCGCCGCGCACGCCGTACTTCTCCAGCAGCAGGGCGTCGTCGGTGGTCTGCAGGTTGCCCATGCCCTTGACCGGATAGAGGACGGTGATCTGCCGTGCGTCGTCGACCAGTTGGAAGAGGTCGCGGTCGCCGGTGACGATCTGCACCGGGCCCTTGGCGCGGGCGGTGAGGGTGCCGATGACGTCGTCCGCCTCGTAGTCGGGGGAGCCGACCCGGGCGATGCCGAGGGCGTCGAGCACCTGCTCGATCACCGGGACCTGCGGGGCGAGGGTGTCCGGCACCTCCTCCTCGCCGTCGACGGCCGCCTCGGCGACCCGGTGGGTCTTGTAGGAGGGGACGAGGTCCACCCGCCACTGGGGGCGCCAGTCGGCGTCCATGCAGGCGACGAGTTCGTCGGGCCGGTGGTCGTGGACCAGCCGGGCGATGAAGTCCAGCAGGCCGCGGACGGCGTTGACCGGCTCACCCTGCGGCGAGCGCAGGGTGTCCGGTACGCCGAAGTAGGCCCGGAAGTACAGGCTGGCGGAGTCGAGCAGCATCAGTCGCGGTGCGGTCACGCCTCAGATCATGCCGCACCGCGCTGACGAAGACCCGGTTCTCAGTGCTCGTGCGGTCCGGCGCGGTGCACCGGGCCGTGGGCGTCGGCGCAGTGTTCGGCGGGGGTCTCGCCGGGGCCGGCGATCTGGAGCAGCGCGCCCGCCTCGTCCTCGCCGACGTGGTCGACCTGGAGAGTGCTGTGGGTGATGCCGTACTCCGCGGCCAGCCGGCGCTGCAGTTCGCGCCGGACGGCGTGGCAGTCGCCGCCCGGGGTGACCAGGATGTGCGCGGACAGGGCCGGCTGGTTGGAGGTGATCTCCCAGATGTGCAGGTCGTGGATCTCCTCGACCAGCGGCTCGGTGACCAGCCGGTCGGCGACCGCGTCCGGATCGATCCCGGCGGGGGCGGCCTCCAGGAAGATCCGCCCGGAGTCCCGGACCAGCCCGATGCCCGCCTTGAGCATCAGCGCGACCACGATCAGCGAGGCGATGGCGTCCGCCCGGACGAAGCCGGTGGTCAGCATGACCACACCGGCCACGGCGGTGGCGACGAAGGCGTACAGGTCGGTGAGTACGTGCTGGAAGGCACCCTCGACGTTCAGCGAGCTGCGGTTGGCCTTCGACATGCACCAGGTGGCGGCGAGGTTGACCACGATCCCGATCAGCGCGGTGACCAGCACCAACGAGCCGGTGACCTCCGGCGGCTCGATCAGCCGGGTGATCGCCTCGTAGCCCAGCCAGGCCGACAGCACCAGCAGCGTCACGCCGTTGGCCTGCGCGGAGAGGATCTCGGCGCGCTTGAGCCCGTACGTGTAGCCGCCGCGGGCCGGGCGGGCGGCGAGCCGCATGGCGACCAGGGCGAGCACGATCGAGGCGGCGTCGGTGAGCATGTGGGCCGCGTCGGAGATCAGGGCCAGCGACTGGGCGGCGAACCCGACCACGACCTCGCCGGCCATGAAGGCGACGATCAGGGCGAGGGCGCTGACCAGCCAGCGGCGGTCGGCGTCGGCGGCGACACCGTGCGAGTGGCCGCCGTGCCCACCGTGCCCGTGCCCGTGCCCGTGTCCGTGGTTGGGGCTGCGACCGGGCGCGCTCTGGCGGTCATGCGCATGATCGTCGTGGGAGTGCTCGTGCCCGGCCATCGAGGTCCTCTCTGGGCGCACGGGTGGGAGGTGGCGGGCGCGATCGCCCCGCACCCGAAGTGAACCGCAGAATCGACAAAGATCCAAAGGCTGTACTGGTGACCGTTGTCGTTGCCGCTCAGCCGAGCGCCACCGCGTCCAGCGCCGCCGCCGTGGCGGCCTGGACGAGGGCCCGCATCACCCGCAGGTCCTCGCCCTGTTCCGGGTGCCACTGCACTCCCACCGTGAACCCGGGCCCCTCGACGGCCTCCACCGTGCCGTCCGGGGCGAGGGCGCTCACCCGCAGGCCCGCGCCGAGCCGGGCGACCGCCTGGTGGTGGAAGGTCGGCACCTCCAGTTCGGTCTCCGGCAGCAGCCCGCCCACCAGCGTCCCGGGCACCGGGCGCACCACGTGGGCGCCGTAGCACCCCGGCGAACCGCCGTGGACGTCGACCTCCACGACGTCCGGCAGGTGCTGCACCAGCGTCCCGCCGCACACCACGTTCAGCACCTGCATGCCGCGGCAGATGCCCAGCACCGGCATGCCCGCCGCCAGGGCGCCGCGCAGCAGGGCGACCTCCCAGGCGTCCCGCGCCGGCGAGTCCACGTCGGTCAACGGGTGGGCGGGCTCCCCGTAGTAGGCCGGGTCGATGTCCGGTCCGCCGGCGATGACGAGGGCGTCGAGCCGGGCCAGCACCTCGGGCGCGCGCTCGGGGGCGTCCGGCGGCAGCAGGACGGCGATGCCGCCGGAATCCTGCACGTACCGGGTGTACCGCTCCGGCACCAGGGCGGCGCGACGGCCCTGCCAGTCGCTCCAGCTCGCATCCACCAGGTAGGTGCTGACACCGATGAAAGGCCTGCGATCCATGGCGGGCATTCTCCACCCGCACCGCCTGATACCCCGTCAATCACGCGGGTCGGCGCGCCACACCCGTCCGCCCTCTTCCGCCCCGTGAGCCGCAGGCCGTACGGTTCGCTGTGACCGCTTGATCTCGAAGAGTGATCGAGGAGGAGGGTTCCGGCATGCCCGAGAACGCCGCCGCGGGATCGCGGCCCCGGCCGCCACTGACCCTGGGCGAGCTGCGCACCCTGGTGGACGCGGGCGAGGTGCACACCGTCGCGCTCGCCTTCACCGACATGCAGGGCCGGCTTCAGGGCAAACGCTTCGCCGCCCGCTTCTTCCTCGACGAGGTGGCGGAGAACGGCGCCGAGGCCTGCGACTACCTGCTGGCCGTCGACGTGGACCTCAACACCGTGGACGGCTACGCCTTCTCCTCCTGGGCCACCGGCTACGGCGACTTCGCGATGCGCCCCGACCTCGCCACCCTGCGACTGACCCCCTGGCAGCCCGGAACCGCCCAGGTCACCGCCGACCTGGCCCGGCACGGGGGCCACCCGGTCGACGCCGCCCCGCGCCAGCTGCTGCGCCGCCAGATCGCCCGGCTCGCCGAGTACGGCCTGGCCGCGGACATCGGCACCGAACTGGAGTTCCTGGTCTTCCGCGACACCTACGAGCAGGCCTGGCTGGGCGGTTACCGGGGCCTGACCCCGGCCAACCTCTACAACGTCGACTACTCGATGCTCGGCACCGCCCGGGTCGAGCCGCTGCTGTCCCGGATCCGCAACGAGATGGCCGGGGCCGGACTGACCGTCGAATCCGCCAAGGGCGAGTGCAACCTCGGCCAGCACGAGATCGCCTTCCGCTACGCCGACGCCCTCACCACCTGCGACCAGCACAGCGTCTACAAGACCGGCGCCAAGGAGATCGCCGCCCAACAGGGCTGCGCGCTCACCTTCATGGCCAAGTACGACGAGCGTGAGGGCAACAGCTGCCACATCCACCTGTCGCTGCGCGACGCCGTCGGCGCCCCCGCCTTCGCCGACCGGGACGGCCGGATGACCGACACCATGCGGCACTTCCTGGCCGGACAGCTCGCCGCACTGCGCGAGTTCAGCCTGCTGTACGCACCGAACATCAACTCGTACAAGCGCTACCGCCCCGGCTCCTTCGCCCCGACGGCCGTCGCCTGGGGACGGGACAACCGCACCTGCGCCTACCGCGTGGTCGGCCACGGCCCGGGCCTGCGGATGGAGAACCGGGTGCCCGGCGGCGACGTCAACCCGTACCTCGCGGTGGCCGGGATGATCGCGGCCGGCCTGCACGGACTGCAACGCAAACTCGACCTGCCGACACCCTGCCTGGGCAACGCCTACGCGGTGGAGGAGTACGCCCGGGTGCCCGGATCACTGCGCGAGGCCGCCGAGTTGTGGGCGGGGAGCGAACTGGCCCGGACGGCCTTCGGTGGCGACGTGGTCGAGCACTACCTGAACATGGCCCGGGTCGAGCAGGCCGCGTACGACGGCGCCGTCACCGACTGGGAGCGCTACCGGTCCTTCGAACGGATGTGAGGCATGACCGACTCGCCAGGCAGCGCCGTTCGCAACCCGGCCACCGGGGAGCTGCTGGCCACCGTCCCCGACACCACCGTCGAGCAGCTGGACGCGGCCGTCCAGCGGGCGCTGAAGGCCCAGACGGGCTGGGCGGCGCTGGCGCCCGGCGAACGCGCCCGGCTGCTGCGCCGGTTCGCCGACCAGGTCGAGGTGCACGTGCCCGAACTGGCGGCGCTGGAGGTCAGCGAGGCCGGGCACACCCTGGGCAACGCCCGCTGGGAGGCCGGCAACGTCCGGGACCTCCTGGAGTACGCGGCCGGCGGAGTCGAGCGCCTGACCGGACACCAGATCCCGGTGGCCGGCGGTCTGGACGTGACCTTCCAGGAGCCGGTCGGCCTGGTCGGGGTGATCACCCCCTGGAACTTCCCGATGCCGGTCGCCGCCCGGGGCTTCGCCCCGGCCCTCGCGGCCGGCAACGCGGTGCTCCTCAAGCCCGCCGAGGCGACCCCGCTGACCGCCCTGCGGCTGGCCGAACTGGCCCTCGCCGCAGGCCTGCCCGAGGGCCTGTTCCAGGTCCTCCCGGGCGCCGGCGGCACCACTGGGCGGGCCCTGGTCGACCACCCGGCGGTCCGCAAGATCGTCTTCACCGGCTCGACCGTGGTCGGCAAGGAGGTCGCCGCCCGCTGCGCCGCCCGGGCCAAGCGGATCACCCTGGAACTCGGCGGCAAGAGCCCCAGCATCGTCTTCGCCGACGCCGACCTGGCCCGCGCCGCCGACCCGATGTCCTTCGCCGACAACAGTGGCCAGGACTGCTGCGCCCGCAGCCGGATCCTGGTCCAGCGCGAGGCGTACGACGACTTCCTGGCCCAGCTGCTGCCCGCCGTCGAGGCGCTGCGCACCGGAGACCCGAGCGATCCGGACACCCAGCTCGGGCCGCTGATCTCGGCAACCCAGGTCCGCCGGGTCGCCTCCTACGTCACTCCCGAACTGCCGGTGCTGGCCCGGGGATCCGTACCGGACGGGCCGGGCTACTGGTACCCGCCGACGGTGCTCGCGCCCGACGACCCGGAGGTCCCGGCGGTCACCGAGGAGATCTTCGGACCGGTCGCCGCCGTCCTGCCGTTCACCGACGAGGCCGACGCGCTGCGCCTGGCCAACGCCACCCGCTACGGCCTGTCCGGCTCGATCTGGACCGGGGACGTCGGCCGGGCGCTGCGCCTGGCCCGGGGCGTGCGGGCGGGCAACCTGTCGGTCAACTCGCACTCCTCGGTGCGCTACTGGACGCCCTTCGGCGGCTTCGGCGAGTCCGGGGTGGGCCGTGAGCTGGGGCCGGACGCGCTGCGCCACTTCACCGAGACCAAGAACGTCTTCATCCACAGCGAGGAGTGACAGTCCGATGAGCGCCAGTCCGATGAGCGACAACGACGTCATCTGCCGCCGTCTGGTCGGCCGCACCGCCGTGGTCACCGGCGCGGGCAGCGGGATCGGCCTGGCGGCCGCCCGCCGGCTCGCCTCCGAGGGGGCGAAGGTGGTCTGCGCGGACCTGGACGAGGAGACCGGGCGGGCGGCCGCCAAGGAGGTCGGAGGGCTGTTCGTGCACACCGACGTCACCGACCCGTACATGGTCGAGGCGCTGTTCGACGAGGCGTACGAGACCTGCGGCAGCGTGGACGTCGCCTTCAACAACGCGGGCATCTCGCCGCCGCAGGACGACTCGATCCTGACCACCGGCCTGGACGCCTGGCGCAGGGTCCAGGAGGTCAACCTGACCTCGGTCTACCTGTGCTGCAAGGCCGCGCTGCCGTACATGCGCCGGCACGGGCGCGGCTCGATCATCAACACCGCCAGCTTCGTGGCCCGGATGGGGGCGGCCACCTCGCAGATCTCGTACACCGCCTCCAAGGGCGGGGTGCTGGCGATGTCCCGCGAGCTGGGCGTGCAGTTCGCCCGGGAGGGGATCCGGGTGAACGCGCTGTCACCCGGACCGGTGGACACCCCGCTGCTGCGCGAGCTGTTCGCCCAGGACCCGGAGCGGGCGGCCCGCCGACTGGTGCACATCCCGCTCGGACGGTTCGCCAAGGCCGAGGAGATCGCCGCCGCGGTGGCCTTCCTGGCGAGCGACGACTCCTCGTTCGTCACCGCGAGCGAGTTCCTGGTGGACGGCGGCATCTCCGGGGCGTACGTGACACCGCTGTAGGCCGTCGGCGCGGTGGCCGCCACCGGTGGGCCGGGCAGGGCAGTCGGTGGCTTCTCACCGTAATCTCATCGAAAACCTCCGGAATTCCCGGCTGCGCTGATTTCGCGTTTATCCGGCTACCTTTAGATTCTTTGCTGTGAGTGAGCAGATCCCCGCCGGGTGGTACCCGGACCCGAAGGACACCACCAGCGACCCGAGGCCGCAGCGCTGGTGGGACGGCAAGGGCTGGACGGCCGACACCCGGCCCGCACCCTCGGACGCCCCGCAGCCGGAGCCCCCGGCCGCCGCGGCTCCGGGGCCGGGGACGGCGGAGCAGCCCAGGGTGCTCGAGGGCGAGGTCCTGGACAGCGGGCCGACGGTCCGCTACCCGGAGCCGCCGCCCTTCGGCACGGCGTACGGCGCGCCCGCCCAGCCGCCGCGCAAGGCCTGGCGCAAGCCCTCCCGACTGGTCGTGGCCACCGCCGTGGCCGCCGTCCTGGGCCTCGGCGCCGGGTCGGGGATCACCTACCTGGCGATGGACGGGAAGCACGACGGCGGCTCGCAGCGCAGCGCCGCCAGGGTCCAGCCGGCGCCGAAGGACGGCGGGGACGGGCTGTTCGGCTTCCCGGGCCTCGGCGGCGGGAACGGCGGTGGCACCGGAGGCGGGAACGGCGGTGGCAACGGCGGGGGTGGCGGGAACGGCAGCGGGAAGGCCAGGCCGGGCGCCAACAAGGCCATCGACATGGTGAACGGGCTCGTCCTGCCCGTCCCCTCCGGCTGGCAGGCCGGCACCACCGACGACGGCTACGCCGCACTGACCGTCGGCGACTACAAGTGCCCGGACGGCAAAGCCTGCTCCCTCGGCGGGGCGAACACCGGCCGGATCGACGGCGGCGGCACCGATGCCCAGGCGGCGGCGAAGGCGGACATCGACAAGGCCGCCAAGGACGCCTACGGCGACATCACCGGGCACCAGGAGCTCAAGTCCGAGGCCGTGAAGGTCAACGGCCAGGACGGCTACCTGGTCCGCTGGAAGGTGAACGCGGCCAAGGGCAACAACGGCTACGTGGAGACCGTGGTCTTCCCGTCCACCGACGGCAAGAACCTGGTCTCGGTGCACTTCGGCTTCGACATCGCCGACAAGGCACCGGACGTCGGGGTGATGGACACCATCGTCAAGGGCATCGCCGACTTCAAGGGCAAGGTCCCCGGCCTCCCGGGCATGCCGGGTTCCGGCGGTTCCGGCGGCGGGTCCGGCTCCGGTGGCAGCAGCCCCGACGGCTCCGGCACCGAGACCACCTGAGCCCCCCGCGCTCCTCACACCGCGACGGCCCACCCGGGAGGAACCCCTCCGGGTGGGCCGTCGCCGTTCGTCCGGCCGGCCCGTTCGTCGGGTCAGCCCGTCAGCCCGTCAGCCGGGTGGATCGTGAGAAGCCACGGAGCCGGGCCGGACGGGGGTGGGCCGGCCCGGCCCCGCGTCGTCCGGCGTCAGGAGTCGCGTCGAACAGCCTCGATGCGACGGCGCCGGAGCACCATGCCCGCCCAGCCGACGCCCAGCGCGGCGGCACCGGCGAGCAGCAGCGGACCGGTGGCGGAGGTACCGGCCACGGCTGCGGAGCTGGTCGGGAGCGGCTGGCCGGCCGGGGCGTTCGGGTCCCCGCCGTGGCCGTGGTGGGCGACCGTGGACTTGGAGGCGTCGGCGGCGATCTGGGCGTCGCTGGGCGCAGCCGGGGCGGCGAGCGAGGAGACGGCCGGGGCACCGGCGGTGGAGCCGGTGGTGGCGGCGGTGCCGGCCGTGCCGGCCGTGCCGAAGTCGACGTCGGAGCAGCTGTAGAACGCCTCCGGGCTGTCGCTGCGCTGCCAGATCATGTACAGCAGCTGTCGGCCGGTGCGCTGCGGCAGGGTGCCCGAGTAGGTGTAGTAGCCGTTGACGGCGGTGCGGTCGACCTGCGCCCGGGCCACCGGGGTCGGGTCGAGGTCGGACCACTTCAGCGGCTTGGTGGGGTCGTAGCTCGGCTTGGTGATGTAGACGGTCTGGGTGCCGACGTGCGGCGCGGTGGTGCGGAACTGGAAGGTGAGGTTGCCCGCGCTGACCGGGGTGGCCGGCCAGTCGGTGCGCGGCCAGTCCAGGGCCGCGTACTTGTCGCGGTTGGCCGAGCAGAGCCTGCCGTCCGGGATCAGCGCCTGGTGGTTGCCGTTGGCGTTGGCGATGTTGACCTCGTTCCAGTCGTACAGCGGCTGGGTGCCAATGGCGGCGACGACGTCCTTGCAGACCTGGGACACCGGGTGCTCGGGGCCCTCGGCGTAGCAGGCGGCGATCCGGCTGACCGGGCCGGTCATGGTGCCGTGGGCGCTGGCGGTGTCGGCGGTGGTCGCGGCCACCGCGAGGACCGCGGCGCCGACCACGCCGACGGACAGGGCACTTCGCTTGATGGACATGGGGTGGGGACTCCTCGGCCGTCGTTCCGGGCGGGTGTGGGGGAGCGGACACGCCTGCCCGTTCGGGGACCGCCGGCCCGGACCGCGGACCCCCGGCCAGAGCGTAGGATTGGTCTGGACCATAAGGCAATAGCCTTGCATCGGTCGGTTGTTGACGGCATGTCCGCTCCAAGCAGCGCAAAGGCCCGACGGGACACCGTGGTTAGGTGTTCCGTCGGGCCCGCTTAAGGCTGGGGAAAGGTCAGAGGCGCTGGTTCATGGTGCCGGTCTGGATCACCATGTCGCTGTTGACGGTCGAGTCCCGGATCACGTTGTGCACCTTGACGGTCCGCTCCTGCGGGGCGAACTCCCTGAGGATCTCCCGGAGTTCGTCGGCAGCATCCGGGTGCTCGCGGAACAGGCGGCGTAGCCGGGCGCGCAGCACGGCCGTCTGGTCCGCCAGTGCGCCCCGGTCATCGCCGGCCTCCAGCACTTCGGCCCGGATCTCCTCCAGCTCGGTGCTCGCCGCCTCGTCCTCCTCGCCGCGTCCGAACATCCGGGAGACTCGCGAACTGACTTGCTGCCAGGCCGCAGTGGCCATCAGCCCGGCCAGTGACGAGGCCCCCGAGGTCACCATCTGCTGAACGATCTCCGCTTCCATGGTGCCCCCTCGTGGTTCGTCGTGTCGTCACCACGGTAGGGCACCGAAGAGCTGCGCGTCAGAGGAACGTCTTCCCCTCACCCCGGTAGGTGGGCACGCTGCGGACGACCCGGTCCCCGTCGATCAGGTGCAGTTCCGCGAAGCGCTCGCACAGCTCGCCCGCTTTGGCGTGCCGGAACCACACCCGGTCACCGATCAGCAGGTCGTCGGCGGCCGGACCGAGCAGCGGGGTCTGCACCTCGCCCGCGCCCTCCATCGGGTCGTAGTGCAGCCCCGCCGGCAGGTACGGCACCGGCGAGCGGTCCGGCCCGGCGGCGCCCGAGGCCGGGTACCCACCGCCGAGCACGGTCACCACCCCGACGCCGGGGCGGCGCACCACCGGCTGGCCGAACAGCGCGGCGGGACGGCCCCGGAAGGAGCGGTAGTGGTCGAAGAGCTGCGGCGCGTAGAGCCCGGAGCCGGCCGCGACCTCGGTGACGGCACGCTCGGCCACGGTGGACTCCACGCTGCCGGTGCCGCCGCCGTTGACGAACTCCAGCTCGGCCACCTGCCGCAGCCGCCGGACCACCGCCGCGCGCCGCTCGGCCAGCTCGGCCCGGGACCTGGCCTGCATCAGCCGGATCAGCTGCGAGCGCACCGGGCGCCCCGGCACCCGGTCGCCCACCCCGGCGACGTGCCCCTCGTACGCCATCAGGCCGACCACCCGGAAGCCCGGGCGGCGCTGGACGAGTTCGGCGAAGGCGCCCAGCTCCTCCGGGGTGCGCAGCGGCGAGCGCCGGGCGCCGACCCGGACCCGCCCGCCGAGCAGGTGCAGCGCGGTGTCCAGTTCCAGGCAGACCCGCACCTCGGCGTCGCCGGAGCGGGCCTTGTCGATCAGGTCCAGCTGGGCCGGGTCGTCCAGTACGACGGTGACCCGGCGGGCCAGCTCCGGATCGGCGGTCAGCGAGGCGTAGCCGGCCCGGTCGGCGGAAGGGTAGGCGAGCAGCACGTCGCGCACGCCGGTACCGGCCAGCCAGAGCGACTCGTCCAGGGTGAAGCTCATCACCCCGGCGAAGCCGTCCACGGCCAGCACCCGTTCCAGCAGCGCCCGGCAGCGCAGCGACTTGCTGGCCACCCGGATCGGCTTGCCCGCCGCCCGGCGCACCAGGTCGGCGGCGTTGGCGTCGAAGGCGGCGAGGTCCACCACGGCCACCGGGCCGTCCAGGTGGGCGGTGGCCCGGTCGTACCGGTGCCGGTCGGATACCGGAGTGCGGGTGACGAGGATGACCATGCGCGCAGGGTGCCACAGGGCGCTACCGGTGGGTAGAGGTCGCGTGCGGGGAAATGGGGGCCGCGGGCGGTGGTGGCATAGGGTCGGCCGGGTGGACCGCAAAGACTTCTCCAACCCGGCGTTCGTCGGCAAGAGCATCCCGAATCCCGGCTTCTCCGATGACGACGGCACGGCGGACCCGGCGCTGACCGCGGCCCTCGCCCGCTGGTCGCAGGACCGCACGGCCGAGCCCGAGGTGCTGGCGGCGCTGACCCCGACCCGGCTGATGGTCCCGATCGTCGCCCTCCTCGGCGAGGTCGAGGTGGACGAGCACGGGCACAAGCACGACAAGAGCAGCGACATGGCCGTCCCGGTGCTGGAGGCCCCGGACGGGCGCCGCGCGCTGCCGGCCTTCACGTCGCTGGAGTCGCTCACCCGCTGGCGCGCCGACGCCCGTCCGGCGCCGACGGCGGCCCCGCAGGCGGCGATGGTGGCCTTCTCCGAACGCGCCGACACGCTGCTGATCGATCCGGCCGGGCCGGTGCCCTTCCTGCTGAGCGGCGCCCGGCTGCGGGCGCTGGCGGAGAACCGCCCGTACCTGCCGCCGGTGCGGGACCCCCAGGTGCGGGAGGCGGTCCGGGCGCTGCTGGCGGCCGAGCCGCAGGTGCTGAGCGGGCTGCTGGCACCGTCGGAGGACTCGGACGGGGTGCTCGCGGTGGTGTTCGACCCGGCGCTGGACCAGCCGGGGCTCCAGGCGGCCGCGCAGCGGGTCGGCCGGGCGGTGGCCGGGGACCCGGTGCTGCGGGTGCGGCTGGACCGGGGGCTGGACCTCGCGGTGCTGCCGGCGAGCGCGCAGCTGCCGGGGGAGCCGCTGTACCGGCGGTGAGAACCGAACGGGGACCACCTACCGAATCCGGTAGATGGTCCCCGCCCCGTCGAGAACCGCTCAGCTGTAGACCGGCCCGGTGAACTTCTCGCCCGGCCCCGCGCCCGGAGCGTCCGGCACCAGGGAGGCCTCGCGGAACGCCAGCTGGAGCGAGCGCAGCCCGTCCCGCAGCGGGGCAGCGTGGAAGTTGCTGATCTCCGGAGCGCCGGCGGTGACCAGCCCGGCGAGCGCGGTGATCAGCTTGCGCGCCTCGTCGAGGTCCTTGTCCTTCTCGCCGCCCTCGGCCAGGCCGCACTTGACCGCGGCCGCGCTCATCAGGTGCACCGCGACGGTGGTGATCACCTCGACGGCCGGCACCTCGGCGATGTCGCGGGTGAGGTCGTCGAAGCCGATCGCGTCGTCGTCCGCGCCGGGGTTCTGGGTGGGCTCGCTGCTCAAGGGTGGCTCGTTCCGTCGTGCGGTGTGGGTACAGGTGGAGCGTACAAGGGGGCCCCGGACGCGCCCCGGGGGCAGCGCGCCGGGAGGACGGTGCGCCGGGGCGGAATAGCGTTCGACCGCGCGACGCTGTAAGCTTCGAGACTGACCGGCCGGGATCCCTCATGGGCACCTGGCCAGCAAGTGGAGGCTCCACCACAGGAGGCCCGAGAGGGCAACCGCGAAAGTCTCCCACCTGATCGGCCTCGCGGTCGACGGGTCCGGTCCGCGACGGGCGCCACGGCGCCGAGTCGCCCGCAGCGTCCCTCACCGGGCGCCGCCCCCGGTTGTGTGGAGCCCCGCTTGTACCGAGCGGGGCTTTTTTCGTGTCGCGGTGCACATGGTGTCGGAAGCCAGCACCGGGCAGCGCAGCACGAATGAAGCCCCGCCCAGTGGTCGAGTCCACTACGTGCGACCGCCGTCCGACGGCCGCATCGCAGAAGGTGCAACCGAGGAGGCCCCATCAGCACCGAGCCCCGCATCAACGACCGGATTCGCGTCCCGGAGGTGCGACTCGTCGGTCCCAGCGGCGAGCAGGTCGGCATCGTGCCGCTTGCCAAGGCGCTGGAGCTCGCGCAGGAGTACGACCTCGACCTGGTCGAGGTCGCGGCGACCGCCCGGCCGCCGGTGTGCAAGCTCATGGACTACGGCAAGTTCAAGTACGAGTCGGCCATGAAGGCCCGTGAGGCGCGCAAGAACCAGGCGCACACGGTCATCAAGGAGATGAAGCTCCGGCCGAAGATCGACCCGCACGACTACGACACCAAGAAGGGTCACGTCGTCCGGTTCCTCAAGCAGGGTGACAAGGTCAAGATCACGATCATGTTCCGTGGTCGTGAGCAGTCCCGCCCCGAGCTGGGCTTCCGTCTGCTGCAGCGGCTCGCCGACGACGTCCAGGACCTGGGCTTCGTCGAGTCCTCGCCGAAGCAGGACGGCCGGAACATGATCATGGTTCTTGGCCCGCACAAGAAGAAGACCGAGGCGATGGCCGAGGCCCGCGCCCTCGCGGACGCCCGCAAGGCCGAGCGGCTGGGTCGGACCACCGGTTCCGACGCCGACGCCGCCGCCGCGGACGAGGACGCCGTGACCGAGGTGCAGGACGCCCCGGCCGAGGCCGAGGCCCCCGAGGCCGAGGCTCCGGTCGAGCAGCCGGCCGCTCCCCAGGGCGCCTGAGCCGCAAGGCTCACGGCGGTCCGGGGTCGGCCCCCATGGTGACGGGGCACCCGCCCGGTCACCGCAGATCCATCCAGTTCACGCCCGCGTGGTGCAAGCCGCGCGGGCGTGGACGGGACCGACGAGGAGATACGGCGAAATGCCGAAGCAGAAGACGCACAGTGGCGCCAGCAAGCGCTTCAAGATCAGTGGCTCTGGCAAGGTGCTGCGCGAGCGCGCCGGCCGCCGCCACCTCCTGGAGCACAAGCCCTCGACGCTGACCCGCAAGCTGGCCGGGACGATCGAGATGGCCCCCGCTGACGCCAAGAAGATCAAGAAGCTTCTCGGCAAGTGATCGCCCTCCCGTCCGGCGCGAGCCGTGTGCGGGGCAGCTGATCCTTCCCGACCCATTCGAATGACGGACCACGTGAAGTAGTCCGTGGTCCAACCCAAGGAGTAATCAAGTGGCACGCGTCAAGCGGGCAGTCAACGCCCACAAGAAGCGCCGGGTCATCCTGGAGCGCGCCAGCGGCTACCGTGGCCAGCGCTCGCGCCTGTACCGCAAGGCCAAGGAGCAGGTCACCCACTCGCTGGTCTACAACTTCAACGACCGCAAGAAGCGCAAGGGCGACTTCCGTCAGCTGTGGATCCAGCGCATCAACGCTGCGGCCCGTGCCAACGGCATCACCTACAACCGCTTCGTGCAGGGCCTGAAGGCCGCCAGCGTCGAGATCGACCGCAAGATGCTGGCCGACCTGGCCGTCAACGACCCGGGTGCGTTCGCCTCCCTGGTCGAGGTCGCCCAGAAGGCGCTGCCGGCCGACGTGAACGCCCCGAAGGCTGCCGCCGACGCCGCCTGATCTTCCGAGATCGGTTGAGCTCTGACCGGACCCGCAGGCTCTCCTGCGGGTCCGGTTCTGCGTTCCAGCCCGTCAGCACCTCCAGAGTCAGCCAAGTCAGCGCCTCCAGAGAACGAGACCATGCCGAGCACCGAGACCCCCCTGCTCACCTCCCTGCGCTCGCCGCGCGTCGTCGCCGCCCGTCGGCTCGCCAAGCGGAACCAGCGCACCAAGGAGCGCCGCTTCCTGGCCGAGGGCCCGCAGGCCGTCCGGGAGGCCATCGCCTTCGGCAAGCTGCCGGGGACGGCCGAGCACGCCGTGGTCGAGGTGTACGTGGGCCTGGAGGCCGCCGAGCGGCACGCGGACATCGTCGAGGCCGCCCTGGCCGAGGGGCTGCCGGTGTTGACCGCCACCGACGAGGTGATCGCCGACATCTGCGACACGGTGACCCCGCAGGGGATCGTGGCGCTCTGCCGCTTCATCGACACCCCGTTCGCCGAGGTGCTCGCGGCCCGGCCGAAGCTGGTCGCGATCCTCGCCCACGTGCGCGACCCCGGGAACGCCGGTACGGTGCTGCGCACCGCCGACGCGGCCGGCGCGGACGCCGTGGTGCTCACCGACGCCTCGGTGGACCTGTACAACCCCAAGGCCGTCCGGGCCTCCGTCGGCAGCCTGTTCCACCTGCCGGTGGCGGTCGGGGTGCCGGTCGAGGAGGCGGTCGGGCAGCTGCGCGCGAGCGGCGTCCGGGTGCTCGCCGCGGACGGCGCCGGGGAGCGCGACCTCGACCAGGAGCTGGACGAGGGCACCCTGGGCGCGCCCGGCGCGTGGGTGTTCGGCAACGAGGCGTGGGGGCTCCCCGAGGAGACCCGCGCGCTCGCCGACGAGGTCGTGCGCGTCCCGATCCACGGGCACGCGGAGAGCCTCAACCTGGCCACCGCCGCGGCCGTCTGCCTGTACGCCTCGGCCCGGGCGCAGCGCTCGCCCGGCGGCTGCCGCTCGAACGGCTGACACGTCCGTCCGACGGCTGACGCGTCCTGAGGGGCGGTCCTGCGGGCCCCTGCCGGAGCCGCGGCCCACAGGACACGCCCCGGGCGCGCCGGGATCACCACGCTGCAAGCCCTACTGCCGGGGCTTGCGAGGCGCTAGGGTCTGCCTCGGTGTGGGGAACGGCACGGTGGGTAATCGGGGAGGCAACCCATGGTCGGCAGCGGGCCCGAGCTCGACCCGGACGACCTGCCGGACGGCCTGGTGGTCGCCGGCGCGACGGGCCGGGTGGTCTGCTTCAACCGGGCCGCGGCCCGGCTCACCGGCGTGCTCCCGGAGGCCGCGCTCGGCAGCGCGCTGGAGGACGTCCTGCCGCTGGAGGACCTGGACGGCCGCCGCTGGTGGCAGCTGACCGATCCGTACGGCGGCCTGGCGATCCGCACCCGCCAGCCCGAGCGCAACCTGCTGCTGCCCGGCGGCCGGGAGGTGCTGGTCTCCGCCCGGTACGTCCGGGCGGTGCCGCTGGGGCCGCTGGAGCGCCTGGTGATCGCCCTGCGCGGCACCGAGGCCCGGCGCCGCACCGAGCGCAGCCACGCCGAGCTGATCGCCACCGTCGCGCACGAGCTGCGCTCCCCGCTGACGAGCGTCAAGGGCTTCACGGCGACCCTGCTGGCCAAGTGGGAGCGGTTCACCGACGGGCAGAAGCGGCTGATGCTGGAGACGGTGGACGCCGACGCCGACCGGGTCACCCGGCTGATCGCCGAGCTGCTGGACATCTCCCGGATCGACGCCGGGCGGCTGGAGCTGCGCAAGCAGGTCGTCGACCTGGCGGCCGCGGTGCGTCGGCACGTCGAGCGCAAGGTGGCCACCGGCATCCCCGAGGAGCGCTTCGACATCCGGATCACCGGGCCGCTGACCGTGCTGTGGGCTGACCCGGACAAGGTCGACCAGGTGCTGGCGAACCTGCTGGAAAACGCGGTGCGGCACGGCGATGGAACTGTCACCATCGAGGTGGCACCGGCCAAGGAGGTCGTCGAGGCGCCCGTCTGGGAGCGCTCCGGCACCCCGCCCCGCATCGTGGAAGGCACAGCGGTCACCGTGAGCGACGAAGGCAGCGGTATCCCCGAGGAGTCGATGCCGCGCGTCTTCACCCGCTTCTGGCGGGGCTCCAAGCGCGGTGGCACCGGCCTGGGGCTCTACATCGTCAAGGGCATCGTGGAGGCCCACGGCGGTTCCATCAGGGTCGACCGCGCGCCCGGCGGCGGAGCCCGGTTCCGATTTATCCTGCCCGCCGGGGTGCCCGACTTCATGCTCTGAAGGAGCATGAACGACTGATGCAGCATGTCGTGGTCGGGGTCCGGACGGGCTTGACGGCAGCCGCGCTACGCGCTGCGACTACACTCGACCTTTGGCGTTGCGCAACGCCCTGCGCGGCTGTGCCGCGGACACCCCGCCCCGTCAGTACGGAGACGGGCTGCCCGTGCCCCGGCCCCGCCGGGCGTGACGCGAAGGCGAGCCCACACACCTGAGCACGGACGAGCAGGAGCACGGGAAAGATAGAGATGTCGGCACCCAACAAGTCGTACGACCCGGTCGAGGTCGAGGCCCTCAAGCCCGAGGTGGTGGAGCAGGCGCGGGACGAGGCCGTCGCCGCCTTCGCCGCCGCCACCACGCTCGACGAGCTGAAGCAGGCCAAGGTCGCCCACACCGGCGACCGCTCCGCGCTCTCGCTCGCCAACCGCGAGATCGGCGCCCTCCCGCCGCACGCCAAGGCCGCCGCAGGCAAACTGATCGGCCAGGCCCGCGGCGCCGTCAACCAGGCCCTGGCCAAGCGGCAGGGCGAGCTGGAGGCGGAGCGGGACGCCCGCGTGCTGGTCGAGGAGGCGGTGGACGTCACGCTGCCGTACGACCGCATCCCGCGCGGCGCCAGGCACCCGCTGACCACGCTGGCCGAGCGCATCGAGGACACCTTCGTCGCGATGGGCTACCAGGTCGCCGAGGGCCCCGAGGTCGAGGCCGAGTGGCTGAACTTCGACGCCCTCAACCTGGGCCCGGACCACCCGGCCCGCTCGATGCAGGACACCTTCTTCGTCCAGGCCCCGGACGGCTCCGCCGACTCCGGCGTGGTGCTGCGCACCCAGACCTCCCCGGTCCAGGCCCGCACCATGCTCGACCGCGAGCCTCCCATCTACGTGGTCTGCCCGGGCCGGGTCTACCGGACCGACGAGCTGGACGCCACCCACACCCCGGTCTTCCGCCAGGTCGAGGGCCTCGCCGTCGACGAGGGCATCACCTTCGCCGACCTCAAGGGCACCATCGAGGTGCTGGTCGAGAAGCTGATCGGCGGTGGCCTGGAGCTGCGCTGGCGCCCCTCGTACTTCCCGTTCACCGAGCCGAGCGCCGAGATCGACCTGCAGTGCTTCGTGTGCCGCGGCGAGAGCGTCGGCAACCCGGACCGCCCGTGCCGCACCTGTTCCTCCGAGGGCTGGATCGAGCTCGGCGGCTGCGGCGTGGTCAACCCCCGGGTGCTGGTCGCCTGCGGCGTGGACCCGAACCGCTACAGCGGATTCGCCTTCGGCCTGGGCCTGGAGCGGATCCTGATGAATCGTCACAACGTCGCCGACATGCGCGACATGGTCGAGGGTGACGTGCGTTTCACCCTCCCGTTCGGGATGGAGATCTGATGCGCGTCCCGCTTTCCTGGCTGCGCGAGTACGTCGATCTGCCCGCGGGCGAGACCGGCCGTGACGTGGCCGAGCGGCTGGTCCGGGCCGGCCTGGAGGTCGAGACCGTCGAGCAGCTCGGCGCCGACCTCAAAGGCCCGCTGGTGGTCGGCGAGGTGCTCTCCATCGAGGAGCTGTCCGGCTTCAAGAAGCCGATCCGGCACTGCTTCGTCAACGTCGGCGACGCCAACGGCACCGGTGAGCCGCAGGAGATCGTCTGCGGCGCGACCAACTTCGCCGTCGGCGACAAGGTCGTGGTCGTGCTCCCGGGTGCCGTCCTGCCCGGCCCGTTCCCGATCTCGGCCCGCAAGACCTACGGCCAGACCTCGGCCGGCATGATCTGCTCCGCCCGCGAGCTGGGCATGGGCGACGACCACAGCGGCATCATCGTGCTCCCGCCGGAGTACGAGCCCGGCACGGACGCCATCGAGCTGCTCCAGCTGGTCGACGAGGTGCTCGACATCGCCGTCACCCCGGACCGCGGCTACTGCCTGTCCATGCGCGGCGTGGCCCGTGAGGCCGCCGCCGCGTACGGCCTGCCGCTGGCCGACCCGGCGCTGCTGGACGTGCCGCCGGCCAACTCCTTCGGCTACCTGGTCAAGGTCAACGACCCGGCCGGGTGCGACCGCTTCGTGGCCCGCACGGTCGTCGGCGTCGACCCGAACGCCAAGTCCCCGATCTGGCTGCAGCGCCGCCTGCAGAAGGCGGGCATCCGCCCGATCTCGCTGACCGTCGACATCACCAACTACGTGATGCTGGAGGTCGGCCAGCCGCTGCACGCGTACGACAAGCAGCGGGTGGACGGCCCGATCACGGTCCGCCGGGCGGCCGAGGGCGAGACCCTCACCACCCTGGACGGTGTCGAGCGCAAGCTGGCCGCCGAGGACCTGCTGATCTGCGACGACAGCGGCCCGATCGGCCTGGCCGGCGTGATGGGCGGCGCCTCCACCGAGATCCTCGACCCGGCCGCCGGTCCGGGCACCACCGAGGTGATCATCGAGGCCGCGCACTTCGACCCGGTCTCCATCGCCCGCACCGCCAAGCGGCACAAGCTGCCCTCCGAGGCGTCCAAGCGCTTCGAGCGCGGCGTCGACCCGGAGGCCTCCCGGGCCGCCGCGCAGCGCGCCGTCGACCTGCTGGTGCTGATCGCCGGCGGTACCGCCGAGGCCGGGGTCACCGACATCGCGGCCCCGCACCCGGTGCGCACCATCACCATCGCCGCCGACCTGCCCGACCGCGTGGCCGGTACCGTCTACGGTCGCGAGACCGTCACCCGGCGCCTCCAGGAGATCGGCTGCTCGGTCTCGGGCGCCGACGTCCTGGAGGTCACCCCGCCGACCTGGCGGCCCGACCTGACCGACCCGTACGACCTCGCCGAGGAGGTCATCCGGCTGGAGGGCTACGACAACGTCCCCGCCCGGATGCCCGACGTGCCGCCGGGCAAGGGCCTGACCGAGGCCCAGCGGATCCACCGCCGGGTCGGCGTCGCGCTGGCCGGGACCGGCTACGTCGAGGTCAACAACTACCCGTTCCTCGGCGAGGCCGCCTTCGAGGCGCTCGGCCTGGAGCCGGAGGACCGCCGCCGCCGTACGGTCAAGCTGGTCAACCCGCTCAACGACGAGGAACCGTCGCTGCGCACCACGCTGCTGCCGGGCCTGCTCGGCGCGCTGCGCCGCAACATCGGCCGGGGCAACACCGACCTGGCGATCTACGAGACCGGCACCGTGTTCCTGCCGAAGGACGAGCTGTCCGTGGCTCCGCGTCCGGCCGTCGACCACCGGCCGAGCAACGAGGAACTGGCCGCGCTGGACGCCGCGCTGCCGGAGCAGCCGCGCCGGGTCGCCGTCGCCCTCGCGGGCGAGCGGCTGCCCTCCGGCTGGTGGGGCAAGGGTGACCAGGCCTCCTGGGCGGACGCCGTCGAGGCGGCCCGCACGGTGGCCCGCGCGGTCGGCGTCGAGCTGACCGTCCGCCGGGGCCAGCGGGCGCCCTGGCACCCGGGCCGCTGCGCCGAGCTGGTCGTGGCCGGCACCGACCGGGTGGTCGGCCACGCCGGTGAGCTGCACCCGCGCGTCGTCAAGGCGCTCGGGCTGCCGGCCCGTTCCGCGGCGATGGAGGTCGACATCGACCTGCTGACGGCGGACGGCCCGCAGAAGGTCAACGGCCCGGCGGTCTCCGGTTTCCCGGTGGCCACCCAGGACGTCGCGCTGATCGTCGACACCGCCGTCCCGGCCGCCGAGGTCGAGGCCGCGCTGCGCGCGGGCGCGGGCGAACTGCTGGAGGCCATCCGGCTGTTCGACGTGTTCACCGGCGAGCAGGTCGGCGAGGGCAAGAAGTCGCTGGCCTACGCGCTGCGCTTCCGTGCCGCCGACCGCACGCTGACCGCCGACGAGGCCACCGCCGCCCGCGAGGCGGCCGTCGCCGAGGCCGTCAGCCGTACCGGCGCGGTGCTGCGCGGAGCCTGACGCCCCTCAGTACGGCCTGTGAAGGGCCCCGCCCGGACCGACCTCGGTCCGGGCGGGGCCCTTCGCGTTGTCCGGGATTGACAACCCGTCACCATCTCCACTTAACTCATTAACTATGGAACTAGATAAAAGCGCCGACCGGCCCTCCCCGATCGAGTTCCGCCTGGACCCGGCCTCCGGTGTCCCGACCTACCTGCAACTCGTGCAGCAGGTCGAACAGGCGCTGCGGATGGGCTGGTTGGCGGAGGGGGACCGGCTGCCCCGGGTGCGCGAGGTGGTCGCCGGGCTGGCGATCAACCCCAACACCGTGCTCAAGGCCTACCGGGAACTGGAGCACCGCGGCCTGGCGGCCGGCCGGCGCGGCCAGGGCACCTTCGTGCGCGGGCTGCCCGCCGGGGTGGTTCCGCTGCGCGAACGGGCCGTGCTGCGGCGGGGGTTGCTGGACTGGATGCGCTCGGCGCGGGCCGCCGGGCTGGATGAAGGGGGGATGGTCGCGGTGTTCGAGGACGCGCTGCGCGACCTGCGCGAGGGGCGCGACGGGGTGGTGGCGTGATGGCGACGGACACGGTGATCGACTGCGGCGGGATCGGCAAGCGCTACCGCCGCTCCTGGGCACTGCGGGACTGCCACCTCGCCGTCCCGGCCGGACACGTGGTGGCCCTGGTCGGCCCGAACGGCGCCGGCAAGACCACGCTGCTCAGCCTGGCGGCCGGCCTCACCCTGCCCAGCGAGGGTGCGATGACCGTCCTCGGCGACCAGGTCCCCGGCTCACCACGGGCCTTGGACCGGATCGGCTTCGTCGCCCAGAACGCCGCGCTCTACCCCGGCTTGCCCGTGCGCGACCTGCTCGCGATGGGCCGCCACCTCAACCGGCGCTGGGACGACGCCCGGGCGCGTGACCACCTGGACGGCCTCGGCATCCCGCTGGAGCGCAAGTACGGCCGGCTCTCCGGAGGCCAGCAGGCCCAGGTCTCGCTCGCCCTGGCCCTCGCCAAGCGGCCGGAACTCCTGCTCCTGGACGAGCCGTTGGCCGCACTCGACCCGCTCGCCCGGCACGACTTCATGTCCGTGCTGCTCACCGCGGTGGCCGAGGACGGTCTCTCGGTGGTGTTCTCCTCGCACGCCGTCAACGAGTTGGAGCAGAGCTGCGACTACCTGGTGGTGCTGGCGGGCGGCCGGGTCCAGGTGTCGGGGGAGGTGGACGACCTGCTGGCCGGCCACCGGATGCTCACCGGTCCCACCGCCGAGGCGGACGCGGTCGCCGAGCGCCTGCCGGTGGTCCGCGACCGCCGGGCCGGCAACCAGTCCCACCTGCTGGTCCGCACCGGCGGCGTGGACGCCCCGGTCTCCGGCGGCTGGCGCCAACAGCGCATCGGCCTGGAGGAGTTGGTGCTCGCCTACCTGCGCGAGCCGGCCGCCTCCGCCCTGCCCGGCCCGCGCGGGGCCGTCCGTCCGAACCAGAAGGTACTGTCGTGAGTTCGACCACCCTCGCCCCGCCCCGCTCCGCCGTGCTGCGGGCCGCCGGGCTGCGCCACCGCCCTGCGCTGCTGACCCTGCTCGCCGTGATGGGCGTGGTCTCGCTCGCCCTGCTGCTCCACGGCTGGTACCTGCACGACGGCCTGGACCGCACCGGTGCGGGCTCCTGCGACCCGGCCAGCGCCGCCTGCGCGGCCACGTTCAAGCGGTACCTGCACCAGTACGCCGACAGCATGCCCATGCTCGGCAGCGTGTCCTACGTCCTCGGCGGCGTGTTCGGCGCGTTCCTCGGCGGCCCGCTGCTGGCGCGGGAGTTCGAGCACGGCACGGTGCGCTTCGCCTGGACCCAGGGGGCCGGGCGGACCCGCTGGACGGCGGGCGGCCTGGTCGTGGGCGGCGCGGTGCTGGTCGTGGTGGCGGCGCTGTTCGGGCTGGTCCTGCGCTGGTGGAGCGCACCGCTGGCGCTCATGGGCGGACAGTTCCACCCGGACCTCTTCGTGCAGGCTCCACCGGTGCTGATCGGCCGGGTGCTGGTGACCTTCGGGGTCGCGGCGCTGGCCGGCGCGGTGCTGCGCCGCACCGTGCTCGCGGTCGGCCTCGGCCTGGCGGCCTCCGTCGCCCTGCCGTTCCTCTCCGAGGCCGTGCGCTCGCACTACATGACTCCGCTGCAGGAGCCGGTGCGCACCATGACGTCCCTGGCGGTGGACGACCGCTGGGTGCTGAGCGTGTGGTACTCGGACCCGGCCGGGAACCGGATCTCCGAGGACGACTTCTACCACCTGGGCCGGAGCTACGACGACCTGCAGTCGCTGGTGCGCGACGGCGGGTACACCATGCACGAGGTGTACCAACCCGCCGACCGGTTCTGGCCGTTCCAGTGGATCGAGTTCGGCTGGACGATCCTGCTCGCCGTGGCGCTGTGCGCCGCCGCGCTCTGGTGGGTGCGGCGTCGGGCTGCCTGACCTGGGCCGTTCACACCTGTCTTGAAGTGAATGCGTCAAAGCCCTTGCGGGGGCGGCGTCCCTGGGCGTTTGCTTCTCGTTAGGAAGGTTTCCTAACCCAACGAGGAACCGGAGCATCCCCATGCGCCCTCAGCCCCGTCGTGCCCTCCGAATCGCCCTCGCCGCCGCCCTGGTGGCCGCGCCCCTCACCGTCGCGGCCACCTCCGCGGCCCAGGCCGCCCCCGCGGCCGCAACGTCCCTCCGGCTCAAGGGAGTCGGCCTGGACGACCCGCACAAGAAGGACATCGCGATGCAGCTGGTGTCCAGCGCGGAGAACTCGTCGCTGGACTGGAAGGCCCAGTACAAGTACATCGAGGACATCGGTGACGGCCGCGGCTACACCGCCGGCATCATCGGCTTCTGCTCGGGCACGGGTGACATGCTGGAGCTGGTCCAGCACTACACCGACCTCAAGCCCGGCAACGTCCTCGCCAGGTACCTCCCCGCGCTGAAGAAGGTCAACGGCAGCGACTCGCACGCCGGCCTCGGCACCGCGTTCACCAAGGACTGGGCCGCCGCCGCCAAGGACCCGGTCTTCCAGCAGGCCCAGAACGACGAGCGCGACCGGGTGTACTTCAACCCCGCCGTCAACCAGGCCAAGAGCGACGGCCTGCGCGCGCTCGGCCAGTTCGCCTACTACGACGCCATCGTCATGCACGGGCCGGGCAACAGCTCCGACAGCTTCGGCGGCATCCGCGCCGCCGCCATGAAGAAGGCCAGGACGCCCGCCCAGGGCGGCGACGAGGCCACCTACCTCAAGGCCTTCCTGGACGCCCGCAAGGTGGCCATGAAGAAGGAGGCCGCGCACTCCGACACCAGCCGGGTCGACACCGAGCAGCTGGTGTTCCTCAACGCCGGGAACTTCGACCTCAACCCGCCGCTCAAGTGGAAGGTCTACGGCGACAGCTACGCCATCAACGGCTGACACCGGGGTCGGAGCGGTGGCGGGTGGCCGTTCGCCCGGTCTCCCGCCGCACCGGCTTTCGGCTCCCCCCCCCCCGCGAAATCCCCAAGGGAATGTGAAAGTCCTGTTCATCCCGTAACGAATCGAGCAGGGGGATAACGAAGGATCCCTCCCGCATTGACGCGTTCGCCCGGTGGCGTTTGACTCCCTCCCCTGCCGCAGTGTTGCGGCGCAGTACAGGAGGCACCACCGATCATGATCAGACCCATGCGTCTCGCGGCCGCGGGTACGGCCGCCGTGTCGCTCGCACTCGCCCTCACGGCCTGCGGTCAGACCGCCGCGCCCCAGACGCCGGCAGCCGGCGGAGGCGGGGGCGCGGGCGGAGGCGGCGAGGGCATCGGTCTGCTGCTGCCGGAGAGCACGTCCTCGACCCGGTACGACGCGTTCGACAAGCCACTGATCGAGAAGACGGTGGCCGGCCTCTGCACGAAGTGCACGATGAGCTACGCCAATGCGGGCGGCGACGCGAACACCCAGAAGAAGCAGTTCGACGACATGGTCGCCAAGGGCGTGAAGGTCATCCTGCTCGACCCAGTCGACGCCAAGCTCACCGCCCCGTGGGTGGACGCCGCCAACGCCAAGGGCGTGAAGGTCGTCGCCTACGACCGGCTGGCCCAGGGCAAGGTCGCGGCGTACGTCTCCTTCGACAACCAGCAGACCGGCCAGCTCCAGGGTCAGTCCCTGCTCGACGCCCTCGGCTCGAAGGCCTCCTCGGCCAACGTCGTGATGATCGACGGCGCCGAATCCGACCCCAACGCGGCGCAGTTCAAGACGGGCGCGCACCTGGCGCTGGACGGCAAGGTGAAGATCGCCTACGAGCAGTCCGGCGAGTGGAAGCCCGAGGTGGCCACGGCGAAGACGAACGAGGCCATCCAGAGCCTCGGGAAGAACGGGATCCAGGCCGTCTACGCCGCGAACGACGGGATGGCCGCCGCCGTCATCGACGCCCTGAAGGCCGCGGGCATCAAGAACGTTCCGGTGGGCGGCCAGGACGCCTCCATCGACGCGGTCCGCCGCGTGCTCACGGGCGAGCAGGCCTACACCATCTACAAGCCGTACAAGCCGGAGACGGACGCGGCGGGCACCATCGCCGTCCAGCTGGCCGAGGGCATGGACATCAGCACCACCGCGACCTCGTCCACGGACAGCGGCGGGCTGCGCATCCCCTCGCTGCTGCTCACCCCGATCGTGGTGACCAAGTCGAGGGTGGAGGCCACCGTCGTCGTCGGCGGGCTCTACAAGGCGGCCGACATCTGCACCCAGCAGTACGCGGAGGCCTGCGCGGAGGCCGGGGTCAAGTAACCGGGGCCGTCGGGAACCCGACGGGGGCGGGGGGGGGGGGGGGGGGGGGGGGGGGGGCGGGGGGGGCCCCGGGGGGGGCGGGGGGGGGGGGGGGGCGGGGGGGGGGGGGCGCGGGGCGCGCGCGC
>NZ_JBIRJC010000010.1:60740-166557 GCF_044329365.1 Kitasatospora sp. NPDC017646 | reverse complement strand
GCCCCAACCCCCCCCCCCCCGGCCCGCGGCGGCCGGGGCGGCGGGCGGGCTAAATCCCGCGGGGGCGGGCCCCCCCCGGGGGGGGCCCCCCCCCCCCCCCCGGGGGGCCCCCCCCGCCCCCGTCGTCGAGGCTCAGGCGCTCGCGGTGTAGTCGTAGAAGCCGCGGCCGGACTTGCGGCCCAGCAGACCGGCGTCGACCATCCGGGACAGCAGCGGCGGAGCGGCGTACAGCGGCTCCTTGTACTCGTCGTACATCGACTCGGCGATCGAGACGATGGTGTCCAGGCCGATCAGGTCGCACAGCCGCAGCGGGCCCATCGGGTGGGCGCAGCCGGCCTCCATGCCCTTGTCGATGTCGGAGGCGGTGGCCACGCCCGACTCGAACATCCGCACCGCGGAGAGCAGGTACGGCACGAGCAGCGCGTTCACCACGAAGCCGGCCCGGTCACGGGCGCGGATCGGCTCCTTGGCGAGCACCTGGGAGGCGAAGGCCTCGACCCGCTCGGTGGTGGTGGCCGAGGTGGTCAGGGTCGGGATGACCTCGACCAGCTTCTGCACCGGCGCCGGGTTGAAGAAGTGCAGGCCGATGACCTGCTCCGGGCGGGAGGTGGCGGCGGCCAGCTTCACGATCGGGATCGAGGAGGTGTTGGAGGCCAGGATCGCGTCGCGGCGCTCGATCACCCGGTCCAGGGTCTCGAAGATCCTGACCTTGATGTCCTCGCGCTCGGCGACCGCCTCGACCACCAGGTCGCGGTCGGCGAAGTCGGACAGCTCGACGGTGAAGGACAGCCGGGACAGCGCCTCGTCCCGCTGCTCCGGGGTCAGCTTGCCGCGCTTGACCGCCGTCTCAAGGGAGTTGGTCAGCCGGGTGCGGCCGAACTCCAGCGCCTCACCGCTGGCCTCCGACACCATGACGTCCAGGCCGGCCCGGGCGAAGACCTCGGCGATGCCCGACCCCATCAGGCCGCAGCCGACTACTCCGACGCGCGCGATGTCACTCACTCAGTTGCCCTTCGGTGGTGCTGGGGGTCGCCCAGCGAACTGGTGGCCCAGCGAGCTGCTGGTCAACGGGTCGGTGTACCGGAATGGGTGCACCGGTCACCGCCTCGACGACGTTACTACTCCGTACCGGCGAGTAGGTCACCCCCTCCCCGGCGCGGTGCCGGCGCGCCGCCCGGCGCGGGGCTCGCGCGGACGGGCCCTCCGAACGGGTGAGGCCGCGCCGCGCGCGGGTGTGCCCGGGGGCCGTGGCCCCTGCGCGCCCGACAGAATGCCGCAAGCGGGGGCCGGGGACGGGAAGGGAGCACGTGGTGCCGACGGGAACGCTTACAGGGCAGGTCGCCCTGGTCACCGGCGCCGGCAGGGGCATCGGCCGGGAGATCGCCATCGGGCTGGCCGCCGAGGGCATGGCCGTCGGCCTGGTCGGCCGCACCCACGACACGCTGACCACCACCCTCAAGGAGTGCGTCAGGCACGGCTCCCGGGGCGTCGCCGTCACCGCCGACGTCTGCCGCCACGGCTCGGTGCGCGAGGCCGTCCGCCTGATCGAACGCGACCTCGGCCCGATCGACCTGCTGGTCAACAACGCGGGCTCGGTCGACGGCGCCGAGGTGCCACTGTGGGAGACCGACCCCAACCAGTGGTGGCAGGTGATCGAGACCAACCTGCGCGGCCCCTACAACCTGCTGCGCTGCGTCCTGCCCGGCATGGTCGCCCGCCGCGGCGGCCGGGTGGTCAACCTCAACACCGGATTCGCGCTGCGCCCGAACGGCGACTACACGGCGTACGCGACCTCCAAGGGCGCGCTGCTCCAGCTCTCCGACAACATCGCGGACTCGCTGGCCCGGCACCACGTCGTGGTGCTCGACGTCAGCCCCGGTGCGGTGGCCACCGACATGACCGCCGGGATGCCGATGTTCCGGGACAGGAAGACCTGGGACTCCGTCCCGTACGTGGTCGCGGTCATCGTGGACGCCGCCCGCGGCCGCTTCGACGCGCTGCACGGGCGGTTCGTCCACGCCGGACGGGACGACCTGGAGGAGCTGGTCCAGCGGGCCGACGAGATCCGGGCGAAGGACGCCCGGACGCTGCGGCTGCGCCCGTACAAGGACGACGATCCGATGGCCTGACCGGTCCGGTCCACCGGCGCGGATGGGACCGGTCAGCCGGTCAGCCGGTCAGGCGCACAGCTGGCTGGCGGTGACCGGCTTGAGCCCCGCCTTGGCCAGCCCGTCCAGGATGGCCGGCAGCGCGTCGATGGTGCACTGGTGGCCCATGTGCAGGGCCACCACCGAGCCGCCGCGCACCGCGCCCAGCACCCGGCGCTGCAACTCGGCGGCGGTCGGGTCGGTGTAGTCGCGCGGGTCGACGTCGAAGGACAGCACGTGCTCGTAGCCGACGGCCCTGGCCTGCTGGGTCACCATCGAGGTGGCGTACTGCGCGGCGGAGGGGCGGAACCAGCGGCCGATCGAGCCGGTCAGCGCCTTCAGCCGGTCGGCGCACTGGGCGATCTCGGCGCGGGCCTGATCCGGGGTCATCGCGGAGATGTCGAGGTGGTTCTGGGTGTGGTTGCCCAGCTCGTGGCCGGCGTCCAGGATCCGCCGGGCCATCTGCGGCTGCTGGTCCAGCCAGCTGCCGACCGCCATCACGGTCAGCTTGGCTCCGCGCCGCTCGGCGGCCTCCAGCAGGGCGGTGGCGAGCGTCGGGTCGCCGCTACCGTGGCAGGTGAGCGCCACGTTCTTGCCGGTGCGCGGCCCGTGCACCACCTCGTACGGCGTGCCGGCCGCCAGCGGCGCCAGCACGGGCGGGGTCGGCGGGGTGGACGGCTGGGCGGCGGTCGGGACGGCCGTGGCGGTGGGCGCCGGGGTGGCCGGGGCGGGGGAGTCGGGACCCTCACCGCCTTTCCAGGCCGGGTCGGTGGTGTGCTGGGGGTCGACACTGCCGGGGTGCGCGGCGAGCGCCGCCCCGGGCTCGGCGCGGCGGGGCGTGCCGCTGCCGCAGGACGTGAGGAGCCCCGCGGAGGCGGACAGGGCGGCCAGCTTGGCAGCGGTGCGCAGTACGGTGCGGCGGTCGGCAGTCATCGGCAGCCAGCATAGAGAGGGCGGCCTCCCCGGGCGATCCGGCGCCGCCGTCCGCACTATCTTTGACGTGCACACACTCCCTTTCGGGGTGTTGCGTAAACCTGAACTCCCGCTGTTTCCATGGCGTGCCGTTGGATACGATCACGGCGCACCGCGTGTTACGGGGCAGTAGGCACATTCCGGCATTGCGCATTGGGGGCGGAACATGATGCACGAGGACACCGCGGCCGTCGACCGGGACGCCCGCACCGGATGGGAGTGGGCCAGAGCCGACGACTGGCAGCCGCCGAGCGAGCTCGACACCGGCGTCCCGCACACCGCCCGGATGTACGACTACTACCTGGGCGGCAAGGACAACTTCGAGGCGGATCGCAGGGCCGCCCAGGCCGCGATAGCCGCCTACCCGGCGCTGCCGCTGCTGGCCCGCACCAACCGGCAGTTCCTGGGCCGGGCCGTCGAGTTCGCGGCGGGCCGGGGGATCCGCCAGTTCGTCGACATCGGCACCGGGATCCCGGCCGTGGGCTCCACCAGCGAGGTCGCCCGGCGGGTCGCTCCGGACGCCCGGGTGGTCTACGTGGACAACGACCCGATCGTCGCCACCCACGCCCGCGCCCTGCTGGCCGGCCGCCCGACCGGGCACACCTCGGTGATCGAGGCCGACCTGCGCGACCCGGAGGCCATCCTCCGCCACCCGGCGCTGGCCGCCGCCGTCGACCTCTCCCGGCCCGTCGCGCTGATGCTGGTCGCCGTGCTGCACTTCATCCGCGACGAGGAGGGCGCCGAGCGGATCGTCCGCACCCTGCGCGAAGCGCTCGCCCCCGGCAGCGCCCTGATCCTCTCCCACGGCAGCCCCGACTTCGCCTCCCGCGAGAGCGCCGCCGAGGGCGCCCGGATCTACAGGAGCGCCAGCGCCCCGCTGGTGCTGAGGCCGCGGGCGGGCGTCGAACCCTTCTTCGGCGACTTCGAGTTCGTCGGACCGGGGCTCGTCCAACTGCCGCTCTGGCGCCCCACCGCGGGCCACATCCGCACGGCCGAGCTGCCGGAGGGCTGGCAGGACGTCTCCGCCTACGCGGGCGTCGCCATCAAGGCGTGACTGACCGAACCAAGGCGTGACCCGACGGCGGGTCCCGGCGCCCCCTCCGGCGCCGGGACCGGCCGAGGCAGACCGCGGCCGGGCGGCTCGCCCTGCAGACCGCCCATCCGGTGCGTACCGGGAGAAAATGACGCGACGGTGCCGGGCGGGCGGTGTTAGCTTCCGCGTCATGGAACCCCTCGGCGACCCAGAGATCCGCGCGTCCTTCGTCAACTGCTCCAAGGGCGAGGCCCGTCGGCTCAACCTGCCCCGGGGCCTGGCCGAACTGCCGTGGGAGAGCCTGGACTTCCTCGGCTGGCGGGACCAGGGCGCGCCCGACCGGGCGTACCTGGTGGCGCCGTACGGGGGCGAGCTGGTCGGGGTGACGCTGCGGTCGCCGATGGTCCGGCGCAGCCTGACCAAGACCAACGTGTGCTCGCTGTGCATCAGCGCGCACGCCGGGTCGGGCGTCGCGCTGCCGGCCGCCCGCCGGGCCGGGGCCTCCGGGCGCGAGGGCAACACCGTCGGCACGTACATCTGCGCCGACCTGGCCTGTTCGCTCTACGTCCGCGGGCTGAAGACGTCCACCCTGGTCACCCGGCCCAACGAGTCGCTGCCGCTGGAGGACCAGGTCGCCCGTACGGTGCTCAACCTCGACGCCTTCCTGGCCCGGGTGCTCACCGACACGGCCGCGTAGCGCGACCGCCGACTACCGTCCGCGCAGCTGGTCCAGGTCACGGCGCTCCCGCTTGGTCGGGCGCCCCGCGCCGCGATCCCGCTCGAAGGCCGGTGCCGTGAACTCGCGCGGCGGTCGCGGCGGGCTGTTGTCGACCAGGCACTCCGCCGCGACCGGGGCGCCGACCCGCTTGCGGATCAGTTTCCGCACCTCGACGACCCGCTCGTAGCCCTCCTCGCGGACCCGGACCTCGTCCCCGGGCTTGAGCGTCTGCGCCGGCTTGGCCCGCTCGCCGTTCACCCGCACGTGCCCGGCCTTGCAGGCGGCCGCGGCCAGCGAGCGCGTCCTGGCCAGCCGGACGGACCAGATCCAGACGTCCACCCGCACGCTTCCCTCGTGTTCAGCCATTCCCGGAGCCTACCCAAGCCCCGTCCCGAGCCGCGCCGTACGTCATGCCGAGCCGCGACTACGCCGCCGTGGGCGCCTCCTGGACCGCCCAGCCGTTGCCGTCCGGGTCGTTGAAGAACACGAAGTTGTTCCAGTCCTCGCCGTGCCCGTTCACTCGTGCTCCCGCCACGAAGTGCTGGACCGGGCTGACCTCGACGCCGCGCGCCGCCAGCTCCGCGTGCGCCTTCTCTATGTCGGCCACCACCAACTGGAGCCCCTTCACCGAGCCGGGCGCCGAGTCGATCACCCCGGTGCCCACCACGATCGAGCAGCGCGAACCCGGGGGAGTCATCTGCACCACCCGGACCCCGTCGCGCAGCCGGGTGTCGTGGTCCACCGTGAAGCCGGCCTGCTCCTCGTAGAACAGCTTCGAGCGGTCGACGTCGGCCACCGGGACCACCACGACTTCGAGCTTCCAGTCCATCGCCCTCACCCCTCTCGGTCGGGCACTTCCAGTATCTGCCCGAACCGTTCCCCGGCGGGCTTCGGATAGCCTGAGAACACGATGAATCCGCAGACCACGCCCGCCGCGTCCGCGCCGGCCACCTCGTTCGCCACGCCCTGGGGCACCCTCGACCTGACCCGTTTCCCGGCGGACCCGCGCGAGCGGCTGCGGGCCTGGGACGCCGCCGACGAGTACCTGCTGCGCCACCTCGCCGGCGAGGCCGACAGCGCCGACGGCGTCGCCACCGAGCTGGCCGGTCGCCGGATCACCGTCCTCGGCGACCGCTGGGGCGCGCTCACCACCGCGCTGGCGCCGTACGAACCGGTCCAGATCACCGACTCCCACCTCGGCCGGCAGGCCACCCGGGAGAACCTCGCCCGGGCCGGCGCCGCCGCCGACGAGGCCCGGCTGCGCACCACCCGGGACACCCCGCCGGAGCGGATCGACGTCCTGCTGGTGCGCGTCCCCAAGAGCCTGGCCCTGTTGGAGGACCAGCTGCACCGGCTGGCCCCGGCGATCCACCCCGGCACGGTCGTGGTCGGCACCGGCATGGTGACCGAGATCCACACCTCCACCCTCCAGCTGTTCGAGAAGGTCCTCGGCCCGACCCGCACCTCGCTGGCTGTCCGCAAGGCCCGGCTGGTCTTCTGCACCCCCGACCCGGCGCTCGACCCCGGCCCCAGTCCGTGGCCGCACCGCTACGCGCTGCCGCCGGACATCGGCCCCGCCGCCGGCCGTACGGTGGTCAACCATGCGGGCACCTTCTGCGCCGAGCGGCTCGACATCGGCACCCGCTTCTTCCTGGCCCACCTGCCCACCCCCGCCCCCGGCGACCGGGTGGTCGACCTCGGCTGCGGCAACGGCGTGGTCGGTACGGCCGCCGCGCTGGCCGGGCCGGGCGCCGAGCTGGTGTTCGTGGACGAGTCCCACCAGGCGGTGGCCTCCGCCGAGGAGACCTTCCGCACCAACCTGGGCCCGGACGTGCCGGCCGAGTTCCGCACCGCCGACGCGCTCGACCCGGCGGTGTTCGCCGCCGGCTCGGTGGACCTGGTGCTCAACAACCCGCCGTTCCACTCCCACCAGGCCACCACCGACGCCACCGCCTGGCGGATGTTCACCGGTGCCCGGCGGGCGCTGCGGCCCGGCGGCGAGCTCTGGGTGGTCGGCAACCGGCACCTCGGGTACCACGTCAAGCTGCGCAAGCTCTTCGGCAACTGCCAACTCGTCGCCGGGAACCCCAAGTTCGTCGTGCTGCGCGCGGTCAAGCGGTAACGCTCAGTGGGGCGCCGCCTCCACCCGGGGCCCGTCCGCGACGACCACGTCGATCCCCGAACCCGTCGCGCCCGCCCGGACTCCGTCCAGTCTTGCATGGATTTTCCCTCCCGCGTATATTCATGCCACGACGAAGGAGGAACGCCATGGCATTGCGAGTCGCCGTCGCCGGCGCGAGCGGATACGCGGGTGGCGAGGTGCTGCGCCTGCTGCTCGGCCACCCCGAGGTGGAGATCGGGGCGCTGACCGGCGGCTCGAACGCGGGCACCAGACTGGGCGCGCTGCAGCCGCACCTGATCCCGCTGGCCGACCGCGTCCTCGAAGCCACCACCCCCGAGGTGCTGGCCGACCACGACGTGGTGTTCCTGGCGCTGCCGCACGGCCAGTCCGCCGCCGTCGCCGAGGCGCTCGGCCAGAACGTCCTGGTGATCGACTGCGGCGCCGACTTCCGGCTCAAGGCCGCCACCGACTGGGAGCAGTTCTACGGCACCGCCCACGCCGGCACCTGGCCCTACGGCCTGCCCGAACTCCCCGGCCACCGCAACGCGTTGAAGGGCAGCAACCGGATCGCCGTGCCCGGCTGCTACCCGACGGCCGTCTCCCTGGCGCTCTTCCCGGCGTACGCGTCCCGGCTCGCCGAGCCGGAGGCCGTGGTGGTCGCCGCGTCCGGCACCTCCGGCGCGGGCAAGGCCGCCAAGACCCACCTGCTCGGCAGCGAGGTCATGGGCAGTGTCAGCCCGTACGGCGTCGGCGGCGTCCACCGGCACACCCCGGAGATGGCGCAGAACCTCACCCCGGTCGCCGGCGAGCCGGTGACGGTCTCCTTCACCCCCACCCTCGTCCCGATGCCGCGCGGCATCCTCGCCACCTGCTCCGCCAAGGCGAAGCCGGGCGTGAGCGCCGAGAGCCTGCGCGCCGCCTACGCCGAGGCCTACCAGGACGAGCCCTTCGTCCACCTGCTGCCCGAGGGGCAGTGGCCGCAGACCAGCAGCGTCTACGGCGCCAACACCGCCCTGGTCCAGGTCGCCCTGGACGCCACCGCCGGGCGGATCATCGCGATCAGCGCGATCGACAACCTCGTCAAGGGCACCGCGGGCGGCGCGGTGCAGAGCATGAACATCGCCCTCGGCCTTCCCGAGGAGCTGGGTCTTCCCCTGAACGGAGTCGCACCGTGACCACCCCGAACACCGGCGTGACCGCCGCCAAGGGCTTCCGCGCCGCCGGCGTGACCGCGGGCATCAAGGCCTCCGGCACTCCGGACCTCGCCCTGGTGGTCAACGACGGCCCCTCGTTCGCCGCGGCCGGCGTCTTCACCGCCAACCGGGTCAAGGCCGCGCCCGTGCTCTGGTCCCAGCAGGTCCTCAAGGGCGGTCGGGTCTCCGCCGTCGTCCTCAACTCCGGTGGCGCCAACGCCTGCACCGGCCCGGCCGGCTTCCAGGACACCCACGCCACCGCGGAGCACGTCGCCGCGGAGCTGGGGCTCAGCGCCGGCGAGGTCGCCGTCGCCTCCACCGGCCTGATCGGCGTCCGGCTACCGATGGACGTCCTGCTGCCCGGCGTCACCCTGGCCGCCGGGCAGCTCAGCGAGACCGGCGGCGAGGCCGCCGCGATCGCCATCAAGACCACCGACACCGTCCACAAGACCGCCCGGTTCACCAGCCCGGCCGGCTGGACGGTCGGCGGCATGGCCAAGGGCGCGGGCATGCTCGCCCCCAGCCTGGCCACCATGCTGGTCGTGCTCACCACCGACGCCGACCTGGACGCCGCCGACCTGGACGCGGCGCTGCGCGGCGCCACCCGCACCACCTTCGACCGGATCGACTCCGACGGCTGCATGTCGACCAACGACACCGTGCTGCTGCTCGCCTCCGGCGCCACCGGTATCACCCCGGACAGGGCCGAGTTCGCCGAGGCCGTCCGCACCGTCAGCGCCGACCTGGCCCGCCAGCTGATCGGCGACGCCGAGGGCGCCAGCAAGGACATCCGGATCGACGTCACCGGCGCCGCCACCGAGGACGAGGCCGTCGAGGTCGCCCGCACGATCAGCCGCAACAACCTGCTCAAGTGCGCCATCCACGGCGAGGACCCCAACTGGGGCCGGGTGCTGTCCGCGATCGGCACCACCAGCGCCGCCTTCGACCCCGACCGGCTCGACGTGGCCATCAACGGCGTCTGGGTCTGCAAGGACGGCGGCGTGGGCGAGGACCGCGAGCTGGTGGACATGAAGGCCCGCGACGTCGTCATCACCGCGCACCTCAACGCCGGTACGGCGAGCGCCTCGCTGTGGACCAACGACCTCACGGCCGACTACGTCCACGAGAACAGCGCCTACTCCAGCTGATCCGCCTAGCTGCTGAGCCACTGATCCGCCGGTCCACTGATCCACCGGCCCGCGGGCCCGCTGATCCGCGACATCCGTTCCGACGAGGGAATCCCGTGCAGATCGCACCCAAGGGCGAACAGGCCCGCAACAACACCGCGTTGCCCAAGGCCATGACGCTGATCGAGGCGCTGCCCTGGCTGGAGCGCTTCCACGGCAAGACCATCGTGATCAAGTTCGGTGGCAACGCCATGGTCGACCAGAGCCTCAAGGCGGCCTTCGCCCAGGACGTCGTCTTCCTCCGCTACGCCGGACTCCACCCCGTCGTGGTGCACGGCGGCGGCCCGCAGATCAGCGCCCAGCTGGACAAGCTCGGCCTGGAGTCCAACTTCACCAACGGCCTGCGCGTGACCACCCCCGAGACCATGGACGTGGTCCGGATGGTGCTCGCCGGCCAGGTCCAGCGCGAGCTGGTCGGCCTGCTCAACGAGCACGGTCCGTTCGCCGTCGGCATGACCGGCGAGGACGCCCACACCATGACGGCCGTCAAGCGCTACGCCGTGGTCGACGGCGAGCAGGTCGACATCGGCCTGGTCGGCGACATCGTCAACATCGAGGCGGGCGCGGTGAAGGCGCTGATCGCCGACGGCCGGATCCCGGTCATCTCCTCGATCGCCCGCGGCGCCGACGGCCACGTCTACAACATCAACGCCGACACCGCGGCCTCCGCCCTGGCGGTCGCCCTCGGCGCCGAGATGCTGGCGGTGCTGACCGACGTCGAGGGCCTGTACAAGGACTGGCCGAGCTCCGACGACGTGATCAGCCAGCTCAACGCCAGCGAACTGGAGGCGCTGCTGCCCGGTCTGGCCAGCGGCATGCTCCCCAAGATGGAGGGCTGCCTGCGCGCCGTCCGCTCCGGCGTGGGCACCGCCCGCGTGCTGGACGGCCGGGTGCAGCACAGCCTGCTGCTGGAGATCTTCACCGACGAGGGCATCGGCACGATGGTCGTGCCGGACGACGAACCGACCGTGACCGGGGGACTGGCATGACGCACAACGAGCAGCTCACCGACCGGTGGCAGCACACCTTCACCGACAACTACGGCACGCCGCGGATCCCGCTGGTGCGCGGCGAGGGCGTCAAGCTCTGGGACGCCGACGGCAAGGAGTACACCGACCTGCTCGGCGGCATCGCCGTCAACGCCCTCGGCACCGCCCACCCGGCGGTCGTCGAGGCCGTCAGCAAGCAGATCGCCACCCTCGGCCACGTCTCCAACCTGTTCATGGCCGAGCCGACCATCGCCCTCGCAGAGCGGCTGCTCCGGCTGGACGGCCGGGAGGGCGGCCGGGTGTTCTTCTGCAACTCCGGCGCCGAGGCCAACGAGGCCGCCTTCAAGATCAGCCGGCGCACCGGCCGCACCCACCTGGTCGCCCTCCAGGGCGGTTTCCACGGCCGGACCATGGGCGCGCTCGCGCTCACCGGCCAGCCCGCCAAGCAGGACCCCTTCCGCCCGCTGCCCGGCGACGTCACCCACGTCCCGTTCGGTGACGTGGAGGCGCTGCGCGCCGCCGTCACCACCGAGACCGCCGCCGTCTTCCTGGAACCGGTCCAGGGCGAGAACGGCGCGATCCCGCTGCCCGACGGCTACCTGGCGGCCGCCCGCGCGATCACCCGGGCCACCGGCACCCTGCTGGTCCTGGACGAGATCCAGACCGGCATCGGCCGCACCGGGCACTGGTTCGCCCACCAGGCCTTCGAGGGCATCGAGCCGGACGTGGTCACCCTGGCCAAGGCGCTCGGCGGCGGCCTGCCGATGGGAGCGGTGCTGGCCTTCGGCGAGGCCGCCGAGCTGCTCACCCCGGGCCAGCACGGCACCACCTTCGGCGGCAACCCGGTGGCCGCCGCGGCCGGACTCGCGGTGCTGGACACCATCGAGTCCGAGGGCCTGCTGGAGCACGCCCGCAAGATCGGCGACCGGCTGCGGCACGGCATCGAGGCGATCGGCGACCCGCTGGTCTCCCACGTGCGCGGGTCCGGACTGCTGCTCGGCATCGTGCTCACCCGGCCGGTCTCCGCCCGGATCCAGGCTGCCGCCCAGCAGGCGGGCTTCCTGGTCAACGCGGCCGTCCCGGACGCCGTACGGCTGGCGCCGCCGCTGGTGCTCACCGAGCAGGAGGCGGACGCCTTCCTCGCCGAGCTGCCGGGCATCCTCCGGACGGTGCGCGAGAGCGCCCCGGCCGATGCGAGTTGACCGCCGTCCGGGAGAATAATCACATGACCGATTCCCGCTCCGGCTCGTCCGCCGCCGGCCCGACGCCGCAGGTCCCGCAGACCCGCACCGCGCGCCACCGGCGGATCGTGGACCTGCTCACCCGCCAGCCCGTGCGTTCGCAGAGCCAGCTCGCCAAGCTGCTCGCCGACGACGGACTCGTGGTCACCCAGGCCACCCTCTCCCGGGACCTGGACGAGCTGGGCGCGGTCAAGATCCGCAACCGGGACGGCGCACTGATCTACGCCGTCCCGGCCGAGGGCGGCGACCGCACGCCGCGCGCGCCGATGGGGGAGTCGGCCAGCGAGGGCCGGATGGCCCGGCTGGCCGGCGAGCTCATGGTCTCCGCCACGGCCTCGGGCAACCTGGTCGTGCTGCGCACCCCGCCCGGGGCCGCGCAGTTCCTCGCCTCGGCGATCGACCAGGCCGAGGTGTTCGAGATCATCGGCACCATCGCGGGTGACGACACCGTGCTGCTGATCAGCCGCGACCCCGCCGGCGGCCAGGCGCTGGCCGACCACCTCATGCAACTCGCCCAGGCCAAGGCGCAGTAGCAACCGTCCGACCCGAACCCCTGCTGCGGGAGCCCCGCGGCAGGGGTTTTGTGTTTCATACGGCGTCATGCATACTTATGCCACCCGCTGCACAAGTGTAAGGAGCCACCGCGATGACCGCCCAGCAGTCCTCCGACGTCCGCCTCTGGGGCGCGCGCTTCGCCGACGGCCCGTCCGAGGCGCTGGCCAGGCTCTCGGCCTCCGTCCACTTCGACTGGCGCCTCGCGCCGTACGACATCGCCGGCTCCAAGGCCCACGCCCGGGTGCTGCACAAGGCCGGCCTGCTCTCCGACGAGGAGCTGGCCGGCATGCTGGCCGGCCTCGACCAGCTGCTCGCCGACGTCCAGGCGGGCACCTTCGTCGGCACCGTCGCCGACGAGGACGTCCACACCGCCCTGGAGCGCGGCCTGCTGGAGCGCCTCGGCGCCGACCTCGGCGGCAAGCTGCGGGCCGGGCGCTCGCGCAACGACCAGATCGCCACCCTGTTCCGGATGTACCTGCGGGACCACGCAAGGACCATCGGCGGCCTGCTGCTCGACCTCCAGCACGCCCTGGTCGGCCTCGCCGAGGCGCACCCGGACACCGCGATGCCGGGCCGCACGCACCTCCAGCACGCCCAGCCGGTGCTCTTCGCCCACCACGTCCTCGCGCACGTGCAGGCCCTCGGCCGGGACGCCGAGCGGCTGCGCCAGTGGGACGCCCGCACCGCCGTCTCCCCGTACGGCTCCGGCGCGCTCGCCGGCTCATCGCTCGGCCTGGATCCGCAGGCCGTCGCCGCCGACCTCGGCTTCGAGGGCGGCTCGGTCGGCAACTCCATCGACGGCACCGCCTCGCGCGACTTCGTCGCCGAGTTCGCCTTCGTCACCGCGATGATCGGCGTCAACCTCTCCCGGATCGCGGAGGAGGTGATCATCTGGAACACCAAGGAGTTCGGCTTCATCACCCTGCACGACGCCTTCTCCACCGGCTCCTCGATCATGCCGCAGAAGAAGAACCCGGACATCGCCGAGCTCGCCCGCGGCAAGTCCGGCCGCCTGATCGGCAACCTCACCGGCCTGCTGGCCACCCTCAAGGCGCTGCCGCTCGCCTACAACCGGGACCTCCAGGAGGACAAGGAGCCGGTCTTCGACTCCTGCGACACGCTGGAGGTGCTGCTGCCCGCGTTCACCGGGATGATGGCGACCCTCACCGTGCACCGGGAGCGGTTGGAGGAACTGGCCCCGGCCGGCTTCTCGCTCGCCACCGACATCGCCGAGTGGCTGGTCAAGCAGGGTGTGCCGTTCCGGGTCGCGCACGAGGTCGCCGGAGCCTGCGTCAAGGTCTGCGAGGCCGAGGGCATCGAGCTGGGGGACCTGACGGACGAGCAGTTCGCCTCGATCTCCGAGCACCTGATCCCCGAGGTCCGCTCGGTGCTCAGCGTGCACGGCGCCATCGCCGCCCGCAACGGGCGCGGCGGCACCGCCCCCTCGGCCGTCGCGGTCCAGCTCGCCGAGGTGAAGGCGGACCTGGCGCGGCAGCAGGAGTGGGTCGCCCAGGGCTGATCCCTGGGGATTGCGGAGGAGGGGCGCGGCGGGTCGACCGGCGCGCCCCTCCCGCGTGTGCGCCCCGGTCCGGGCGTAACCGGCCCCGCCCGGGCCCGTCATGCACGGTGTGTGCACCGCCCTTCCGCCCGTCCCGTCCGCCGAGGACGTCTACCTCGCCGAACACCGCCGCCGCGTGGTCCGTGAGACCGTCGCCGCCCTGCCAGGCCGCTGCCCCCAGCTGATCGCCGCCCTCGCCGAGGACCCGCCACCCACCTACCGGGAGCTCTCCGAGCGCCTCGGCATGCCGCGCGGCTCCATCGGCCCCACCCGCTCCCGCTGCCTGGCCTGCCTGCGCCTGCTCCTCCACGCCGAGCGCTACCCCTGACCTCGCCCGCCCGGCTCCACTCGCGCTCCGTGACCGCCTCCCCGCCCCCGCGGCCACCCCGCGGGGCCACCGCGCCCCCACCCCCACCGCGGCGTGACCCTTGCCACGTCTGCCCCTCCGAAGGTTGAGAGAACCTGACACCCGGGTAGCACGCTGGCGAACGCCACTCTTGACGGTGGCGCATACGCTCGGATACTGAGCGTGAGCGCGCCACCCTCTGCGCGCCGGGCACGACGACTGGGGAGGCCCCTCCACATGGGCATGAGCGTGATCATCTCGGCCGCTGCGGCCGAGGATGCGGAGCAGATCCTCAAGCTCCAGTACCTGGGCTACCAGCCCGAGGCGGAGCTGTACGGCGACTGGGCGATCGAGCCCCTGACACAGAGCCTGGAGAGCCTCCGCACCGAACTGGCCGAGCAGCACGTCCTCGTCGCCCGCCTGGGCGACGAGGTGGTGGGCGCCGTCCGCGGCCACGTCGACGCCGGGGGCATCGGCCGGATAGGGCGTCTGGTGGTCCACCCCCGGATGCAGCGGCACGGCCTGGGCGGCCGGCTCCTGGAGGCGCTGGAGCGCCGGATGGCCGAGGGCGACCGCCCGGTGACGGCCTACCGGCTGTTCACCGGCCACCGCAGCCTCGGCAACCTGCGGCTGTACGCCCGCCAGGGCTACCGGCAGACCGCCGTCGAGCAGGTCAGCAGCCGACTGAGCTTCGTGCACCTGGAGAAGCCGGTCGCGACCCCGCTCGCCGCGACCGCCTGAGCCGCGCCCGTCCCGGGCTTCCTCGACGCCGCCACCATTCGGACGCCCCGGTGGCGGCGTCGAATCGTGTCACCCCAGGTCAGAGCGGCAGGTGTCCGCAATGCGGACATTCGCCGTCGAACAGTTGGGTGCAATTCGACTCATCTGTTTTACTGGCTCACATGACTGCGACGACGAACTGGACCCCCACCGGCACGCTGCCGGCAGGTGAGCGTGCCATGTGCCGTCGAATGTGTCACTGCTGAGGGCCACCGCCCCCGGGCACCCCGTCGAGGGTGCCTCCCCCCTCGCGCCCCGAAGCGAGACTCCGGCGCCGCTCCCGCCCGTGTGAGCGCGCCGTCCTCCCGGAACCCTCCCCTCCGGCGTGCCCGTCCACCGGCGGCTCGTCGGTGACTCGTCAGGGCCACGCCGTCGCGCGGCCCGGTCGTTCGACGGCCACGAGCAAGGGGTTGGCCACTCCGGATCCCCCTGGTGAGGCGTCGTAGGACACCGCCGACCGCACCCCGGTCGGCCGGTCGACACCGCCGCCCGCCCCCGACCCACGGAAGCCGCTGTGATCACCACCACGGACCTGACCAAGGTCTACCGTTCCCGAGGCCGCGAGGTGACCGCCCTCGCCGGCGTCGACCTGCACGTCCGCCCGGGCGAGGTCTACGGAGTCGTCGGCACCAGCGGTGCCGGAAAGTCCACCCTCATCCGCTGCGTGAACATGCTGGAGCGACCGACCTCCGGCACGGTCACCGTGGACGGGGTCGAGCTCACCGCGCTGTCCGGCGGCGAGAACCGGGCCGGCAAGGACCTGCGCGAGGCGCGCCGCCGGATCGGCATGGTCTTCCAGCACTTCAACCTGCTCTCCTCCCGCACGGTGCAGCAGAACGTCGAACTGCCGCTGGAGATCATCGGCCTGGACCGCACCCAGCGTCGCCGCAAGGCCGCCGAACTGCTGGACCTGGTCGGCCTCGGTGACAAGGCCCGCAGCTACCCCAACCAGCTCTCCGGCGGCCAGAAGCAGCGGGTGGGCATCGCCCGCGCCCTGGCCGGCGACCCCAAGGTGCTGCTCTCCGACGAGGCCACCTCGGCGCTCGACCCGGAGACCACCCGCTCGATCCTCAAGCTGCTGCGCGACCTCAACCAGCAGCTGGGCCTGACGGTCCTGCTGATCACCCACGAGATGGACGTCATCAAGTCCGTCTGCGACTCCGCCGCCCTGATGCGCGGCGGCCGGGTGGTGGAGTCCGGCGAGCTGACCGACCTGCTGGCCGAGCCCGGCTCGGAGCTGGCCCGGGAGCTGTTCCCGCTCAGCGAGTTCGGCACCGGCCACCCCGGCACCACCGTCCTGGAGATCACCTTCCAGGGCGACACCCCGGCCCAGCCGTTCGTCTCCCAGCTGGCCCGCACCTACCAGATCGACATCAACATCCTCGGCGCCGCCGTGGAGACCATCGCCGGCCGGATGGTCGGCCGGATGCGGGTCGAGCTGCCCGGCGGGCACCAGGACAACGTGGTGCCGATCGGCTACCTGCGCGAGCAGGGCCTCCAGGTGGACGTGATCGGCACGGCGAACGGAGCGGCGGCATGAGTGGCCTGAGCTGGGACCAGATGCAGGAGCTGATGTGGCCCGCCACCCAGGAGACCTTCCAGATGGTCGGGCTCGCGACGGTCTGCACCGTCCTGCTCGGACTGCCCATCGGCGTGCTGCTGGTGCTCACCTCCAAGGGCGGGGCGCTGCAGAACCAGCCGGTGAACAAGGTGCTGGGCGCGATCGTGAACCTCGCCCGCTCGTTGCCGTTCATCATCCTGATGATCGCGCTGATCTCCTTCACCCGGTGGCTGACCGGCAACTCCCTGGGCTGGCAGGCCGCGACCGTGCCGCTGACCGTCGGTGCGATCCCCTTCTTCGCCCGGCTGGTCGAGACCTCCGTCCGTGAGGTCGACCGCGGTCTGATCGAGGCGGTCCAGGCGATGGGCGGCAGCACCTGGACGCTGGTGCGCAAGACGCTCGTCCCCGAGGCCCTGCCCGGCATCGTGGCCTCCGTCACCACCACGGTCATCGCACTGATCGGCTACTCGGCGATGGCCGGCACGGTCGGCGGCGGCGGCCTCGGCGACCTCGCCTACCGGTACGGCTACCTGCGCTTCGAGACCACCTTCATGTGGATCATCGTGGCCGAGATCGCGGTCATCGTCACCGTGATCCAGCTGGCCGGCGACCTCGCCGTGCGACGGCTGGCCAACCGGGGCCGCGGCGGCGGACGAACCCGCCTGCTCCGCCCGCGCGCCTCCGCCCCGGCCCCCGACGAGGACCTCGTCGCCTCCTAGACCTCCCTCGTCCGACCTCCGGACGCGGCTCCCCGCATCACGCAGAAAGGCACTTTTCGTGCGCAACGTTGTGAAGTTCACCAGTGTCCTCGCCACCGCCGGCCTCGCCCTGTCGCTGGCCGCCTGCGGCAGCTCGGGCTCGTCCTCCACGGACCCGAACGCGCCGCTGAAGGTCGTCGCCAGCCCCACCCCGCACGGGCAGATCCTCAAGTTCGTCAACGACAACCTCGCGGCGAAGGCGGGCCTCAAGCTCGACATCAAGGAGGTCACCGACTACGTGACCCCCAACACGGCGGTGCAGGACGGTTCGGCCGACGCCAACTACTTCCAGCACGTCCCGTACCTGGATGACTTCAACAAGAAGAACGGCACGGACATCGTCTCGGTCGGGACCGTCCACCTGGAGCCGCTGGGCGTCTACTCCAAGAAGGTCAAGTCGATCAACGACCTGCCGTCCGGCGCCACCATCGGCCTGCCGAACGACGCCACCAACGAGGGCCGCGCGCTCAAGCTGCTCGCCGACAACAAGCTGATCACCCTCAAGGAGGGCGCCGGCACCGCCGCCACCCCGGCGGACGTGACGGGCAACCCGAAGAACCTCAAGTGGAAGGAGCTGGAGGCCGCCCAGCTGCCCCGCTCCATCGCCGACCTCGACGCCGCGGTGATCAACGGCAACTACGCGCTCGACTCCGGCCTGAAGCCGGCCACCGACGCCCTGGTGCTGGAGAAGGCCGAGGGCAACCCGTACGCCAACATCCTCGCCGTCAAGAAGGGCAAGGAGAACGACCCGCGGGTGAAGAAGCTGGCCGAGCTGCTGCACTCCGACGAGGTCAAGAAGTACATCGACGACACCTTCCAGGGTTCGGTCGTCCCGGCCTTCTGATCGTCGTACGGACGTACCCCGTCGCGCCCGACCGGGCCCCCGCCGCACTTCGGCGGGGGTCCGGTCGGGCAGTATGCACCAGGGACACCACGGCAGACCGGGTTCTGACGTACCGTCGTGCGGGCGGCGCACCGAGTGGTACCCGGCGCACGCCGGAGGCGTACGGTGTTGTGTTCACGACCCGGCGAGGAGAGACGGCATGGCAGCGAGCTTCCCCGAGACCGCCATCAGCACCGAACGGCTGCTGCTGCGTCCCCTTGCGGAGGACGACGCCCCCGGCCTGGCCACCATGATGGCCGACGACCTCGTCCTCGCCTGGACGGACCTCCCGCACCCCTTCACCGAGGGCTACGCTGCCGAACTCGCCCGCACCCTCGCCCCCGCCCACCGCGCCGACGGGCGCGGCATCGTCTTCGCCGTCACCGAGCACCTCACCCAGCGCCTGGTCGGCCTGGTCGAACTGCGCAACACCGACTGGCGGCTGCGCAGCACCGAGATCTCCTACGTCACCGCCCCCTGGGCCCGCGGCGAGGGCTACGCCCCGGAGGCCGTCCTCGGCGTCGCCCAGTGGCTGTTCGAGGACCGCGGCTTCCTGCGCCTGGAGATGCGCACCGCCGCCGGGAACACCGCCGCCCAGCAGGTCGCCCAGAAGATCGGCGGCATCAGCGAGGGCGTGCTGCGCAGCGCCTGGATAGTGCGCGGCGAGTCCGGCGAGGGAGTGGTGGGGGCACCTCCCGGCCGCCGGGCCGGGGGAGAGAGCCGCAGTGACCTGATCCTGTGGAGCCTGCTCCCGGAGGACCTGGAGTCGCCCGAACTGCACCGCGACGGCTGGCACGGCGACCACCGCTACGTGCTGCACGACTGAGCGACCGTCCGGCCAGCCGCCCGGCGCGGACATGTGTGCGAGATGTCGGCCTCCGGGCGGTCGCACCCGGTAGCCTCTCCACCGGCGCCGTACACGTGGGTGCCGCACCGAGTCGAGGGAGAACGGCCGCAGATGGCTGACCGGATCACGGTCATCGGGTGGGACGGTACGCCGCTGACCGAGGCCGCCGGTGCGGCCCTCGCCGCGGCGACCCTGGTGGCCGGAGCGCCCTACCAACTGGACGCCCTTCCGGTGCCGGAGGACGCCGAGCGGATCACCCTCGGCAACATCCAGCAGGCCGCCCGTACGATCGCCGAGCACCGCGGCGCCGCCGTCGTGGTCGCCGAGGGCGACCCGGGCTTCTTCGGCGTGGTGCGCACCCTGCGCCGCCCCGAGTACGGCCTCGAACTCGAAGTCCTGCCCGCCGTCTCCTCCGTCGCCACCGCCTTCGCCCGGGCCGGCATGCCCTGGGAGGACGCCCAGGTGGTCAGCGCCCACGGGGGTCGGCTGCGCCGCGCGGCCAACATCTGCCGGGCCCACCCCAAGGTCGCGGTGCTCACCGCCCCGGGCGCGGGCCCGGGCGAACTCGCCCTGATGCTGCGCGGGGTGCACCGGACCTTCGTGGTCTGCGAGGCCCTCGGCACCCCGGAGGAGGACGTCACCGTCCTGACCTCCGACCGGATCGCCGACCACGTCTGGCGCGACCCCAACGTGGTGCTGGTGATCGGCGGCGGCGCCCAGGCCGGCGCGGTCGGCGAGGCGGCCGGCTGGCTGGCGGGGCGCCCGGTCGGCTACCCCGGCGCGGAACGCGGCTGGGCGCTCCCCGCCGACGCCTACGCGGGCGCCGGGCGCACGGAGGGCGAGCCGGGCGCATCGGAGGCGTTGCCCGCGCACGTGCGCGCCCTGGTGCTGGCCCGTCTGGGTGCACGTCCGGGGGACCTCGTCTGGTCGGTCGGCGCGGGCAGCGGCGCGCTCGCGGTGGAGGCGGCCCGGTTCGGGGCCGCGGTGGTCGCGGTCGAGGCCTCCCGCTCGGCCTGCGCCCGGCTGACCGTCAACGCCCGCCGGTACGGGGTCGAGGTGGAGACCGTGTACGGGCAGGGCCCCGAGGTGCTGGGCGGACTGCCGGAGCCGGACGCCGCGGTGGTGGAGTCCGGCGGGCCCGAGGTGGTGCGGGCGGTGCTGGCCCGCAAGCCGGAGCGTTTCGTGGCGCTGGCGCGGACCTTCGCGGAGGCGGAGGAGATCCACCGGGCCATCGTCGGGGCCGGCTACCGGGCGGACGGCGCGTTGCTGCAGTCCACCCCGCTGCGGGCCGCCGAGGAGGTGGGCGGACTGTCGCTCGGGGCGGGCGCGGGCGGCGCGTTGCTGCTCTGGGGTGAGCAGATCGTGTGAAGGCCTCGGGTGCGCGCCGGGGCCGGTGGGCGGCCGGGCGGTGATCCAGGTCGCATCCGGACACCGATTCGAGAGGTCGCCGCGCCGGGCCGGTAATGTGGCGTCCCAGGCGGCTGCAGCCGTCGGCGACCTGCCCGATTCGGTCGGTTTGTCACCTTTTTGACGTGGTGCAACCCGGTTCCGCTCGGAGTGTGGGCAATTCGACGGGCCGGGTGCCGGACCTGGAGAATGCCGTAGGGTCCGGTGCGGTCGTACCGGTTGCTCCGGGTTGTCGTTGTTTCAGATGGTGCACCGTCCACGGGGGCGGTGCCCGGGCCGGGGTGCCGCAGCGCGCCGGAAGGACTTGGGCCGCAGCGCCACGGCGCGGCGGCCACGTGTGGTTGAGGGGCGGGTCGGTGCAGGTCCGGCCCGTGCGGATGGGCGCTGCGGTCGGTGATCGCGTCGCCGAAGGGCGCGGCAGCGGCCTGGAAGGAGCTTTGACAATGACCGATGGCGGCCACGTCCCGGGCGAGGGACTGCCGGAGCACCTGCACGCCGGGCCCGACCCGCTCGGCGGACCGGAGGGCGTCGCGGGCGTTGCACCCCTGCACGGCGTCGCGACCGACGGCGGCGTGATCCCGCACCCGGCGGCTCCGCCCGGTGCGGTGCCCGGCGCGATGCCCCCCGGCGCGGGCGTGATCCCGCCGCAGGGCCAGCCGAACTTCACCGTCCCCGGCGTGCCGCCCCAGGCCGTCCCGGGCGAGGGTTGGGCCGTGGACCAGGGCGCGGCGCGCCCCGCCTTCCACTTCGTCGACCAGCCGGACGGACTGGACGACGAGGACGACGTCCTGCTGATGCCCGGCCCGCAGGGTTCCTGGGGAGCCGAGCAGGCTCCGTTCGCGCCGCAGCCGGACGGCACCCCGGTCGAGCCGTCCTGGCCTCCGGTGGACCCGCCGGTGCTCGGCGGCGAGCACACCCAGCAACACGTCCAGGCCGCCCAGGCACAGCCGCACGCCCAGCAGCCGGTGACGCAGGCTCAGCCGCCGCGCCGGCCGCTGCACGCCGGTCCGCCGATCCCGGACCCGTCGCTGATGACCGGCCAGGTGCCGGTCCGTTCGCTGGCCGACCGCGGCCCCTCGCAGGGCGGCACGCCCGCGCACGGCATCCCGGTCGTCGGCCGTCCGCCGATGGGCGAGGCCGTCCCGCCGGTCCAGGGCACCGTCCCGCAGGGCGTGCCGCAGGCCGCCCCGATGGCGCCCGCCGCGCCGATGCCCCCGGTGGCCACCACGGTCGAGGGCGGGCCGGAGGTCCACCAGGTGCCGCAGGGTCAGGGGTACCAGCAGGTGCCGCTGGCCGGGCAGCCGGTCGAGGGGCTGATGGGCGTCGAGACGGTCGGGGCGATCGAGGTGGTCGAGGTCGTCGAGATGCCGGAGGCCGTCCAGGCCGTGCCGGCCCCCGAGGCCGCGCAGGCCGTGGCCGCTCCCGAGGCCGCTCAGGCCGTCGTGGTCGAGCCGGTCCCGGCGGATGCCGCCGCTCAGCCGGTCGCCGAGGCGGTCGTCGAGGAGTTCGCGGTGGAGAGCGCCGCGGTCGAGACCGTGGTCGTCGACGCCGCCGCCGTGGAGACGGCGGTGGCCGAGGCCGTCGCCGTCGAGGCCGTGGCGGAGGGGACCGCGCCCGTCGAGCAGCCCGAGGGCGCCGCTCCGGCCGGTCAGCCGCGCCGGATCTCCGCCTTCCTCGCCGCGCCGACCCCGCACGGCCTGCCCAAGGTCGAGGCGGCCCAGCAGGCCCCGGTGGCCGAGGAGGCGGCGCAGGAGCAGCCCGCCGTCCCCATAGCGGCCGCCGACGCGCCGCAGGCCGCCGAGCAGGCCCCGGAGGGCGAGGCGGACCAGGCGGCGGAGCAGGCCGTCGAGGTCGTGGAGCCCGTCGTGGCCGCCCAGGACGTCGTGGTCGAGGCGGTCGCCGAGACCGCCGCCGGTACCGGTGAGATGCCCTCCGGCCAGGCCGTCGCCGACAACGCCGGCCCGGAGGCCTCCGGCCAGGAGGCCGTTGCCGCCGAGCCCGCCGTCGCCGAGCCGGTCGCCGTGGAGCCGGCCGCCGAGGGCGAGCAGGCGCAGCCGGAGGCCGTACCGGCCGAGCAGCCCGTCGAGGCCCCGGCCGAGCCGGTCGCGGAGCAGGCCGTCGAAGCCGCTGCGGAGCAGGTCGGCGAGCAGCCCGTTGAGGCCGTGGTCGAGGCCGCCGCGCAGCCCACCGAGGCCGCCGCTGCGGAGACGGAGCAGCAGGCCGCCACCGAGCCGGTCGCGGAGACCGTGGAGACCGCCGAGCAGCCGTCCGAAGCCCCGGCCGTCGAGGCGCCCGCCGCCGAGGAGCCGCAGGCCGAGCCCATCGCCGCCGCTCCTGAGGCCGTCCAGGAGGAGGCCACCGCCGCCGAGCCGGTCGCGGAGCAGGCCACCGAACAGTCAGCCGAGCAGGCCGAGCAGCCGTCCGAGACCCCGGCCGCCGAGGCGCCCGCCGCCGAGGAACCGCAGTCCGAGGCCCAGGCCGAGCAGCCCGCCGACCAGCAGCCCGAGCAGCCCGCGGAGTCCGTCGAGCCGTCCGAGGCCACCACCGCCGAGGACGAGCAGTCCGCCGAGCCCGCCGAGCCCCGCGGCCCGGCCGCCCCCGGCTACGACGAGGCCGGCCGCGACGCCGTCCACCAGGTGATCCGCGAGCGCCGCGACATCCGCAACGGCTTCCGCCCGGACCCGATCCCGCACGAGGTGCTGATCCGCGTCCTGGAGGCCGCCCACACCGCGCCCAGCGTCGGCTACTCGCAGCCCTGGGACTTCGTGGTGATCCGCTCGGCGAAGACCCGCAAGCGGATGCACGCCCTGGCCGAGCGCCAGCGCGAGGCGTACGCGGACTCGCTGCCGAAGGGCCGGGCCAAGCAGTTCCGCGAGATCAAGATCGAGGCCATCCTCGAGACCCCGGTGAACATCGTGGTCACCGCCGACCGCACCCGCGGCGGCCGCCACACCCTGGGCCGGCACACCCAGCCGCAGATGGCCCCGTACTCGGCCGCCCTGGCCGTCGAGAACCTCTGGCTGGCCGCCCGCGCCGAGGGCCTTGGCGTCGGCTGGGTGAGCTTCTTCGACGACGAGGAGCTGGTCCGCGAGCTCGGCCTGCCCGAGCACCTGGAGGTCGTCGCCTACCTGTGCGTCGGCTTCGTCGACTCCTTCCCGGACGAGCCGGAGCTGGAGCAGCAGGGCTGGGCCAAGAAGCGTCCGCTCGCCTGGGTCGTCCACGAGGAGCAGTACGGCAACCGCGCGCTGCCCGGCGAGGAGCCGCAGAGCCTGCTCGCGGAGACCCTGCGCGGGATCCGCCCGCTGGACGCCAAGGCGCTCGGCGAGGCCTGGGACCGCCAGAAGCGGATGACCAAGCCGGCCGGCTCGCTCGGCATGCTGGAGATCATCTCCGCCCAGCTGTGCGGGCTGTCCCGCAAGTGCCCGCCGCCGATCCCGGAGCCCGCCTGCGTGGCGATCTTCGCGGGTGACCACGGCGTGCACGCCCAGGGCGTGAGCCCGTGGCCGCAGGAGGTGACCGCCCAGATGGTCGGCAACTTCCTGGCCGGGGGAGCGGTGATCAACTCCTTCGCCAAGCAGATCGGCACCGAGGTCTGCGTGGTGGACGTCGGCGTCGCCGCCGAGCTGCCGCAGGCCGTCCAGCAGGGCCGCGCCACCGGCCTGCTGCCGCGCAAGGTCAAGCCCGGCACCGCCGACATGACCCAGGGCCCGGCGATGACCCGCGAGGAGACCCTCCAGGCCATCGAGGTCGGCATCGAGACCGCCCGCGACCTGGTCGCGGCGGGCAACAAGGCGCTGGTCACCGGCGACATGGGCATCGCCAACACCACCGCCTCGGCCGCCCTGATCTCGGTGTTCACCGGCCTCGACCCGGCCGAGGTCACCGGCCGCGGCACCGGCATCGACGACGAGACCCACGCCCGCAAGGTCGAGGTCATCCGCGCCGCGCTGGCCCTGCACCAGCCCGACCCGAACGACCCGATCGGCGTCCTCGCCGCCGTCGGCGGCCTGGAGCACGCGGCCATCGCGGGCTTCCTGCTGGGCGCCGCCTCGCTGCGCACCCCGGTGGTGCTGGACGGCGTGATCGCCGGGTCAGCCGCACTGGTCGCCAAGGCGATCGCGCCCGAGGTGCTGGCCGCCTGCATCGCCGGCCACCGCTCCGCCGAGCCCGGTCACCAGGCCGCGCTGGCGAAGCTGGGCCTGCGTCCGCTGATCGACCTCGACCTGCGGCTCGGCGAGGGCACCGGGGCCCTGCTGGCGCTGCCGCTGGTGCAGAGTGCGGCCCGCGCGATGCACGATGTAGCCACCTTCGACTCCGCCGGGGTCACCGAGAAGGCCTGACGACCTGCTCACCGCTTCGCGGACCGGCCCGAGGGCGCGCCGGTCCGCGAAGCGGCGTACCGCCACCCGGCACCGCCGGCCGGCGTACCACCGCACCGCCCCAGACCCTCACTCCCGATCAGGAGCACCGCCGATGACCGCGCCCACCCCGCACCCCAGCACCGAGGGCCGCACCCCTTATCCGGTCGGTCTGCTGCTGGCCGGCCGCCGCGTCGTGGTGGTCGGCGGCGGTCAGGTCGCGCAGCGGCGGCTGCCGGCCCTGATCGCCTCCGGCGCCGAGCTGCACCTGATATCCCCGGCCACCACCCCGGCCGTCCAGGCCATGGCCGACGCGGGCGAGCTGACCTGGCACGCCCGCCCGTACGCCGACGGCGACCTGGCCGGCGCCTGGTACGCCCTGGTCGCCACCGACGACCCGGCGGTCAACACGGCGGTCAGCGCCGAGGCCGAACGCGAGCGGGTGTTCTGCTCCCGCAGCGACGACGCCTCCGCCGCCACCGCCTGGACCCCGGCCAGCGGCCGCGACGCCGGCGCCACCGTCGCCGTCCTCACCGGCGACCCGCGGCACTCCGCCGCCCTGCGCGACGCCATCGTCGGCGGTCTGCGGGACGGCTCGCTCGCCACCCGCTCGTACCGCTCGCACGGCGCCGGCGTCGCCCTGGTCGGCGGCGGCCCCGGCGACCCGGACCTGATCACCGTGCGCGGCCGCCGCCTGCTCGCCGACGCGGACGTGGTGGTCGCCGACCGCCTCGCCCCCCGCGAACTGCTCGCCGAACTGCCCGAGCACGTCGAGGTGATCGACGCCTCGAAGATCCCGTACGGCCGCCAGATGGCCCAGGAGGCGATCAACCAGGCGCTGATCGAGCACGCCGGGGCCGGGAAGTTCGTGGTCCGCCTCAAGGGCGGCGACCCGTACGTCTTCGGCCGCGGCGGCGAGGAGCTGCTGGCCTGCGCCGAGGCCGGCATCCCGGTCACCGTGGTGCCCGGCATCTCCAGCTCGATCAGCGTCCCGGAGACGGCCGGCATCCCGGTCACCCACCGTGGGCTGACCCAGGAGTTCACCGTGGTCTCCGGCCACGTCGGTCCGGACGACCCGCGCTCGGTCACCAACTGGCAGGCCGTCGCCGGGATGAGCGGCACCCTGGTGCTGCTGATGGCCGTGGACAAGATCGGCGCGATCGCCGCCAAGCTGGTCGAGCACGGCCGCCCGGCCGCGACGCCGGTCGCCGTCGTCCAGGAGGGCACCACCGCCGCCCAGCGCCGGGTGGACGCCACCCTGGACACCGTCGCCGCCGTGGTCGAGGCCGAGGGCGTCAAGCCCCCCGCGGTGATCGTGGTCGGCGACGTGGTCAACGTGCTGGCCGCCGCCTTCCAGGGCTAGGAAGTGGGAAGTCGGCCCGCCCGACTTCCCCGGGGCGGGTCCGCGAGGGCCCGCCCTAGTCCAACGGCTGCTCGGTCCAGATGACCTTCCCGGTGGCCGTGTAGCGGGTCCCCCAGCGGTCCGCGAACTGCGCGACCAGGAACAGCCCGCGTCCGCCCTCGTCCTCGGTCGCCGCGTACCGCAGGTGCGGCGAGGTGCTGCTGCCGTCCGACACCTCGCAGATCAGCGAGCGGTCGCGCAGCAGCCGCACCCGGATCGGCCCGGAGCCGTACCGGATCGCGTTGGTCACCAGCTCGCTGAGGATCAGCTCGGTGACGAACGCGGCCTCGTCCAGCCCCCACTGCGCCAGCCGCTCCGCCACCTGCGCCCGGACCGCCCCCACCGCCGCCGGATCGGTGGGCACGTCCCACTGCGCGACCTGGTCCGGTGCCAGCACCCTGGTCTCCGCGACCAGCAGCGCGATGTCGTCCTGGGGATGCGCCGGCAGCATCACCCCGAGCACGTCCGTGCAGGTCTGCTCCGGCGTGCGCGGCGGCCCGCCGAGCGCTTCCCGCAGCAGCGCCAGCCCCTCGTCGATGTCCCGTTCGCGGTCCTCCACCAGCCCGTCCGTGTACAGCACCAGCCGACTGCCCTCGGCCAGCTCCAACTCGGCGGTCTCGAACGGCAGGACCGCCAGCCCCAGCGGCGGCCCGGTCGGCAGCTCCGGGAACGTCACCCGGCCCTGCGGGTCCACCACGGCCGGTGGCGGATGCCCGGCGCTGGCCAGCGCACAGCGCCGCGACACCGGGTCGTAGATCGCGTACAGGCAGGTCGCCCCGGTCAGCCCGCCGCTCTCGCCGCCGCCCGCCTCATCCTGGTCGATCCGGTTCACCAGCTCGTCCAGGTGGCCGAGCAGTTCGTCCGGCGGCAGGTCGAGCGTCGAGAAGTTGTGGATCGCCGTCCGCAGCCGTCCCATCGTCGCCGCCGCGTGCAGCCCGTGGCCGACGACGTCGCCGACCACCAGCGCCACACGGGCGCCCGGCAGCGGGATCACGTCGAACCAGTCCCCGCCCACCCCGGCCTGGGCCGGCAGGTAGCGGTGCGCCACCTCCAGCGCGTTCTGCTCCGGCAGGCTGCGCGGCAGCAGGCTGTGCTGCAGGGTCACCGCCATCGCGTGCTCGCGGGTGTACCGGCGCGCGTTGTCGATGCACACCGCCGCGTGCGCCACCAGCTCCTCGGCCAGCGTCAGGTCCTCCGACTCGAACGGCTCCGGCCGCTCCGCCCGCCAGAACCGGACCACCCCCAGCAGCACCCCGCGCGCCCGCAGCGGCACCCGTACCAGCGAGTGCACGCCGTACGCCAGCAGCTGCGCCGAGCGCTCCGGGTCCTGGTCCCGCCAGCCCTGCGCCTCGGGCAGCCGCGGTTCCAGGCCGGGCACGCCGCTGTGCAGCACCCTGGCCAGCGGGGTGGCCGGGACCACGTCCAGGACGGTGCCCACCGGGTAGAACGGGCCGTCAGCCCTCGTCCCGGTGACGGCCGCCCGCCGCATCCGCCCCAGCGAGGTGCCCCGCGGCGGCTCCTCGCCCGCGAGCACCTGCTCCGCGAGGTCCACCGTGACGAAGTCCGCGAACCGCGGCACCGCGACCTGCGCCAGCTCCTCCGCGGTCCGGGTGACGTCCAGCGTGCTGCCCACCGTCATGCCCGCGTCGTACAGCAACCGCAGCCGCCGCTGCGCGCCCTCGGCCCGGCCGGTCAGAGCCATCAGCTCGGTGGAGTCGCGCAGGGTGGCGACGCAGCCGGGCGGGCCGCCGTCCTGGTCGGTCAGCCGGACGTTCACCGCGAGCAGCAGCTCCCCGGCCAGCACCACCTCGTCGGTCACCGGACGGTCGGCGGTCAGCAGTTCCAGCGGGGCCGGGTCCAGGCCCAGCTCGGTCACCGGACGGCCCTCGGCGTCCGGCGGCAGGTCCAGCAGCCGGCGCGCCTCGTCGTTGCAGAGCTGCAGCCGCCCGTCCCCGGCGACGATCATCACGCCCTCGCGCACCGCGTGCAGCACCGCCGCGTGGTGCTCGTACATCCGCGTCATCTCGACCGGGCCCAGCCCGTGGGTCTGCCGCCGCAGCCGTCGGCTGATCAGCGCCGTGCCCAGCGTCGCCAGCCCGATCGCGCCCGCCGCGGCGCCCAGGACCACCGGCAGCTGGCGCTCGCTCGCTGTGGAGACCTTGCTGAGGGTGACCCCCGCCGAGACCAGCCCGACCACCGAGCCGTCCGGCGCGTACACCGGGACCACCGCCTGGACCAGCGGGCCGAGCGTGCCGGTGAGGTGCTGGGTCACCACCTGGCCGTGCACCGCAGGCTCGTAGATCCCGATGAACTGGTGGCCGATCCGGGCCGGGTTGGGGTGGGTGTAGCGGATGCCCTGGTTGTTCATCACCACGATGAAGTCCACGCCCGAGGCGATCCGCGCGGACTCCGCCTTCGGCTGGAGGAGCGCGGTCGGGTCCGGCGAGCGCAATGCGACCACCATGCCCGGCGAGTTGGCGAAGGACTGGGCGACCGCCACCGACCGGTTGGTGGCCTCGCGGTCGGCGTCCTTGTGCGACTGCACCACCAACGCGACCGCGGCTCCGGCCACCAGCAGCAGCACGACCAGGATCTGGAGCGCGAACACCTGCCCGGCCACCGACCGGTGCCGTGCCGGTCGCGGGCGCTTCGCGCGTGGCAACTGTTGCCGACCGTGTGGGCGCCCACCGAAGGAGCCGGCGTCGCCGGTGGCACCAGAGGCCGACGGAGCCCAGGATCGGCCCGGATTTCGGGCCATACCGCCATGCTTACATCCCAGCCAGCCCCGGACCACCCCGTCATCCGGACCGTTTGGCCTTCCCCGCCCCGGCTTGGCAAGATCGCAGGGTGTCCGAACCCAGCACCATCACCGACCCGGCCGACCCCCGCCTCGCCGACTACACCGGCCTCACCGACGTCGAACTGCGCCGCCGCCGCGAACCCGCCGAAGGCCTCTTCATCGCCGAGGGGGAGAAGGTCATCCGCCGCGCCCTCGCCGCCGGCTACCGGATGCGGTCGATGCTGCTGACGGCCAAGTGGCTGGACGTGATGGCCGACGTCATCGCCGCCGCCGACGCCCCCGTGCACGTGGTCGAACCCGCGCTCGCCGAAGCCGTCACCGGCTACCACGTCCACCGCGGCGCCCTCGCCTCGATGGAACGCAAGCCCCTCCCCGACGCCGCCGACCTGCTCACCGGCGCCCGCCGCGTCGCCGTCCTGGAAGGCCTGGTCGACCACACCAACCTCGGCGCGGTGTTGCCTTTGGGTCTACCGGAACATGCAGTTCGGCGCGTCGCCGTGTTCGAGGATATCGTCGATCACGCCAACATGGGGGCGGCCTTCAGGAACGCGGCCGCCCTGGGCGTCGACGTGATCTTCCTCACCCCGCGCTGTGCCGATCCCCTCTACCGCCGGTCCGTGAAGGTGTCGATGGGTGCCGTCTTCCAGGTGCCGTGGACTCGCCTGGAGGCCTGGCCGAAGGACATCGAGATCCTGCGTTCCGCAGGCTTCACAGTCGCGGCGCTGTGCCTGAGCGACCAGGCGATCACCCTCGATGAACTCGCTTCGCGGGACGACGAGAAGCTTGCCCTGGTTTTCGGCACGGAGGGCGACGGCCTCGCCGCCAAGACACTCGCTTCGGTCGACGAGCATGTCCGCATCCCGATGGATGCCGGTGTCGACTCGCTCAACGTCGCAGCGGCCTCGGCGGTGGCCTTCTACGCGACCCGCCCGTGACGCGAGCTGGTCCGGTAGATCACTCAGGGTAACCCTTGACTTCCTCCAGCCGGCGGATCACCAGCAAGGCAGTGCCGTGGCGCAAGGTTCGGCGCTTCCTCTCCGGCCGCGCACGCGAGTAGGCAGCTGCCGCCTTGGGGAACTGCTGGAACGTCGACCGGGCGCGTCGGCAGCCGGAACGCTGGGGCCGATTCCGGTTGGGCCGAGTTCACCATCCGAGCCGTGGCCGTCCGTTCGCGTCGTTCCGATGTTCCAACCCCCTGCCCGGGTGTCTCAGGGCTGCCGGTTCCCCCAGGACCAGGCCGAGCAGGCCCGCCTCAGGCCAGCTGGTTGATGACGGCCAGGGCGGCGCGCTGCAGTGCCTCGTCGTCCTCGACACTCTTGAAGAAGCCGCCGCTGCGGCGGGCCAGGGCAAGTTCCACACGGATCCGGGGAAGGGCGGGCGCGGCGGCGGGGCCCATCCGCTGCAGGCACTTCAGTACGTGGTTGGCGGTCGAGTCGTTCCTCTCCCAGACCTCCAATAGCACGGGCAGGACGACCTCTGCCTCGGCCGGGCCGCCGATGTCGTAGATCGCGGCGGCGGCGTGCACCCGGGTCCGCTCGTGCCCGGCGTGGAGTATCTGCCGCAGGTGGGGCAGGGCCGCGGTCGCCGGCGCTCCGATCCGGCCGAGGACGGCGGCCGCGTCCTGCTGCTTGTGGGTGTCGAGCAGGTCGGTCAGGCGCGGGACGGCATCCGCGGGGTCGCGTTCGAGGGCCCACAGGGCTTCTGCCGCGGCGAGGCGCAGGTCCAGGTCCTCGGCGTCGGCGAGCGGCCGGACCGTCTCCAGGGCGCAGGCGGCGCCGGTGCCGAAGCGGGCCAGCGCGTGGAGGGCGGCGGCTGCGCCGCGCCACTGCCCCTGCCGGACGGAGGCGGTCACGGCTGCGATGAGTGCGGGTACGGCCGCCGGGTCGCCTAGCCGGCGAAGGGCGGCGACCAGCGCGCGAGCGTCCGACCAGGACCAGTCCTGCGAGAAGTCCGCGTCGGCCAGGCGCCGGGACAGCCTGGGAAGCAGTTCCCCGGCGGCCTGGGGGAGGTAGCCGGCGACCTGCACCGCGCGCCAGGCATCGGCGTCGATGTCCAGCGCCGTCAGCAGCCCGGGCAGGGCACGCTCGTCGCCGAGGCGGGCCAATGCCGTGACCGCCTCCTGGTGAGCCCGGCGCAGCATGGGGTGCGGTGTGGTCCAAACGGTCGGCCCGTGGGCGGTGCGGTGGGCTTGGACGAAGGCGGCCAGGGCCTCGCGGGCGGGTTCGGTCAGGGCGGCGGGGAGTCGGCTGAGGGTCTCGGCCGCTTCGGCGGCGGTGTACGGGTCCTGGGGCAGCAGGCAGTCGGCGAGCAGTCGGACGAGGCCGGAGTGGTCGCCGCGCCAGGAGCCGACCAGGGCCTTGGCCATCCCGATGGCGTCGTACCGGGTGGCCCGGTCCAGGCTGCGGAGTTGGGTGGTGAGCAGGGCCGTGCGCTCGGGCACCCGTCTGTCCAGGAGCCGGTGAAGGGTGGTCAGCAGCTCGGTGGTCGGGGCGTGTACACGGCCGTGCCGGTCGAGGTCGGCGAAGATGGCGGCGAGCTGCGGCGGGACACCCGGGTTCGGTGCCGGTGCGGCGGCGAGGTCTGCGCAGGTGCATTGCCCGCAGTCGGCTGGCCGGGTGTCGATCTCGTCCTGGGGCGTGGGCTCGGGTGTGAGCTGCTGGAGCAGATGGGTCGCCGTCGGGACGAGGCCGGCATCGATCGCCTCCGGTGTGCAGGCGGCCCGGTGGACGAGGGCGGCGAGCCGGATGTCGGCGTCCGGCGCGGGGTCGGCCGCCAGGGCGGCAAGCCAGGTCGTCACCGGGCCGAGCGCGGCTGGCAGTCTTTGGGCCAGTGTCGCGGCCGCCTCGATGACCAGTAGCCGCTCCACAGTGCCGGTCTCGGCCGCCAGCCGCTCACGCAGCAGGGCGAACGCCCGGCCGGCGTCGTCGAGAAACAGCCCCAGGGCTGGGACGGCAGCCTGCCGCACCTGCGGGTCCGGGTCCGCCGCGTGCCGGATGAAGTCCTCGACGCGCTCACGCATCTGAGGCACGACATCCGCATGGGGCGTCGACGCGTGGCCGGACGGACTGTAGTAGACGCCGTCGGGGTCGCAGTCCAGCGCCGCGCTGCCGATGCTGAGCAGGAGGCGGATGACAGCCGCGCGGTCGGGCGCCTGGGGATCGTCGGCGAGCGCGAACAGGAACGGCAGGCTCGCTGCCGTGCACGAGTAGACGTCGCCCTGGTGGTGGGCCGAGCTGTAGAAGCTGCTGAAGGCCCTCTCCCGGACGTCGGGGTCGGGCGAGGCCATCTGCTCCAGCCACAGCGGGACTTCGTCGGCCGGACCGTAGGCGTGACCCATCGACGACCAGTCGACGCGGTCGACGCCCTCAAGATTGTTGATCACGGGTCGCACAGTGACATGAGGTACTGACACTGCCACCGGTGCACAGCGGGTCGCTGGTCGGCGATTCCCTAGCGTGGGAGCCGTCGCCTCGCAGAGCTGCTCTTCGACCGGACCCCAGGTGCTGGTCATGGGCCAGGACGACCTCGTCTGCGAGATTGAGGATGCGGGTGGTGCCACTGGAGAACTGGAGGGTGATGCCGACGGCGAAGTCGTAGTTGCGGTGCTGGTAGTGGATCTCCCGGACGGAGAGGATCCGCTGGCCGACGAACCGGGTCACGGGAAACCGGGCAGGTCGTCCCCTACCGTGGTGTGGACGTACTCGTCCATGTCGTAGTGAGGCCGGCGCTGCTCGGCAAGGCCTTGGAGCACTTCCGTGCCGAGCTCGGGCTGCCGCGCGGGTCCCGTCTCCGAGCCGAACCGCACTCGATGCTGATCTACGGCAAGGGGCAGTTCTTCCTCCCCCATCAGGACTCGGAGAAGGACGACGCGATGGTAGGCACCCTGGTGGTGTCCCTGCCTTCGGCGCACACCGGCGGGGAACTGATCATCGACCATTCCGGGGAAAGCGTCGTCTACCGGGCCTCGAAGGACGAACTGACCTTCGTCGCGTTCTACGCCGACTGCCGCCACCAGGTGAAGCCCGTCACGTCCGGGTACCGTCACACGCTCACCTTCAACCTGCTCGCCGACGCCGTTTCCCCGGCCACGCGGACCGGTCCCGCCATCGAGTCGGCACGTTTCCTCACCGAGCACTTCAGCACGCCGGCCACCCCACGCTACGGAGGCCCCGACCTCGCCCCGCCGAACCGGCTGGTCTTCCTGCTAGACCACGAATACACCCAACGGGGCCTGATCCGGAACCGGCTCAAGGGCGCCGACGCGTAGCGAGCAGCGTTGCTGCGCGCCGCAGCGGAGCAGGCTGGATGCGAGACGATGCTGGCACTCGCCGAGGTGAAGGAGACGTGGGACGCCCTGCCCGACGGCGACGACCCGTGGAACGACTACTACCGCTACGAGGACGAGGAGGAGGACGAGGAGGACAGGATCGAAGCGGCGGACGAGGCCCTTGAGGACTACCACCTCAACGAGCTGATCGACGACGAGATCACCCTCGACTGGTGGACCGGACAGGACGGCACCGGCGGTGAACCGGTCTCGCTGCACGTCCGCGACTACGAGGTGTGCACCGCCACCCCGAACGCGAGTCTGACGCCCTACCAGTCCGAGTACGAGGGCTACATGGGCAACTACGGCAACACGCTGGACCGGTGGTACCGGCGGGCCGCGGTCGTCGTGTGGCCGCGCGAGAGGGCGTTCGCGGCGCGGGCCGAGGCCGGGTTCCGGTGGGCTCTGCGCGAAATCCGCTCCCGCGTCGACGTGGGAGATCTGCCGAGCGCGCGGAGCGCGGCGGAGTCCCTCGCACCATTCTGGGGAGGGCTGGAAGCAGAGGCGGGCCTGCTCACCGAGGCCCTGGACGCGGCGGAGGCCGTGAACGCGGCCGGGACGGCCGCGATGCTGTTGGAGCCGTTCCATGCCGGGCTGCTCGCGCGGGAGCACACGGACGGGCTGGCGGCAGTGGCGGGGCTGTACGGCGAGGACTGGACGCGGAGTGTCATCGGCGGCTGGTTCGGATCGGAGCGGCGCCATCGGACCGGCCTGTCCGAATGGGTCGGCAGCACACTGCCCGAGCTGTACGCAGCGCTGCGTACCGCCGGCAACCCGGACGTGGCGCGGCACTTGGCAGCCGAAGTGTGGCGCTGGCTGGGCGGTGGGCTCCGGCAAGGGACTACCATCGCGCAGAGCGACCTCCGCCGGGCGCAGCTGGAGATCCTGAGCGCACCTCTGGCGCGGCTCCTCGAAGTGGCTGACGACGAGATCCGCGACGAGATCACGGGAACATTGCACGCGTACGCGGATACCGTCCTGGAGTGCCTGATGCCGGCGCTGCGCCTGGCACACGCGCGGGGGACGGCGGGCTCAACCCGCTCGCCCGGGACTGCGCACGGCGGCTCGGCCGGATCGCCGCTGCGCCGCCGCGCAGTGAAGACGACTGGTCGATCTCGTGGACCGGGTGCGGGTGCGACCTCTGCGCTCGGCTGGGAACGTTTCTCGGCTCGCGGAGGCAGCGGGTCCACGAGTGGCCGCTGGCGAAGGACGGGCGTCGCCATATCCACTCCCGGATTGACGCGGCGGAGCTGCCGGTACGGCACCAGACCCGCCGGCAGGGGCGCCCTTACACCCTGGTGCTGACCAAGACCGACAAGCTCTTCACGAGCGCCGCGAACGCGCGGGCCAGGGCCGCTGCCGACCTGGCATGGCTGAGCGCGACCTTCGGCACGGTCTGAGAGGCCCAGCCACCGGGCGCCGGGGCCACGGCGCTGCAGCGGAGGCGGACTGGTCGAAGTTGCCGTCGGAGACCGTCCTGCGGCGCTGGCTGGACGCTCTGTCGGCGGCCGTCCCCCTCGGTGCGGGGACAGACCGACCGCTCGACGACGACCAGCGAGCCACCTGCCTCGCGGTCCTTCTGTCCGTCCTCTCCAACGCCGGCGGCACGCTGGACGCGGGGGATGTCAGGGCCCGCATCCTCGAAATGGCGCGCGCCGGCCAGTGGTCGTTGCCCCACCACTTCTCCTTGACCTGCCGGGCGCCGACGGCCCCGAGCGTCTGACCGCTGTCCGCGCAAGCGGCCACCCGGACGCCGCGGCCCTCGCCGACCACCTAACGCACAGCGGTGCCGAGCAGTCACAGCCCAGCGTGTACCAGCTCAAGATCTCCCTGACCGGTTGCAGAGCATGGCGCCGCGTCCTGGTACGCCCCACCCTCGCCCTCGGCGATCTGCACGAGGTCATCCGCACCGTCCTGGACTGGGACGACGACCACCTGCATCTCTTCCAGGGGCCCGGCCGTCGCACCTACGCCCCCGCCTGGTGCGACCTGGACGCCGTCGACGAGGACACCGTTCTCCTCGCCGACGTGTTGCCTTGGCAGGGCAGCTGCCTGAACTACACCTACGACCTCGGCGACTGCTGGCGCCACGAGATCACCTGCCAGAAGATCCTCGCGGGCGGCCCCGGCACCGCATACCCGGTGTGCACCGCGAGCGTGGAGCCAGTGCGTGGCAAGCTGCGCAAACTCACGCCCGCGGCTGGCTGCGCGGCAACGGCTGCTACCTGCCGCGCCGAGATGGCGGCCCGACACGGGCGGGCCGAGTGCCGCCTGCCAGGGGTAGCGAGACGGACGGGGTCCACCTGCTCGCCTTCCGTGGTAGACCGAAAAACGGAAGACGGGCGGCGCCATCTTCCGCAGCGCCGCCGCCCTCGGCATGGACGCCGTCCTGCTCTCGCCGGACTGCGCCGCCCCGCTCTACCGGCGCGCCGTCAAGGTCTCCATGGGCGCAGTGTTCGCGGTCCCCTACGCCCGCCTCGACCCCTGGCCAGCCGCCCTCGGCACCGTCCGCGACGCCGGCTTCACCCTCCTCGCCCTCACCTCCGCCGACACCGCCGTCGACCTTGCCACCTTCACCCCCCACGCCCTCCCCAGGACCGCCCTCCTCCTCGGCGCCGAGGGCGACGGCCTCACCCCCCCACGCCATCGCCGCCGCCCACCACCCCGTCCGCATCCCCATGGCCCACGGCATCGACTCCCTCAACGTCGGCGCCGCCGCCGTGGCCTTCTACGCGGTCACCACCCCCTGACCCCCACGCCCTCCCCGTGACGCCTGTCGCATCAGCCGGCATGCGCAACTGCTTCCCCCGGGTATCCGCGTACCGGGGAGGCCGAGGGGTGGTGCCGGCACCTGCCTACCGCAGCGCGGACCGCCGAGCGCGCTGCACGCAGTCCCGCCGACGCCTTGACCGGCCCCGCTGCGTACGGGAAGTCGACCTGTCCGCCGTCCCGTGCGCGTCTGCGTGACGCACGGTGACGCACGGCTCTGGTGGTCGCGCGGCCCGGCGGCCGTCGTGCGCTGGAGGTGGTCGGGCTCGGTGTCCGCCGAACACGGGAGGTCGCCCCGTCCGACTTCCTGTCCCACTCCGGGATCGTGCGGCACAGCACAGCCGCTCTGCCACCCCGGCAGAGCGGCGCGCTGGCCACGGGCCGGGCGGCCACGAGACCCGCCCGCAGCTCGCAGGGCGTGCACGGGAAGTCGGTCGGGCCGGCTTCCCCTGCGGCGCGGCCGTCGGCAGTCGACGGGGCCGCTGCGCCTTCAGCTCGCTGGGGCTGTCGGCGGGGCCGGGGCGGCGGCGGGAGGAGGGGTGGTGGGGATGGCGCCGCCGGAGGCGCCGGCGCCGGGCCAGGACTCGTCGAGGGTGCCGTCGGCGCGCACGGTGTAGCGGGTGGAGATGACCGCGCCGGTGGCGGCCACGCGTTCCTCGCGGACGACCGCGCTGCCGTCCAGGCGCCAGGTGGTGGTGGCCTGCGGGTCGGCGGTGGAGGTGCGGGAGGTGGTGACGGAGGGGGTGTCCCCGGTGAAGGTGTAGAGCTGGACGAGGTCGGCCGGAGCCGATCCCTCAGTTCGCCGCAGCACGACGACCGCGGCCGGCTGGCCCTTGTACCGGGCCGGCAGCACCGCGCTCAGTGCCAGCTGCGGTCCGGCCCCGGCCGAGTGCCCGTCCTTCAGCGCGATGGCGGGCCCGCCAGCCCCGTCGGAGTAGCCGCGGTTGGGCCAGTCGACCACGGGCCCCGGCCCCTGCGCGGGTGCCAGCGCCCCGTCCGCCGTGCCGCGCGCGGCCGCCGGGAGCGGAGTCGGGGAGGCCGGGGGTGCGACGTCCACCGAGGTCCCGGATACGGCCTGTTCGCCGCCGCGACCCGCGGTGGCCGCGGTCTGGACGACCAGCGACCGCGCCCCCTGGTTGCTCCGGTTCTCGCAGCCCTGCGCCGCCGCGATGGCCAGTGCGACGCCGATCGTCACGGTGACGAAGACCACCAGCCGTTGCCGCAGCAGCCGCTGGCGCGCCGTGCCGGGCCGCCCGCCGGGGGCGGGGGTGTGCTGGCGGTCCCGGGGCCGCGGGCGGGCCGGCGGGGGAGTGTGGGGCTGGTTGCGCAGTGGACGGGTGACCGGCGTCGGCTCGGGCCGGGGGAGCGGGCCGCCCTGTTGGCGCCGTCCCGGGGCGCCGGGCGCCTGCCCGCCGGGACGCCCCGCCGCCGCCCGGGCCCGGGGCGCCGACGCGGCCGGTTCGGGAGAGCGCCCGGGTGCCGGGATCTGCCGCCCGCCGTCCTGCTGCGGCGCCCGCGGTGCACCGGCGGGCGCCGTGGGCCCGGCAGCCGCGGCGGCCGGCGACGTGCCCCGCCGGGGCGCGCGCCCACTGCCGCCGGCGGTCGCCGCCCCGCGGACGGCCAGTTCGCTGAGCCGCTCGTGCAGTGCGGCCGCACCGGGCCGCTCGGCGGGCTCCTTGGCCAGGCAGGCCCGGATCAGCGGGGCGAGCTGGGGCGGCACGGCCGACAGGTCGGGTTCCTCGTGGACGACCCGGTACAGCATCACTTCGGAGGACGCCCCGGATCCGAACGGGGTGTCCCCGGTGAGCGCGTACGCGAGGGTGGCACCGAAGGCGAAGACGTCCGTGGCCGGGGTGACGGCGGCGCCGCGCACCTGCTCGGGGGCGAGGAAGCCGGGGGAGCCGACCGCGGTGCCGACGTGGGTGAGGGTGCTGGCGCCGCGCGACCACGCGATGCCGAAGTCGATGATCCGCGGGCCGCGCGGCGAGAGCAGGATGTTGGAGGGCTTGAGGTCGCGGTGGACGACCCCGGCCTCGTGCACCTTGACCAGCCCGTCGGCCAGTGCGGCCCCGATCCGGGCGGCCTCCGGCCAGCTGAGCGGTCCCTCGTCGCCGACCTGCTTGTAGAGGGACGGCCCGGGGACGTACGCGGTGGCGAGCCAGGGGCGGTCGGCCTCGATGTCGGAGCCGACGACCCGTGCGGTGCAGCCACCCCGGATCCGGGAGGCGGCGGCGATCTCGCGGGCGAAGCGGGTGCGGAACTCCTGGTCCTCGGCGAGCTCGGCGCGGATCAGCTTGAGGGCGACGCGCTGTCCGCGGCGGTCGGAGCCGAGGTAGACCACGCCCATGCCGCCGGCGCCGAGTCGCCGGTGGAGGCGGTACGGCCCGACGATGCGGGGGTCCTCACGCCTCAGCCGCATCATCGCCATGTCCCGTTCTCCGTCAGCCTGTGGGTGAGGCCCCGTCGGTTGGGGCATCGTCAGTTCCTGTCTGGCACAGCTTACGGACTGCCCGCTGCGGTGTGCTGATACGCAACACCTCAAGCCATCGTGCGATTGTCGGATCGTGCTCTGAGCTGCAGGTCACGGGGGCGCCGAATCGTTTCTCGGGGTTACCCCTCAGGGTTCCCTCGGGGGCGGGGTGAGGCCGCCCTCCCTCTCCGGTAGTACGCCTTGAGTCTGAGCGTCATCCTCCGGGATGCCCGCGGAACAGTACGACGGCATGACGTCCGGACGGCCCCTTGACCAATAGCGTTGTGCTCAGCGGTGGACGGGGAGCTCGTCCCCCGAGGTAAGCCGTCCACCGCGCCCACTCGACCGGATCAGGAGCAAGGCCATGGCAATACAGCAGACGGGCACCACCACCCGCCGCCGTCGGCCGGCCTTCACCCAGCCCAAGTCCGCCGAGCAGCCCACCCGGCACCCCGCCGTCGCGCTGGCCATGGCCCTGCCGTGCGCCGTGCTCCTGGTGCTGCTCTTCGGCGGGTGGGAGCAGATGGCGAACCAGGCCGAAGCCCTGGCCGAGCTGATCTCCCGCTGAGGCGGCCGAGGCCGTCGAGGCCGCGGAAAGAGAACACCAGAACGGGCACTGTTCCCCTGGGGACGGGGAGCAGTGCCGCCGGGGAGGCCGCGGCCGCGATGACACGCGGACGGGCGAGAGCGGTGCGCAGAGCGCCCCGGCAGGCGGAGACGCCGCGTACGGACGTCGGTGAGGACGACCGTACGCGGCTCTTCTCCTTCTCACCGGCACCGGAACTTCTCACCGGCACCGGAACGACAGACGGCCGAGGCCGCGACCCTGAAGGATCGCGGCCTCGGCCGTTACTGTGCGCGATACTGGGATTGAACCAGTGACCCCTACCGTGTCAAGGTAGTGCTCTCCCGCTGAGCTAATCGCGCCTGGTGTGGCGGTTGTGCAGCGCGCCCCGAGGGGCCCGTTACTGTGCGCGATACTGGGATTGAACCAGTGACCCCTACCGTGTCAAGGTAGTGCTCTCCCGCTGAGCTAATCGCGCCTGGTGTGGCGGTTGTGCAGCAGGCCTCGAAGGGCCCGTTACTGTGCGCGATACTGGGATTGAACCAGTGACCCCTACCGTGTCAAGGTAGTGCTCTCCCGCTGAGCTAATCGCGCCTGGTGTGGCGGTTGTGCAGCAGGCCTCGAAGGGCCCGTTACTGTGCGCGATACTGGGATTGAACCAGTGACCCCTACCGTGTCAAGGTAGTGCTCTCCCGCTGAGCTAATCGCGCCTGGTGTGGCGGTTGTGCAGCAGATCCCGGAGGATCCGGCGTGCGCGATACTGGGATTGAACCAGTGACCCCTACCGTGTCAAGGTAGTGCTCTCCCGCTGAGCTAATCGCGCGGGGAGGTCTCCCGGCAGGTCCGGGAGAGCCTCTTGGAGGTGGAGACGGGATTTGAACCCGTGTACACGGCTTTGCAGGCCGTTGCCTCGCCTCTCGGCCACTCCACCAGGCAACACACGAAGAACGATCTTACACTGTTCTCCATCGAGCGGACGACGAGATTCGAACTCGCGACCCTCACCTTGGCAAGGTGATGCTCTACCAACTGAGCCACGTCCGCCTGTCTCCCGGGATCTTCACCGCTTTTCTTCGGCTGCGCTCCCCGGCGACGTGTTGAACTCTAGCGGATTCCCGGGCCAGCTAAAAATCCGTTCCCGCAGCCTGGCGAGGGGATGCCCGCCGCGTGCCGTCCCGTCAGCCCTTCCGGTCGGTCACCGGCCACCACCTGCGGCGCTCCCGGACGATCACCCGCAGGTCACCCGGCGCACACCCGCCCGACGCACTCGGCCGCCCGTACGCGGGGGCGCGGGAAGCGCCGGCCCCGACCGGAGCCGCGCCCTCCGACCTACACTTCAGGCACCGCCGCCCCCAGCACCACCGCGCAGGAGAACCGTGTCCGGCCACCCCGATTCCCGCACCCCGCTCGCCCGCTTCGCAGGCCGAGTGGCCACCGGACTGCGCGACGTCACCTCGGACCCGGCCGCGCTCGAATCCTCCGGCTACTGGGCCGTCGCGTACGACTTCGAGGGCCGGCTGACCTGCGCCCGATTCGACGAGGTCCGCCCCGCCCCCGCCCCCGCCCCGCCGTCGGGCGCAGGCTGGCACGGCCCGGACGCCGGCAGCTGGCGCAGCTCCCTGGACCGCGCCGCCTACACCGCGGGCGTGCGCCGCATCCGCGAGCACATAGCCGCCGGCGAGGTCTACCAGGCCAACCTCTGCCGAGTGCTGTCCGCACCGCTGCCCGACCCCGACCGCAGCGACATCGACGCCCTCACCGGCCTCCTCGCCCACGGCAACCCCGCCCCCTACGCCGGCACCATCCGGCTGCCCGGGCACGGCGTCGAGATCGCCACCGCCTCCCCCGAGCTCTACCTGCACCGCAGCGGACGCACCGTCTCCTCCGGCCCGATCAAGGGCACCGGCCGCACCGAGGACGACCTCCTCGACAAGGACCACGCCGAGAACGTGATGATCGTCGACCTGGTCCGCAACGACCTCGGCCGGGTCTGCGAGACCGGCAGCGTCACCGTCCCCGACCTCTGCGTCGTCGAGAAGCACCCCGGCCTGGTCCACCTGGTCTCCACCGTCGAGGGCACCCTGCGTGACGGCTCCGGCTGGCCCGAACTGCTCACCGCCACCTTCCCGCCCGGCTCCGTCACCGGCGCTCCCAAGTCCAGCGCCCTGCGGATCATCGACGCCCTGGAGACCGCCCCCCGCGGTCCCTACTGCGGTGCCGTCGGCTGGGTCGACGCCGACCGCGGCGAAGGTGAACTCGCCGTCGGCATCCGCACCTTCTGGCTCGACCGGCAGGACCCGCAGGCACCCGTCCTGCGCTTCGGCACCGGCGCCGGCATCACCTGGGGCTCCGACCCCGAGCGCGAATGGGCGGAAACCGAACTGAAGGCGGCCCGGCTGGTCGCGATAGCGTCGGGCAGCAAAACCGCCGGTGACACCGCCAGCGAAACCGACACCGGCACCCCCCACGAGCCGCACCGCGCCTAGGAGCAGCCCTCGATGCACAACCGCACCACGAGCTGGGTCAACGGCACCCTCGTCGACTCCGCCGACGCCGCCGTCTCGGTCCTCGACCACGGCCTCACCACCGGCGACGGCGTCTTCGAGACCATGAAGGCCGTCGACGGCCGGGCCTTCGCGGTCACCCGCCACCTCGACCGGCTCACCCGCTCCGCCCGCGGCCTCGGCCTGCCCGACCCCGACCACGACCTGGTCCGAGAGGCCTGCGCCCGGGTCCTCGCCGCCAACCCGGCCCCGCTCGGCCGCCTGCGCGTCACCTACACCGGCGGCAACGCCCCGCTCGGCTCGGAGCGCGGCACCACCGGCCCCACCCTGGTCGTCGCCCTCGGCGCCATCCACCGCCGCCCCGACGAGACCGCCGTCGCCGTCGTCCCCTGGCGCCGCAACGAGCACAGCGCCGTCGCCGGCCTCAAGACCACCTCCTACGCGGAGAACGTCGTCGCCCTCGCCGCCGCCCACCGCGCCGGCGCCTCCGAGGCACTGTTCGCCAACACCGCCGGCCGGCTCTGCGAGGGCACCGGCTCCAACGTCTTCGTGGTCATCGGCGGCCGCCTGCTCACCCCCACCCTCGCCTCCGGCTGCCTGGCCGGCATCACCCGGCAGCTGGTCATCGACTGGTGCGGCGCCGAGGAGGCCGACCTCCCGCTCCGCGCCCTCCAGGACGCCGACGAGATCTTCCTGACCTCCACCACCCGCGACGTCCAGGCCGTCACCCGCGTCGACGACCGCGAACTGCCCGGCACCGGCCCGGTCACCGCCAAGGCCATGACCGTCTTCGCCGAGCGCAGCGGCGACGACCTCGACCCCTGATCCACCCCGGGGCAGCGCCCGAGCAGACGGAACGGGCGGCGCGGATAACCTTCCCGACGAAGGGAAGGGACCACCCATGACCACCACGCTGCGCCCCGAGGGCCCGGAGACACCCACTGCGGCCGGTGGCCGCACCAGACGCTGGCGGATCCTGAGCAACGGCCACCAGGTCGGCGGACTGCGCACCACCTCCACCCGTCACGGCGGTCAACTCTGGGGTGAGATATCGGAGTTGGAGATCGTCGAGGGTCGTGGCCGGGGGCGCGGCACCTTCGGCGCGCTGGCCGCGGAGGAGGTGCTGCGCACCTGGGGCTGCACCCGGGCGGACGTGGTCGTCCCCGAGTCCGCCCAGGTCGCCCGCGGACTCGCCGCCACCCTCGGCTACACCGAGCGGATGCGGAACCTGGGCAAGACCCTGGCCACCGCCCCCGCCCTGCCCGCCGGCGTCATCGCCCGCCCGATCGGCGCCGCGGAGTTCCCGGCGTGGCTCGACCGGGCTGCCCGGGAGTACGTCCGCTCCCTGGTGGACTCCGGTCTCACCGAGGAGCAGGCCCGGGCCAAATCGCACCTGGACCACCGCAACGTCCTCCAGCAGGGCGCCGACACCCCCGGCGTCGCCCTGCGCCGCCTCTACCGGGCGGGCGGCGACGACCGGACGGCCCCCGAGCCGCTCGGCTCGCTCTGGGTGGACCTCCACCTGCGCGACCTGCCGGACGGCACCCCGCTCGCCTGGGTCATGGTGGTCGAGGTGTCCCCGGCCCACCGGGGCCGGGGACACGGTCGCGCCCTGATGCTGCTCGCCGAACAGGAGTGCCTGGCCGCCGGGGTGCGCGAACTCGGCCTGAACGTCTTCTCCGGCAACGAGGTCGCCCTGCGGCTCTACGCCTCGCTCGGCTACCGGACCGTCAACCGCTGCTACGGCAAGCAGCTGTGAGGAATTGACGGGACGTCAGAACGCGGCGTCAGGAAGCCCGCGCCGCCTCGATGGCGGCGACGATCCGCTCGCGCAGCCCCTCCTGGCTCTTGCCGCCGTCCAGCCGCTCCCGGCCGATCACGTACGTCGGCGTGCCGGTGACCCCGATCGCCCTGCCCTCGGCCTGGTCGGCGTCCACGGTCAGCATGTGCCGGCCGTCGATCAGCGCGGTGTCGACCTCCTCGACGTCCGCCCCGACCTCCCGGGCCACCTCCAGCAACACCTGCTGCCCCCGCGCGTCCAGCTCCTCGACCCGCGCGAGCAGAGCCTCCACGAACGGCCACCCCAGCCCCTGGTCGAACGCCTCCTCGGCCGCCTCCGCCGCGGCGTAGGCGTGCTTGTGCTTCTCCAGCGGGAAGTGCCGCAGCTCCACGGAGAGTGCGTCGCCGTACTGCGCGCGCAGCGCCCGTACGTCGTCCAGCGCGGTGCGGCAGTCCGGGCACTGGAGGTCGCACCAGAACTCGAGGCGGGGGAGGGAACCATCGATCATCCCCCCAGTGTTCCACTAGTGGGTGCCCGCTCCCGCCCGGCGGTGCGCCCGAGGGCGGACCGAGAGGGAGGCACCGATGACCAGGACGATCGGAAGCGAAGGGGCCCACTCGTGCTGACCGCCGCGATCAGTTTCCTCCTCACGGCCGGCGGAGTGGCCGTCGCGGGCCAGCGGGCCTGGCGCCGGCGCTTCCTCTCGGCCACCCGCTGGTTCGCGGTGGCCCTGCTGCCCGCGGGGCTCTACCTGACCGGGCTGTTCCCGCTGGCGAGCACCATCGGCCGGGAGTTCGCCGACTGGGCGGCCAAGCTGGTGCTCGACCCCCGGGTGTGGGCCGGCATCGTGCTGCTCGGCGTCTCCGCCGCCTTGCTGGTCACCACCCGCTGGGTGGGCCGCCGCGGCGCCGTGGAGGCCCCGGCGGAGCGTCCGGCCGCCGCCGGACCGGCCCCCGAGCGCCCGGCGGTGGCCCAGGCACCCGAGGCGCCGAGGGCTCCCAAGAAGCAGACGGGCAAGCACGACGACGGCCTCGGCGACTTCGCCGACATCGAGGAGATCCTCCGCAAGCGCGGCATCTGAGCCGCGCCCACGGGCCCGCGGGCGCACAGCCGGGCACTCGGGCACCCTGGCCCACCGGCCGGAGCGCGTCAGGCGGAGGCGACGGCCTCCGCCGACCGCTGCCGCGCCCGGTAGGCGGCGACGTGCAGCCGGTTGCCGCAGGTGCGGCTGTCGCAGTAGCGCCGCGAGCGGTTCCGGGAGAGGTCCACGAAGACCCGCGCGCAGTCCGGCGCCTCGCACCGGCGCAGCCGCTCCCGCTCGCCCGCCATCAGGATGAAGGCCAGCGCCATGCCCAGCTCGGCCGCGAGGTGGGGGCCGAGCGCGGCGTGCGGCGCGAAGTAGTGGATGTGCCAGTCGTGGTGGTCGTGGTTGACCAGCCGGGGCGTCGTCCCGGCGGCCGCGACGATCGCGTTGACCAGCTCGGCGGCCTCTTCGGTGGACTCCGTCCCGAAGACCTCGCGCAGCCGGGTGCGCAGTTCCTGCACCTGGTGCAGGTCGTCCTCGGTGAGCGAGTCGATCTCGCTGATCTCCTGGCGGTCCACGAAGGCGTCCAGTGCGGCGACGTCCGGCAGCCGCTCGTCTCCGCACACCTCGGGTGCGGTGTTGAGCAGATCGACGAGGATGCTCAGCGCGCACTCGGTGTCATGGGTGATCAGCACGTTGGGACTCCTCGCGCAGGGGGACTCCGGTACCCCGCGTCCACGGTTACCCCAGACCATACCGGCCCTTGCGGCATAAGGGCGGCGCCTTTGTTCGAAGGCTTGTACGGATCCCGTCAGAGTGGCCCAAAGCGGTCGCCGGGCCCGCGCCGAGTCCCGCGGTGGACCCCCCGGGGGAGGCGCGTAGGGCCGTCGGAGGAGAGGAAGGACGAAGGCGCCCGGCAACGAGGCCGGCCACCCGTACGGATGGCCGGCTCCGGTGCCGGGCGCCTGCGGTGCTGGGGGCCCGCTCCGAGGGGAGCGGGCCGTTCACCGGCCCCGAGACCGCGTCGCGCGCGGCTGAGTCCGCTGCCGTGCCCCCGAGTAGGACGGCCGCGATGACAGCAGGCAGGAAACACGGCCCCGCCGACAGCGGGGCTGCACCGCCTGCGGGCGGGATCAGCTTTCGGCGAGGATGTGGGACAGCTCCCGGTCGAGGTCGAAGTGACGGTGTTCGGTGCCGGGGGGCACCGCGGCGTCCGTCCGCTTGAGGAACGACTCAAGCGCCCGGGCCGGGGCCTCCAGCAGGGCTTCTCCTTCCGGAGAGCTCAGTGCGATGCAGACCACCCCTTGCCCGTGGCTGCGCGACGGCCACACCCGGACGTCGCCGGTACCGGTGGGTCGATGCAGCCCCTCCGCGAGGAGATCTCGGGCGAACACCCACTCCACGGTCTCGTCGGCGCCCGTGTGGAACGTGGCGTGCACGGCGTAGGGGTCGGCGGTGTCGTAGCGAAGGCCCGCGGGGACGGGCAGTGAGGACTCGCTGGACACGATGAGGCGCAGGTGCAGCTCGCAGCTGACCGTGGTGTTCATAAGCGCCATGGCCTTTCGCTCAGTGTGCGCTCGGGGAATCGCACGTCGGCGAACGGACCATCCCACCTCCAAGACCGATGTAAACCCCTCTGTCCCGATTCGGGCGCGAGTCGTACCCCTTACGGCGCATTGCGGAATCGTCGCGGAGTACCCGCCCGGGGCATTACCGGCGGTTCTTCTCTGGTGGATTCCGGGCCGGCCCGTACCCCTCCTGTACGAAGCACCGAGAGGGCTGGGAACAGGGGAGCGGGTGGTGCGGCCGGGCCCGACGAGTCGTGCGTGCGGGCGGGAGGCGTGGGCGGTGGAGGGAGGCGGAGGTGCGGCTCGGGGCCCTTGGGCGCAGGGGCTGGGGCGGACGGGGGCCGCCGGGGAGCCCGGGGCGGGGGCGGTGGGAGGGCGGGGTGTTCGGAGCACCCTCCGGGATGCGGTAATGTTTTCCCTGCACCCGGGCGATTAGCTCAGCGGGAGAGCACTTCGTTCACACCGAAGGGGTCACTGGTTCGATCCCAGTATCGCCCACCGGAATGCATTGTGATATGTGAGGCCCAGTCGATTATCGGCTGGGCCTCACATGTATTTCCGGAATCCCCTCGGAGTGCCGGCCGCAAATCCGGCTGAGGGTCAGTCACCTTCCGCGCGGAGCGCGAGTTCTGTGGTTCTGTCGGCCGTACTCCGGAAGAGCGAGTTGTACGACCGCCCCCGATTGGTGCTACAGTTCTTCTCGTTGCCCGGGCGATTAGCTCAGCGGGAGAGCACTTCGTTCACACCGAAGGGGTCACTGGTTCGATCCCAGTATCGCCCACCGGACAGCACGCAGGCCCCGACCAGGAAACCGGTCGGGGCCTGCGGCGTTCCCGGGGCCTACGCGGCCGCCTCGCAACCGTGTTCGGGCTCCATCCGGCGGCCGCAGGCGCACCGTGCCGGCCGCAGCGGCCAGGACAGGTCCACCCGCTCCGGCGCCCCCGACCGGTCGAACCAGGCCTGTAGCCCGCGCGCCTGCGCCGCGTGCCAGACCGCCTGCCGCAGGTGCAGCTCCGCCGCCGACAGTCCGCCGAGCGCCGCCGGGTAGCGGGCGCCTATTCGCCGGATCAGCGACATGGCCGCCGTCGCGTCCGCCGCCGCGTCGTGCGCCCCGGTGAGGTCCACCCCGTAGTGGGCGCACAGGTCGGTAAGCGTCCGGCGGCCCTTGCGGTAGCGGTCCACGTGCTTGTCCAGCACCCGTGGATCCAGCACCACCAGCCCGGCCCCGTCCAGCCCGGCGTTCAGCGTCAGCCCGTGGTGGCGGCGCAACTCCCGGTCCAGCAGCGTCAGATCGTAGGGCGCGTTCATCACCACCACCGGGCGGCCGGCCCGCGCCTGGGCCGCCAGGGCGCGGGTGACCTCCGCCACCACCACCCGGGCAGGCCGGCCGTGCGCCCGGACCCGCTCGTCGGTGATGCCGTGCACCGCCCGGGCGCCGTCCGGGATCGGCACGCCCGGGTCGGCGAGCCAGGTGGTGGTCTGCGCCGGTGCGCCCGGGGCGAGTTGGACGACCAGGGCGGCCGAGACGATTCGATCGGTCTCCACGTCCACGCCGGTGGTCTCGGTGTCGAAGGAAGCGAGTGGGCCGGTGTACCAGTGCTGCTGCATGACTGCCCCTCAGGCGTGCGATCCGCGCCCAGGTGATACCCGTTCCTGACGCCCGCTCAACCCGTTTGGCCCAGCCCCGACCGGGGATCCTGCCCACGACAGTCCCGTCCGGATCCGGACGGGCCCGGAGCCGGGGGAGGCCACGGGGGGATGGCACTGACCCAGCCGCAGCCCGACGGGGCGGCGGCCGCACTCAGGGGGAACCTCGCGGTCACCGCCTGCATGGAGACGCTGCAGGTCGGCTACCTGCACGCGGTCGCCGCCGCGGCCGGCTGCTCGCTCTCCCAGCCGTTCCCGGACAACGGCATCGACTGGCAGGTCAGCCACGGCCACCGGGAACACGAGGTGGACGACGAGGTCACCATCAAGATCCAGCTCAAGGCGACCCAGCAGATCGCGCCCGATCCGGCCGGGCCGTTCTTCAGCTTCACCCTGGACAACGACCACCTGCGCAAGCTCGCCCGCGCCCGGGTCGCCGTCCCGCGCATCCTGGTCGTGATGCTGCTGCCCCGCCGGGTCGACCACTGGCTCCGGGCCCGCCCGGACGCCCTCGAACTGCGGCACTGCTGCTACTGGGTCAACCTGGCCGGCCACCCCGTCACCGGGCAGCGGCGCACCAACGTCCGGGTCCCCACCGACAAGGTCTTCGACGACCGCGCGCTCTGCGACATCATGGCCCGGGTCGGGGCGGGCGACAGCCCGTGACCACCCGGCCCCGGCAGCGAGGAACCACGCCCATGACACTGCCGCACGGACCGGACGGCCACACCCCGGCCCTGCCGGACCCGGCCACCGTCGACCCCGCGGTGCTCGCCACCCTGCTCGCCCGGCACGGCTGGATCCGCCGTGGCGGACCCGCCGCCCGGTACGGCCGCTGGACCCCGCCCGACGGCGAGCCCGGCACCAGCCTCCTCGTCCCCACCGGGGACGGCTTCGACGACGCGGTCGAACTCCTCACCGACGCCGTCACCGCCCTCTCCCGCTCCAGCACCCCCTCCGCCCGCTCGATCCTGCTCGCCCTCGCCGTCCCCGGCGACGAGCTGAGCTGGCGTCGCGAACTGCCCGGCCCCGCCGATGCCACCCCCTGGGACGACGCCGAACGGCTCCAGCGGGCAGCCCGCGCGATGCTCGCCGCCGGGGCCAAGGCCGGGCGCACCAGCGCCGCCTACTACGGCGCCCGGCTGGACGGCCTCGCCGGGGACTTCCTGGACCGGGTCCTGCTCGTCGAACAGGGCGTCGTCGACCAGGGCGCGGCCCTCACCGCCTACACCCCCGCCCCAGAGGGCCGGACCGCCGTCACCACGCTCGTCCGCGCCCTGGAGGCGCTGCGCGACGCCGTCGACTACCGGAGGGTCAGCGGAGGGCCCGAGGCCTTCGGGAACGCCGTCCGGTCCGGAGTCAGCCGGGAACTCGTCCAGTCGGTCGAGGACCTGGTGCGCGGTGCCACCGCCGCCCGGCTCACCGTCGCCTGGTCACCCGCCGCCGGAACCCCGGGCGGTTTCGGTGACCGCCGGATCGACCTCGACTTCTCACCCGGCGACCTGCCCGCCCTGACCGAGGCCGCCGAACTGCTGGAACGTATCGAGCCCGCCGTCGACGTCACCGTGGTCGCCGTGGTGGTCCGGCTCAAGCGCGCCGACCCCTCAGGACCGGGCTCGGTGCGGCTGCGGGTGCTCGACGGAGCCGAGGTCCGCGAACTCAAGCTGCGCCTGCCCGACCCCGACTACCGGCTCGCCGCCGAGGCCCACCTCTCCGGGGTCCCGGTCCGGGTCTCCGGCCGCCTGGAGCGGCGCGACGGATTCCGCCGGCTGACCCGGCCGCACGGCCTGGAGCTGTGCGGTTGGGGGGAGGGCGAGCGCGAGCGGCTGCTCAAGGGGCTCCAGGAAAGGGGAGAGCGGACGTAGGTGCGCGGTGCGGGTGGCGCTCTCGGTACCATCGTCACGCGCAGCGCAGTGTTGCGTCCTCTGAAATCCAGCACGTCAGGAGAGACCGGTGACGGACGTCCGGGTAATCATCAGCCGCGAACCCGATCGGGAAGAGCGCGTGGTGACGACGGGCACTACGGCCGCCGAGCTCTTCGCCGACGACCGCTCGGTCATCGCCGCCCGCGTCGGCGGCCAGCTCAGGGACCTCGCCCACGTCCTCCAGGACGGCGAGGAGGTCGAGCCGGTCGCGATCGACAGCAAGGACGGCCTCGACATCCTGCGCCACTCCACCGCGCACGTCATGGCCCAGGCCGTGCAGCAGCTCTACCCCGAGGCCAAGCTCGGCATCGGTCCGCCGGTCAAGGACGGCTTCTACTACGACTTCGACGTCGAGAAGCCCTTCCACCCCGATGACCTCAAGGCCATCGAGAAGAAGATGCAGGAGATCATCAAGCGCGGGCAGAAGTTCTCCCGCCGCGTGGTCACCGACGAGTCCGCCCGCGAGGAGCTCGCCGCCGAGCCGTACAAGCTCGAGCTGATCGGCCTCAAGGGCTCCGCCGCCACCGCCGGCGAGGGTGCCGACGTCGAGGTCGGCGCCGGTGAGCTCACCATCTACGACAACCTGGACGCCAAGAGCGGCGAGCAGTGCTGGGGCGACCTCTGCCGCGGCCCGCACCTGCCCAGCACCCGCCACATCCCGGCGTTCAAGCTGATGCGCAACGCGGCCGCCTACTGGCGCGGCAGCGAGAAGAACCCGATGCTGCAGCGCATCTACGGCACCGCCTGGCCGACCAAGGACGAGCTCAAGGCCCACCTGGACTTCCTCGTCGAGGCCGAGAAGCGCGACCACCGCAAGCTCGGCAACGAGCTCGACCTCTTCTCCATCCCCGAGGAGATCGGCTCCGGCCTCGCCGTCTTCCACCCCAAGGGCGGCATCATCCGCCGCGCCATGGAGGACTACTCGCGCAAGCGGCACGAGGAGGAGGGCTACGAGTTCGTCTACACCCCGCACGCCACCAAGGGGAAGCTCTTCGAGAAGAGCGGCCACCTCGACTGGTACGCGGACGGCATGTACCCGCCCATGCAGCTCGACGAGGGCGTGGACTACTACCTCAAGCCGATGAACTGCCCGATGCACAACCTGATCTTCGACGCGCGCGGCCGCTCGTACCGTGAACTGCCGCTGCGCCTCTTCGAGTTCGGGACGGTGTACCGCTACGAGAAGTCGGGTGTCGTGCACGGTCTGACCCGTGCCCGCGGCTTCACGCAGGACGACGCCCACATCTACTGCACCCGCGAGCAGATGGCGGACGAGCTCGACTCGACCCTGACCTTCGTGCTCAACCTGCTTCGTGACTACGGTCTGACCGACTTCTACCTGGAGCTGTCGACCAAGGACCCGGAGAAGTTCGTCGGCTCGGACGAGACCTGGGAGGAGGCCACCCGGGTCCTCGCCGCCGTGGCCGAGAAGCAGGGGCTGCCGCTGGTTCCGGACCCGGGTGGCGCGGCCTTCTACGGCCCGAAGATCTCGGTGCAGGCCAAGGACGCCATCGGCCGTACCTGGCAGATGTCGACCATCCAGCTCGACTTCAACCTGCCGGAGCGCTTCGACCTGGAGTACACCGCGGCGGACGGCTCGCGTCAGCGGCCGGTCATGATCCACCGCGCGCTGTTCGGTTCGATCGAGCGCTTCTTCGCGGTGCTGCTGGAGCACTACGCCGGTGCCATGCCGCCGTGGCTGGCCCCGGTCACCGTGACCGGCATCCCGATCACCGACGAGCACGTGCCGTACCTGCTGGATGTCGCGGCCGAGCTGAAGAAGCACGGGATCCGCGTCGAGGTGGACACCTCGGACGACCGCATGCAGAAGAAGATCAGGAACGCTCAGAAGACCAAGGTTCCGTTCATGCTGATCGCCGGCAACGACGACGTCGAGGCGGGCGCGGTCTCCTTCCGCTACCGCAACGGCGAGCAGAAGAACGGTGTGCCGGTGGCCGAGGCCGTCGCCGAGATCGTGGACGCGGTGAAGAACCGCATCCAGGTGTGACGCCGTAGTCGGACGATCGCGTGCGGGGCGGGCTCTCCAGGAGTCTGCCCCGCACGGCTTCGCAAGCACGGTTGGGCGAATATGCTGATCAGCATGACGACTGAGCCGGAACTGCAGCGGGGTGTCGGTGAGCCGGACGGCTTCCGCCGCCTGTGGACCCCCCATCGGATGGCGTACATCCAGGGTGAGAACAAGCCCACCGGCCCGGCTCCGGACGACGGTTGTCCGTTCTGCTCGATCCCGTCGCTGAGCGACGAGGACGGGCTGATCATCGCCCGGGGGAGCTCCGTGTTCGCGGTGCTGAACCTGTACCCGTACAACGGCGGGCACCTGATGGTGGTCCCGTACCGGCACGTGGCCGACTACACCGACCTCGACGAGGCGGAGACGGCCGAGCTGGCGGACTTCACCAAGCGGGCGATGACCGCGCTGCGCGCGGCCTCGGGGGCGCACGGGTTCAACATCGGGATGAACCAGGGCGCGGCCGCCGGGGCCGGGATCGCCGCGCACCTGCACCAGCACGTGGTGCCGCGCTGGGGCGGGGACACCAACTTCATGCCGGTGGTCGGCCACACCAAGGTGCTGCCGCAGCTGCTGGCGGACACCCGCAAGATGCTGGCCGAGGTCTGGCCGCAGGGCTGAGTCCGCGGGACGCGAAACACAGGAGGGGCCCGCCACCGGGGAGTTCGGTGGCGGGCCCCTCTCGGTGCGTCCGGGAGCCGGAATCAGCCGGCGTCGAACTGGTCGACCTTGTAGGGGCGGCTGCCCTGGGCCTCGGACTTGATGATCGAGGTGCGGTTCTTGAAGAAGCGGTCGGCGTCCAGGTCGTGCTCCTGGAGGAACTCCAGGGTGGCGGTGTGCACCGCGTTGAGCACCGGGACGGAGGCGTTGAGCGCGTTGTCGACCATGGAGCGGTTGTTCCAGGCGGTGGCGACCCAGGCGTGCCGCAGCCCGAAGGGTTCGGGCAGGCCGAGGCCGCCGCCGAGCCAGCCGAGCAGGCCGGGCATCCGGTGGAAGGGGGCGCGGACGGCCTGGCGGACCACCTCGTCGTTGTCGATCAACGGGAGTTTGACGGTGCGCTCCTCCCAGAACTTCACCGTCTTGGCGATCGTCTTCTCCTTGTCCTTCGGCTTGTCGAAGAAGACGCCCTTGACCGGGCCGAGCGCGTAGCCGGCCACCGAGATGCTGAGCACGTTGGCGAGCAGCGTCACCGTGACGGTGAAGGTGATGACCAGCTTGCCGTCGTGGGTGATGAACTGGGTGGCCAGGTAGTGCCGGGGGCCGCCGGGGAAGGTCTGCTTGTCGGCGATGCTCTGCACGGCGAAGTCGCGCATCCGCTCGCCGTCCATGTCGGCGCCGCCGGGACGGCTGATCTCGTCGGCGCCCTCGCTGACGTCGAAGACCACCCACTGCTTGATGGCGACGTTGGGGATGCCGCTGTTGGCGACGTGGCTGACGCCGAGGCCCTTGAGGTGGGCGGAGATCCGGCGGACCAGGTCCCAGGGGTGGAAGGCGCGGAAGTCGGCGTGGCCCTCGGCGGGGTGGAGGGTGTCGGCGAGGCGCCACTCGCCCCAGCGGCGGCCGGCGCCGAGGATGCCCTTGGGGCCGGCGTAGTGGTGGACGTTGGTCTCCTGCTCGGCGTCCAGGCGGCCGAGCTTGTCGCGCAGCTCGTTGGCCTTCTTGTCCAGGTCGTCGCGGGGGACGGCCTTGGCGACGGTCGCGGCGACGGCGCTGCCCTCGACCAGGGCCTGCCAGCGCCCGCGGAGGTCCTTGGCGGAGCGCTCGACGATGCGGCGGGCGAGGTACCAGCCGAGCACCGGGGCGAGCATGGTGATCCGCAGGTAGATGCCGAGGGCGCCGTCCGCCGGGGGGCGGAGCAGCAGGAAGGCGGCGAGGACGGCGGCGGCGATGAGGGCGAGGGCGCCGTAGGTGTCGGCGCCGCGGGCGTTGTCCCGCTTGAGCCAGGCACGCAGTTGGAAGGCACCGAGCCAGATCAGGGTGCCGGGGAGGAACAGCAGGCCGGTGGCGACGGTGACGGTGCTGAGCTGCCGGTCGCGGGCGTGGCGCAGTTCCTCGGCGGCCAGGCAGTGTTCGACGACCTGGCGGGTGTCGACGCCGAAGGACGGGACGAGGGGTTTGCGGTCGCCGCCGAGGGCGCGGGAGATCATCGCCTTGCTGAACGCCTCGCCGACGTTGGGGCGGAAGAGGGCGAAGCGGCCCTTCTTCTCCTTGGCGTCGGTGACGTCGTCGACGAACTTGCCGATCTCGCCGTCGCGGTAGGCGGCCGAGGAGAGCGCCTGGGTGACGGCGGTCTGCGGGCCGGCGTCAGTCCGGGGTATCTGCGCACCCGGGGTCATGTCGAGTGTGGGCACGGTGGCGTCTGCTCCTCCCCTTGTCAGCGGCAGGTTACCGTGCCGTGGCACCCCCGCGCGGATGATCGTCTGAAGTACCGTCACGAACCGGTGCGTTCCGGCCGTACCCGGCCTGGAAGGCATGATGCCCAGCTTCGGCCGGGTCGATACCCGCGCGAACCACCGGTGTGGTGGTGGAGGAGGATGAGGGTGAAGCCGATGAAGGGGGTTGCCGTGAAGGATCCGGTGCTGGTTTTCGACGGGGACTGCGCGTTCTGCTCGTCCTGTGTGCGCTGGGGGGAGAAGTACCTGCGGCAGACGCTGGCCTCGGGGGGCTGGGAGGCGGTGCCGTTCCAGTTCGCGGAGCTGGCGGAGTTGGACGCGCTGGCGGGCGGCCGCGGTGAGGTGTCGCCGGAACGGGCCGAGCGCGAGGTGCTGTGGGTGACGCCGGCGGGCCGGGTGTACGGGGGCGCGCAGGCGGTGGCGCGGCTGTTGATGCGCTCCGGGGGCGCGTGGGCGTACCTGGGCGCGCTGATGGCGTTGGGGCCGGTGCGTCCGGTGACGGGTGCGGTGTACCGCTGGGTGTCGCGCAACCGGCACCGGATGCCGGGGGGTACGACGGCGTGTGCGCTGCCGAACCGGAGGCCCGCTCAGCCGGTGTAGCGGTCGGCCAGGGCGGTGGGCATGGGTTCGTGGCGCAGGTAGGCGCGGGAGAACTCGGCGGTGCCGTGGGTGAGTGAGCGCAGGTCGACCGGGTAGCGGACGAGTTCGAGTTCCGGGACCTCGGCGCGCAGCAGGGTGAGGCCCTGGCCGCCGGTCTCGGTGCCGAGGACGCGGCCGCGGCGGGCGGAGAGGTCGCCGAGGACGGCGCCGAGGTACTCGTCGGGCAGCAGGATGCTGACGGCGGCGACGGGTTCGAGCAGGCGGATGACGGCGTGCTCGGCGGCGTCGCGCAGGGCGAGGGCGGCGGCGTTCTGGAAGGAGGCGTCGGAGGAGTCGACGGAGTGCGCCTTGCCGTCGGTGAGGGTCACCCGGACGTCGACGAGGGGGTGTCCGGTGGCGACGCCCTTGGCGAGTTGGGCGCGCACGCCCTTCTCGACGGAGGGGATGAAGTGCTTGGGGACGGCGCCGCCGACGACGTGTTCCTGGAACTCGAAGCCGGCGCCGGCCGGGAGGGGTTCGACCTCCAGGTCGCAGATGGCGTACTGGCCGTGGCCGCCGGACTGCTTGACGAGCCGGCCGTGGCCGACGGCGGCGGTGCCGAAGGTCTCGCGCAGGGCGACCTTGGGTTCGACGGTGTCGACGTGGACGCCGTGGCGGGTGCGCAGCCGGTCGAGGACGACCTCGGCGTGGGCCTCGCCGGTGCACCAGAGGACGAGCTGGTGGGTGTCGGGGTTCTGTTCGAGCCGTAGGGCCGGGTCCTCGGCGCCGAGCCGGGTGAGGGCTTGGGAGAGCTTGTCGTCGTCGGCCTTGCTGTGGGCCTCGACGGCGATCGGCAGCAGGGGTTCGGGCAGGGTCCAGGCGTCGAGCTCGACGGGGTGGCCGGGGTCGTGGACGGTGTCGCCGGCCCGGGCGGTGGTGAGTTTGGCGGCGCAGACGAGGTCGCCGGCGACGGCGTGCGGGACAGGGCGCTGGAGTTTGCCGAAGGGGCTGGTGAGCCCGGTGACGCGTTCGTCGCCGTTCTGGTCGGCGGTGTGGGCGGGGCCGGCGAGGTGGATCTTGGTGTCGGGGCGCAGGGTGCCGGCGTACAGGCGCAGCAGGCTGATCCGGCCGACGTAGGCGTCGCCGGTGACGCGGATGACCTGGGCGGCGAGCGGGGCGTCGGGGTCGCAGTCGGGGGCCGGGCGGGTGCGTTCGGTGGGGTTCGGGAAGGTGTGGGCGATCAGGTCGAGGAGTTCGGCGGCGCCTAGCCCGTTCTCGCTGGTGGGAACGGCGGGGTGGAGGGCGCAGCTGAGGACTTCGCGGCGCATTCCGGCTTCGAGGGCGTCGGTGTCGAGGGGGTCGCCGGAGAGGTAGCGCTCCATGAGGGCGTCGTCCTGGCCGGAGATGGCTTCGACGAGGCTGTCGTGGGCGGGCCCCGTGTCGGGGAGGGGGGTGGCGTCACCGTAGGTGTCGCCGGTGAGGAGGTCGACGCTGCCGTCGGGGTGTCCGTCGTGGAGGACGGGCAGGAAGAGCGGGCGCAGGGTGTCCGGGCCCAGTTCGAAGGCGTCGTGGCAGGTGGTGAGGATGTCCTCGAAGCCGGTGCGGGCGAGGTCGAGCTTGGCGACGGCGATGGCACGGGGGATGCCCTCGGCGGCGCACTCGCGCCAGAGGGTGCGGGTGGGGGCGGTGACCGGGTCGGTGGCCGAGACGACGAAGACGGCGGCGTCGGCGGCGTGCAGGGCGGCGCGCAGGTCGGCGGCGAAGTCGGGGTGGCCGGGCGGGTCGATCAGGTTGATCTTGACGCCCTTCCATTCGAGCGGGAGCAGGGAGAGCTGGACGGAGCGCTGCTGCTGGTGCTCGATGTCCTCGTGGTCGGAGACGGTGGTGCCGTCGGTGACGCGTCCGGCGCGGCCGGTGGCGCCGGCGGCGAGGGCGAGGGATTCGGCGAGGGTGGTCTTGCCCACACCGCTGGAGCCGATGAGGACGACGTTGCGCAGGTCCTGGGGGCCGGTGACGGCGGGCGCCTGGCCGGCTCGTGCGGTGCTGCGGTCGGGCATCGGGGTCTCCTCCCGTGGCGCCGAGGCTGTCCCTCGCAGTCTAGGGTCGGGTGTCGTCCGGGCGCGTGTTGTGTGACCGTCCGTGTGCGGGGTGCCGTCCGGCGGTGCCTGAGACGGAGGGTGTCCCGGGCGTGGCTACGATGGGTGCGCCGGGCGGGCTCATTCGTCCGGCCGTCTGCCGCGCGTGCTGCGCCAGGCGGGTACCTGGGAGATCGGAGCGGCTGGGAAGGCCATGCTCAACAAATACGCGCGTGCCTTCTTCACACGTGTTCTGACCCCGTTCGCCGCGTTCCTGATCCGGTTGGGGGTGAGCCCGGATGCCGTGACGCTGATCGGTACCGCCGGTTCGGTGGCCGGTGCGCTGGTGTTCTTCCCGCGTGGGGAGTTCTTCTGGGGCACCATCACGATCACGCTGTTCATCTTCTCGGACCTGGTGGACGGGAACATGGCCCGGCAGCTGGGCCGGAGCAGCAAGTGGGGGGCGTTCCTGGACTCCACGCTGGACCGGGTCGCGGACGCGGCGATCTTCGGTGGTCTGGCGATGTGGTACGCGGGCAAGGGTGACAACAACCTGCTGTGCGCGGTGGCGATCTTCTGTCTGGCCAGTGGTCTGGTGGTGTCGTACACCAAGGCGCGGGCGGAGAGCCAGGGCCTGCCGTGTGACGTGTCGGGGCTGGTGGAGCGGGCCGAGCGGTTGGTGATCAGCCTGGTGGCGGCCGGGGTCGCGGGTCTGCACGAGTTCGGGGTGCCGTACGTGGAGTGGCTGCTGCCGGTGGCGCTGTGGCTGGTGGCGGCGGGCAGCCTGGTGACGGTGTTCCAGCGGATGCTGACCGTGCGCCGGGAGGCGTTCGAGGCCGACCGAGCGGCGGCCGGGAGTTGACGGGGGGCGTCCTGCGGTGACGGACCGACTGGTGTACTGGGCGTACGCGCTGGGGTGGGCGGTGCTGAAGCACCTGCCGGAGCCGGTGGCGCGGTGGCTGTTCGACCGGCTGGCGGACTACGCCTGGCGCCGCCGGGGTCCGCGGGTGCGCCAGCTGGAGGCGAACCTGCGCCGGGTGCGGCCGGGGCTGCACGAGGCGGCGCTGCGGCGGTTGTCGCGGGCCGGGATGCGTTCGTACCTGCGGTACTGGATGGAGTCCTTCCGGCTGCCGGTGTGGAGCCGGGAGCGGGTCCTGCGGGACGTCCGGGTGGACGGCCTGGAGCGCCTGGAGGAGGCGCTGGAGTCCGGGCGGGGCGTGGTGGTGGCGCTGCCGCACATGGGCAACTGGGACCTGGCGGGCACCTGGATAGCGCACCTGGGGCACCCGTTCACCACGGTCGCCGAGCGGCTGAAGCCGGAGCGGCTGTTCGACCGGTTCGTCGCGTTCCGGGAGGGCCAGGGCATGGAGGTCCTGGCACTGACCGGGGGCGGGGTGAACGTGATCGGCACGCTGGCGCGGCGACTGCGCGAGGGCAGGCTGGTCTGCCTGGTGGGGGACCGGGACCTCTCGGAGGCGGGCCTCCAGGTGTCGTTCTTCGGCGAGCCGACCCGGATGCCGGCCGGGCCGGCGGCGCTGTGCCAGCGCACCGGGGCGGCGTTGCTGCCGGCGACGCTGTGGTACGACGGGCCGGTGCTGCGCGGGATGATCCACCCCGAGGTGCCGGTGCCCCAGGAGGGTGACCGCAAGGCGCGGACGCTGGCGATGACCCAGGCGATGGCGGACGTGTGGCAGCGCGGGATCAGCGAGCACCCGCAGGACTGGCACATGCTGCAGAAGTTCTGGCTGGCCGACCTGCCGGCCCGTGAGACGGTGGGGGGCGGCTCCGCCGGGGTGCGTCCCGAGCCTGCCGCGGAGTCCGCCGCCGAGGCTTCCGGGGCCTGAGCCCGGCCCGTACGACCTCCCGAAGGAGCTTGAGGAACCCGTGAAGATCGGCATCGTCTGCCCGTACGACTGGGACGTCCCCGGCGGGGTGCAGTTCCACATCCGGGACCTCGCCGAGCACCTGATCGGTCTGGGCCACGAGGTGTCGGTGCTGGCGCCGGCCGAGGACGAAGAGGCGCTGCCGCCGTACGTGGTCTCGGCGGGACGGGCGGTGGCGGTGCCGTACAACGGCTCGGTGGCGCGGCTGAGCTTCGGCATCCTGTCGGCGGCGCGGGTGCGGCGGTGGCTGCGGGAGGGGCGCTTCGACATCCTGCACGTGCACGAGCCGGCCTCGCCGAGCCTGTCGATGCTGGCGGCCTGGTCGGCCACCGGGCCGATGGTGGGCACCTTCCACACCTCGAACCCGCGCTCGCGGGCGATGATCGCGGCCTCGCCGATCCTCCAGCCGGGGCTGGAGAAGATGCGGGCCCGGATCGCGGTGTCGGAGTACGCCCGGCGCACCCTGGTGGAGCACCTGGGCGGGGACGCGGTGGTGATCCCGAACGGGGTGGACGTCGGGTTCTTCGCGGGGGCCGAGCCGGACGGGCGGTGGACCGGCGGTGCGGCGGCGGGGGAGCCGGGCACGATCGGCTTCATCGGCCGGATCAACGAGCCGCGCAAGGGCCTGCCCACGCTGCTGGCGGCGCTGCCGAGGATCCTGGCCGAGCGGCCCGGGGTGCGGCTGCTGGTGGCGGGCAAGGGCGACGAGGAGGAGGCCGTGGCCGGGCTCCCGCCGGAGGTCCGCGGCCAGGTGGAGTTCCTGGGCATGGTCTCGGACCGGGAGAAGGCCCGGCTGCTGCGCAGCGTGGACCTGTACGTGGCGCCGAACACCGGGGGCGAGAGCTTCGGGATCATCCTGGTGGAGGCGATGTCGGCGGGTGCCCCCGTGCTGGCCAGCGACCTGGACGCGTTCAAGCAGGTGCTGGACGGCGGGGACGCCGGGGAGCTGTTCCCGGTGGAGGACGCGGACGGGCTGGCCCGTACGGCGCTGCGGCTGCTGGGGGATCCGGCGCGCCTGGACGAGCTGCGCAAGGCGGCCTCGCGGCACGTGCGGCGGTTCGACTGGTCGACGGTCGGCGCGGACATCCTGGCGGTGTACGAGACGGTGACGGCCGGAGCCGCGGCGGTGGTCGAGGAGGACGTGCGCAGCGGGCGGCGGGGCCGGTTCGGCCTGGCCAGGGACTGACCGCGGACCGATCGCGGGTCGCTCGCCGCGGGTGGGTCCCGGGAGTGGGGCCGGGTGTCAGCGGCGTTAGGGTCGGGCCGACCGCACCACTGTGACCCATGGGGGAAACGATGCCGCAGATTTCCGTCGATTACTCGTCGAGCCTGGCCGGGACCTTCGACCGCCGGGCGCTGGGCCTGGCGATCAACCGGCTGGCCGAGGAGACCATCGACGCGAAGCCGGAGTCCTGCAAGACGCTGTTCCGGCGGAGCGAGGACCTGGTGGTCGGCAGCACCGGGCCGGAGGGCGACGCCCAGGTGTACGTCGAGTTCCAGATCTTCCCCGGCCGTACGCCGGAGGCGAAGGCGGCGCTGAGCGAGGGCGTCATCGCCCTGCTGGCCGAGCACGTGACCCCGCCGCCCGGCGCCCGGCTGTTCACGGCGGTGAACGTCGAGGACATCGACCGGGGGAGCTACCGCAACGCGACCGCCCACGGCTGACGCCGGGCGGGGCGGCCGGTGACACCCGGTAACGTAGCGGCCCGTGACTACCTGGATCTGGGCCGGCGTGGCCGTGGTGCTGTTCGGCATGTACCTGAGTTGGACGGCCGGGCGCCTGGACCGGCTGCACGCCCGGATCGACGCGGCGCGGGCGGCGCTGGACGCGCAGTTGGTCCGCCGGGCCTCGGTGGCGATGGAGCTGGCGACGTCCTCGCTGCTGGATCCGGCGGCCTCGCTGCTGCTGCTGGACGCGGCGCACGCGGCCCGGCAGGCCGAGGACGAGCAGCGCGAGGTGGCGGAGAGCCAGCTGAGCCTGGCACTGCGGGCGGTGCTGGAGGAGCCGGAGCAGGTGGCGGCGCTGGTGGCCGAGCCGGGGGGCGAGGAGGCGGTTCGTGATCTGACGGCCGCGGTGCGCCGGGTGCCGATGGCCCGCCGGTTCCACAACGACGCGGTGCGGGCGGCGCGGGCGGTGCGGGAGCACCGGCTGGTGCGGTACTTCCGGCTGGCGGGCAAGGCGCCGTTCCCGATGGCCTTCGAGATGGACGATGCTCCGCCGCCCGCTCTCACGCCGGAGGGGGCGCCTGCTTAGGCTGTCCCCGGATACGGCCCGTTTGTCGCATCCCGTCGTCCGGGCTGGACTCGGTGGCACATCGTTTGGGTCACCCGTTCCGCCTACCATAGGGCGATAGCACTGGTTCATCTTCGAGTGAGGTCTCACGTGTCCACCACCCCCACCACCGCAGACCAGCCGCAGATCGGTACCGCCCGGGTCAAGCGCGGCATGGCCGAGCAGCTCAAGGGCGGTGTGATCATGGACGTGGTCAACGCCGAGCAGGCCAAGATCGCCGAGGACGCCGGCGCGGTGGCCGTCATGGCCCTGGAGCGGGTTCCGGCCGACATCCGCAAGGACGGCGGCGTGGCCCGCATGTCCGACCCCAACATGATCGAGGAGATCATCGAGGCGGTCTCCATCCCGGTGATGGCCAAGTCCCGCATCGGTCACTTCGTCGAGGCCCAGGTGCTGCAGTCGCTCGGTGTCGACTACATCGACGAGTCCGAGGTGCTCACCCCGGCCGACGAGGTCAACCACTCCGACAAGTGGGCCTTCACCACCCCCTTCGTCTGCGGTGCCACCAACCTGGGCGAGGCCCTGCGCCGCATCGCCGAGGGCGCGGCCATGATCCGCTCGAAGGGCGAGGCCGGCACCGGCAACGTCGTCGAGGCCGTCCGCCACCTGCGCCAGATCAAGAACGAGATCGGCCACCTGCGCGCCCTGGACCACAACGAGCTGTACGCCGCCGCCAAGGAGCTGCGCGCCCCGTACGAGCTGGTCAAGGAGGTCGCCGAGCTCGGCAAGCTGCCGGTCGTGCTGTTCTCCGCCGGTGGCGTGGCCACCCCGGCCGACGCCGCGCTGATGCGCCAGCTGGGCGCCGAGGGCGTCTTCGTCGGCTCCGGCATCTTCAAGTCGGGCGACCCGGCCAAGCGTGCCGCCGCCATCGTGAAGGCCACCACCTTCTTCGACGACCCGAAGATCATCGCGGACGCCTCCCGCAACCTGGGCGAGGCCATGGTCGGCATCAACTGCGACACCCTGCCGGAGACCGAGCGCTACGCCAACCGCGGCTGGTAGTCGCTCCCTCCCCTTCGCCGGCCCGCCGCAGCGCCTCGGTGTGCGGCGGGCCGCGCCGCGTACGCCCGTAGTAACGATCGATTGAGGTTGAAGACCGTGAGCACTCCCGTCATCGGCGTCCTCGCCCTGCAGGGCGATGTCCGCGAGCACCTGGTGGCTCTGGCCGAAGCCGACGCGCTCGCCCGTCCGGTGCGCCGCGCCGAGGAGCTGGCCGAGGTCGACGCGCTGGTGATCCCCGGCGGGGAGTCCACCACCATGTCCAAGCTGGCGCTGCTGTTCGGTGTGATGGAGCCGGTGCGGGAGCGGGTCGCGGCCGGGATGCCGGTGTACGGCACCTGCGCGGGCATGATCATGCTGGCCGACAAGATCCTCGACGGCCGGGAGGACCAGGAGAGCGTCGGCGGCATCGACATGACGGTGCGCCGCAACGCCTTCGGCCGCCAGAACGAGTCCTTCGAGTCGGGCATCGCCTTCAAGGGCCTGGACGACGCTCCGGTGCACGGCGTCTTCATCCGCGCCCCCTGGGTCGAGTCGGTCGGCGCGGGCGTCGAGGTGCTGGCCGAGCTGCCCGGCGCGGACGGGCCGGAGAGCCGGATCGTGGCCGTGCGCCAGGGCAACCTGCTGGCCACCTCGTTCCACCCCGAGCTCACCGGTGACCACCGGGTGCACGCCTACTTCGTGAAGATGGTCGAGGAGCACCTCGCCGGCGAGTAGGGCCCCGTGGCCGTGTGCTTCTTACCGGTGACGACACCGGTAAGATCTCATCTGTTTCATTTCCCTTTGGCGACGTAAAGGAGCTGGCGATGTCCGGCCACTCTAAGTGGGCTACCACCAAGCACAAGAAGGCCGTGATCGACGCCAAGCGCGGCAAGCTCTTCGCCAAGATGATCAAGAACATCGAGGTGGCGGCGCGCACCGGCGGTCCCGACCCGGCGGGCAACCCGACCCTCTACGACGCCATCCAGAAGGCGAAGAAGAGCTCGGTCCCGATCGACAACATCAACCGCGCCGTCAAGCGCGGTGGCGGTCTGGAGGCCGGCGGCGCCGACTACCAGACCATCATGTACGAGGGCTACGGCCCGAACGGTGTCGCCGTCCTGATCGAGTGCCTCACCGACAACCGCAACCGCGCGGCCTCCGACGTGCGCGTCGCGATGACCCGCAACGGCGGCTCGATGGCCGACCCGGGCTCGGTGTCCTACCTGTTCACCCGCAAGGGCGTCGTGATCGTCCCCAAGGCTGACGGCGTGGACGAGGACAAGCTGTTCGAGATCGTCCTCGACCAGGACCCCGAGGAGATCAACGACCTCGGCGACTCCTTCGAGATCGTCTCCGAGGCCTCCAAGATGGTCGACGTGCGCACCGCGCTGGTCGACGCCGGCGTCGACTACGACTCGGCCGAGGCCAACTTCCTCCCGAGCATGCAGGTCGAGCTGGACGTCGACGGCGCCCGCAAGATCCTCAAGCTGATCGACGCGCTGGAGGACAGCGACGACGTGCAGAACGTCTTCGCCAACTTCGACATCTCCGACGAGGTCGGTGCGCAGCTCGACGCCGAGTGACGGTCGCCGAGTGACGACGCGAGTGACACGGCGTCGATCGATCGACGGCGAGTGATCGTTCTCACTGCCCGGCCCGGTGGTCCCAGGACCGCCGGGCCGGTGTCGTCGGCGGGGTTGTCGGACCCGGGCGGTAGCCTTCGCAGGTCGCTCGCCTTGGGGCGGTCCTTCGCTGCGAGCCACAGAGAGACGAGGCGTGACGTGCGGGTGCTGGGTGTGGACCCGGGGCTGACCAGGTGCGGGGTCGGCGTGGTCGAGGGCGCGCCGGGCCGGCCTCTGCGGATGGCGGGGGTGGGCGTGGTGCGCACGTCGGCCGAGGCCGAGATCGGCCGACGGCTGCTGCTGGTCGAGGAGGGCCTTGAGAGCTGGCTGGACGAACACCGGCCGGACCTCGTCGCCGTCGAGCGGGTCTTCGCCCAGCACAACGTGCGGACGGTGATGGGTACGGCGCAGGCGAGCGCGGTCGCGATGCTCTGCGCCACCCGGCGCGGCATCCCCGTCACCCTGCACACCCCCAGCGAGGTCAAGGCCGCCGTCACCGGCTCCGGCCGGGCGGACAAGGCCCAGGTCACGGCCATGGTGCAGCGCCTGCTGCGGCTGGACGCCCCGCCCAAGCCCGCGGACGCCGCCGACGCGCTGGCGCTGGCGATCTGCCACATCTGGCGCGGCGGGGCGACCAACCGGCTCCAGGCCGCCGTCCAGGCCGCCCGCACCTCCCCCCTGAAAGCCCCTTCCTCCCTGAAAGGCACTTCGCGGTGATCGCCTTCGTACAAGGACCCGTGGCGGCCATCGCCTCCGGAGTCGCGGTGGTCGAGGTGGGCGGGGTCGGCATGGCCGTCCAGTGCACCCCGAACACCCTGGCCGGCCTGCGGCTGGGCGAGCCGGCCCGGCTGGCGACCTCGTTGGTGGTCCGGGAGGACTCGCTGACCCTCTTCGGCTTCGCCGACGACGACGAGCGCGCGGTGTTCGAGATCCTCCAGGCCGCACCGGGCGTCGGCCCCAAGCTGGCCCAGGCGATCCTCGGCGTGCACAGCCCCGACGCGCTGCGCGCCGCGGTGGCGGGCGGGGACGAGAAGGCGCTGGTCGCGGTGCCGGGCATCGGCAAGGCGAAGGCGGCCAAGCTGCTGCTGGAGTACAAGGACAAACTGGGCGCCCCGCACGGCGCGGTGCCCGCGCAGAAGCCGGTCGCCAGCGGCCCGGCGCCGTGGGGCGAGCAGCTGCACTCCGCGCTGACCGGCCTCGGCTACGCGCCGCGCGAGGCGGACGAGGCGGTCGCGGCCGTCACCCCGGAGGCGGAGGCGCAGCAGACGCCGGACGTCGGCGCGCTGCTCCGGCTCGCGCTGCGCGGCCTGAACCGGGCCCGCTGAGCCCGCCTGACGACCTGTCCGTTTGTCGACATGGTCGGCACCCTTGACACCATCGACATCGCCGACCCGGTCGACCCGGCCGACACCGTCGACCGACGTCATCGACACCGGAGACCCTGGAGCCCGCGAGGATGTACGAGGAACCCGCTGACCGGCTGGTCACGGCCGCCGCCGACGGCGAGGACCAGGCGGTGGAGGCCGCGCTGCGCCCCAAGCTGCTGGACGAGTTCATCGGCCAGGAGCGGGTGCGCGAGCAGCTGTCCCTGGTCCTCCAGGCGGCGCGCAAGCGCGGTGCCGCGCCCGACCACGTGCTGCTGAGCGGCCCGCCCGGACTGGGCAAGACCACCCTGTCCATGATCATCGCCGCCGAGCTGGGCGCCCCGATCCGGATCACCTCCGGCCCCGCCATCCAGCACGCGGGGGACCTCGCGGCGATCCTCTCCTCGCTCACCGAGGGTGAGGTGCTCTTCCTCGACGAGATCCACCGGATGTCCCGGCCGGCCGAGGAGATGCTCTACATGGCGATGGAGGACTTCCGGGTCGACGTGATCGTCGGCAAGGGCCCGGGCGCGACCGCCATCCCGCTGGAGCTGCCGCCCTTCACCCTGGTCGGCGCCACCACCCGGGCCGGCCTGCTGCCGCCGCCGCTGCGCGACCGCTTCGGCTTCACCGGGCACATGGAGTTCTACGCCCCGGCCGAGCTGCAGCGGGTCGTGCACCGCTCGGCCACGCTGCTGGACGTGGAGATAGACCCGGCCGGCGCGGCCGAGATCGCCGGGCGCTCGCGCGGCACCCCGCGCATCGCCAACCGGTTGCTGCGCCGGGTCCGCGACTACGCCCAGGTCCGGCACGACGGTGTGGTCACGGCCGAGATCGCCGGCCAGGCGCTGGACGTCTACGAGGTGGACGCCCGCGGTCTGGACCGGCTGGACCGCGCGGTGCTGGACGCCCTGCTGCGGCTGTTCGGCGGCGGCCCGGTCGGTTTGTCGACACTCGCGGTCGCCGTGGGGGAGGAGGCGGAGACGGTCGAGGAGGTGGCGGAGCCCTTCCTGGTCCGCGAGGGCCTGCTCGCCCGCACCCCGCGCGGGCGGATCGCCACCGCCGCGGCCTGGCAGCACCTGGGGATGACCCCGCCGGTCCAGACCACGCGCGGGAGCGTGCCACCCCAGCCGGAGCTCTTCCCGGCGGACGGAAGTTGACCCGGCTGGGCTGAACGGGTGAGAGGTGGCCGCCGGTTCCCGGCCTGCCCCGGTGCCGAGCCCCTTGGAGATGCCAGGGTGGAAGTCCGGGGAAACCGTGCAGGCGGAGGGTCGCCACTTTCGGCGGCAGGATGCGATGCTTGGCGTTGTCCGATCAGTTCGGGGTCGCCTAGACTCCGCCGGACCGCCCCTCTCACCTGACGGGCCGACCCATACCACACAGGCCGCCGGCCGGCGGCCCGTAAAGGACCCTGGCTGCAGTGAACCTCATCATCCTTCTCCTCCCGATCATCGCGATCGTGCTCATGTTCCGGTCGCAGAAGAAGCGCCAGTCGCAGATGCAGCAGATGCAGACGGCGCTGGAGCCCGGGGCGGGAGTGCGCACCATCGGCGGCCTGTACGCCCAGGTGAAGGCGGTCAACGACGAGACCGTCGAGCTGGAGATCGCTCCCGGCGTGGTCACCCACTTCACGAAGAGCGCCATCGCGGCCGTCCTGGACCCCCAGGAGTACGACGCGATCATCAACGGTCGCCCCGAGGACGACGAGCTGTCCGAGCCGGAGGCCGAGGACGTCACCGACGCCGCGCCGGCCGAGGACAAGCCGCTGTCGCTCACCAAGGACAGCGCCGAGAAGGGCGACGCCGAGGGCGGGGCTCCCGCGAGCAAGTAGTACGGACGGGCAACCCGCCCGTCCGCGCGGCGCAGTGCCGCGAGCCCACAGGACCTCAGGGCCGCAGAACCACCATGCCCCCGTCCCGCCACGAGCCGGACGGGGGTCCGGTCGGGGAGGTGGCATGGACAGGGAGAAACGAGCAAGGTGGCAACACCCAAGTCGCGCCCGCGCGACGGCTACCCAGGGCGGGCGCTGGCCCTCATCCTGGTCGTCACCGTCGGACTGGTCGCCCTCATGTTCGGGACGGGCAACACCAAGCCCCGGCTCGGTATCGACCTCGCCGGTGGCACCAGCATCACGCTGACCGCGAAGTCGACCGATCCCAAGGCGGTCAACAAGTCCAACATGGACATCGCCACCGGGATCATCGAGCGCCGGGTCAACGGAATGGGTGTCTCCGAGGCGGAGGTCCAGACCCAGGGCTCGGACACGATCATCGTGAACATCCCCAAGGGCGGCGACCGGCAGAACGCGGCGGACCAGGTCGGTACCACCGCGAAGCTGTTCTTCCGTCCGGTCCTGGCCGTGGCGCCCAGCGGCATCACCGCGCCGGCGCCCACCGGCACCCCGTCCGCCGGCGCCTCCGGCAGCCCGAGCGCCGCCCCCTCGGGCAGCGCCACCCCGTCGGCCCCGGCCGGCGCGAGTTCCTCCGCGAGCCACGCGCCGACCGCCTCCGCGAGCGCCACCAAGCAGGGCCGTTCCGTCGGTGAGGCGCTGGCCGCCGAGGCCGCCAGCCCGTCGGCCGCCGCCACGGGCGCGAGCACCGCTCCGTCCGCCGCCGCCTCCGGCTCGGCCGCCCCGTCCGCCTCCGGCGCCCCGAGTGCCCAGGCCACCCAGCCGAGCGCCGCCGACCTGAGCGCCGCGATGACCCAGGGCACCGTCCCGCCGGAGCTGCAGGCCGCCTTCGCGAACCTCGACTGCTCCAAGCCCGAGGTCCGCGCGGCGCAGACCGGCGCCGACGACAAGGCCATGGTCGCCTGCTCGCAGAAGCCCGAGAACGGCTACTACGAGAAGCTGGCCCTCGGCCCCGCGGCCGTGAAGGGCTCGGACGTCTCGAAGGCCCAGCCGAGCCTGGACACCCAGACCGGTGCCGGCTGGCAGGTGCAGCTGCAGTTCAACGGCACCGGCACCGACGCCTTCGCCAAGGTCACCGGTCAGCTGGCCACCCAGGCCCCGCCGACCAACCAGTTCGCCATCGTGCTGGACAACCAGGTCGTCTCGCACCCGCAGGTCAACGGCGCGATCCCGGGCGGCAGCGCGGTCATCACCGGCCGCTTCAGCCAGGCCGAGGCGCAGGACCTGTCCAACGTGCTGAGCTACGGCGCCCTGCCGCTGGAGTTCGCCAAGAGCGACATCACCACCGTCTCCCCGGCGCTGGGCAGTGACCAGCTCAAGGCCGGTCTGGTGGCCGGCGCGATCGGCATGCTGCTGGTCGTCGCCTACTCGCTGGTCTACTACCGCGGCCTCGGACTGGTCTCGATCGCCGGTCTGGTCGTCTCGGCGGCCCTGACCTACTCGATCATGAGCCTGCTCGGCGGCGGGATCGGCTTCGCGCTGAACCTGCCGGCGGTCTGCGGCGCGATCGTCGCGATCGGTATCACCGCCGACTCCTTCATCGTGTACTTCGAGCGCATCCGCGACGAGGTCCGCGAGGGCGCCCCGCTGCGCCCGGCGGTCCAGCGGGCCTGGCCGCGCGCGCGGCGCACCATCCTGGTCTCGGACTTCGTGTCCTTCCTCTGTGCCGCCGTGCTCTACGTGGTGTCGGTCGGCAAGGTCCAGGGCTTCGCGTTCACCCTGGGTCTGACCACCGCGCTCGACGTCGTGGTGATCTTCCTCTTCACCAAGCCGCTGATCACGCTGCTGGCCCGGCGCAAGTTCTTCTCCGACGGCCACCCGTGGTCCGGCCTGGACCCCAAGCGGCTGGGCGCCCGCCCGCCGCTGCGCAGCAGCCGTCGTCGTAGCCCCTCCTCTGCCGCCGTGAAGGAGGCCTGACACCGTGTCGCGCTTCTCCAATCTGGGCCACCGGCTCTACCAGGGCGAGGTCAGCTTCGACTTCGTCGGGCGCCGCAAGCTCTGGTACTCCATCTCCGGCGTGATCGTGCTGGTCGCGGCGATCGGCCTGGCCATGGGCCTGCACCTGGGCATCGAGTTCAAGGGCGGCTCGGTCTACACCGTGACCAAGCCGGGCCTGACGGTCTCGCAGGCGCAGGAGAAGGCCGACCAGGTCACCTCCTCGCACCCGCTGGTGCAGTCGACCGACAACAACAAGATCCGTATCCAGGTCAGCACCGACGAGCCGAAGAGCTCCGACGAGGTCCGCTCCCAGCTCGCCGAGAAGATCGGCGTGCCGCTGGACACCGTCGAGGCCCAGGTCATCGGCCCCAGCTGGGGCAAGCAGATCTCCAACAAGGCGATCACCGGCCTGATCATCTTCATGGTCCTGGTGACGGTCTACCTGGCGATCGCCTTCGAGTGGCGGATGGCGGTGGCCGCCCTGGTCGCCCTGATCCACGACCTCCTGATCACCATCGGCGTCTACGCCCTGGTGGGCTTCGAGGTCACCCCCGGTACGGTGATCGGCTTCCTGACGATCCTCGGGTACTCGCTCTACGACACGGTCGTCGTTTTCGACACCGTGAAGGAGAACACCAAGGGGCTCACCAAGCAGAACAAGCTCACCTACAGCGAGGCGGCCAACGCCGGCCTCAACCAGACCCTGGTGCGCTCGCTCAACACCACCGTGGTGGCGCTGCTGCCGGTCGCCGCGCTGCTGTTCATCGGCGGCGGTCTCCTGGGCGCCGGCACCCTGAACGACATCTCACTCGCGCTGTTCATCGGCCTCGCGGCCGGTGCCTACTCCTCGATCTGCGTCGCCACCCCGCTGCTGGCGCAGCTCAAGGAGGAGCAGCCGGAGATGAAGGCGCTGCGCAAGCGCGTCCTGCAGCACCGGGCCGCGGCCGCCAAGGCGGAGGCCTCGGACGCGGTGGCGACGGACGAGGTCGCGGACGAGGACCAGCCTGCGGGTATGGTCGGTCAGCGCGGCCGGTCGGCCGGCACCTCGCGTGCCAAGGGCCGTCCGTCCACCAAGCGCTGAACCCGAACCGAAGGAACCCACCACCGTGACCACCGTCGACACCGCACTGGCCGAGCTGCTGAACAGCCGGATCCGGGACGTCCCGGACTACCCGAAGCCGGGTGTGCTGTTCAAGGACATCGCGCCGCTGCTCGCCGACGCCGGGGCCTTCGGCGCCCTCACCCGGGCGCTGGCGGACCGGGCGGAGGAGCTCGGGGCGACCAAGGTGGTGGGGCTGGAGGCGCGCGGCTTCGTGCTGGCGGCCCCGGCGGCCTTCGCGGCCGGGCTCGGCTTCGTGCCGATCCGCAAGCAGGGCAAGCTGCCCGGCGAGGTGTTCCGGCGCTCGTACGAGCTGGAGTACGGCTCGGCGACGCTGGAGGTCCAGTGCGACGCCTTCGCACCCGGTGAGCGGGTGCTGGTGGTGGACGACGTGCTGGCCACCGGCGGCACCATCGGTGCCTCGCTGGACCTGGTGAAGGAGGCCGGCGCCGAGCTGGCGGGCGTCGTGGTGCTGATGGAGCTCGGCTTCCTGGACGGCCGCGAGCGGCTGGCCGGGCACCTGGGCGGTGCTCCGCTGGAGACGCTGGTCACGGTCTAGGGACGGGCCCCATGGGGCTCCGGAACGGGCTCCGGGGACGGCGGTCGGATCATCTGGCCGCCGTCCTTCCGTATCCGGGCCCGGCCGGATGAACGCCGGGCCGCCGGGCTCGGTACCATGAAGATTCATCCCCTCCCGGTTGTGCCCGGACGTCACGGGCCCGGCGGGGGGTCGGCCCCGGTGCCCCGAGGAGTGTCCTTGCCCGACGAGGTTGTGCCCACGGCCGCAGCGGCCGCCCCCGAGAACCGTCCCACGCCCCCGGGGGCCACACCGGCACGCCCGACGCCGACCTCCTCGCGTCCCTCCGCCCCGCTCGGCCGCGGCTCCGGCAGCGGCGGCGGCATGCGCGCCCGGCTGGCCCGCCTCGGCGGCCAGCGCTCCAGCGTGCTGAACCCCGTCCTGGAGCCGCTGTTCCGCTCGATCCGGGCGAACGACCCCAAGGCCGACCCGGCGCTGCTGCGCGACATCGAGCGCGCCTACGCCGTCGCCGAGAAGTGGCACCGCGGGCAGAAGCGCAAGAGCGGCGACCCGTACATCACCCACCCGCTGGCCGTCGCCACCATCCTCGCCGAACTCGGCATGGACGCCCCGACGCTGATGGCCGGGCTGCTGCACGACACCGTCGAGGACACCGACTACGGGCTGGAGACCCTGCGCAAGGACTTCGGCGACTCGGTGGCCCTGCTGGTCGACGGCGTCACCAAGCTGGACCGGGTCAAGTTCGGCGAGGCCGCGCAGGCGGAGACCGTCCGCAAGATGGTCGTGGCGATGGCCAAGGACCCGCGGGTCCTGGTGATCAAGCTGGCCGACCGCCTGCACAACATGCGCACGATGCGCTACCTCAAGCGGGAGAAGCAGGAGAAGAAGGCCCGCGAGACGCTGGAGATCTACGCCCCGCTGGCGCACCGGCTGGGCATGAACACCATCAAGTGGGAGCTGGAGGACCTCGCCTTCGCGATCCTCTACCCCAAGATGTACGACGAGATCGTCCGGCTGGTCGCCGAGCGCGCCCCCAAGCGGGACGAGTACCTGGCGACCGTCATCGACCAGGTCCAGGCGGACCTGCGCGGCGCCCGGATCACCGCCTCCGTCACCGGCCGGCCGAAGCACTACTACTCGGTCTACCAGAAGATGATCGTCCGGGGCCGGGACTTCGCCGAGATCTACGACCTGGTGGGCATCCGGGTCCTGGTCGACACCGTCCGCGACTGCTACGCGGCGCTGGGCACCATCCACGCGCGGTGGAACCCGGTGCCGGGGCGGTTCAAGGACTACATCGCGATGCCCAAGTTCAACATGTACCAGTCGCTGCACACCACGGTGATCGGTCCCGGCGGCAAGCCCGTCGAACTCCAGATCCGCACCTTCGACATGCACCGGCGGGCCGAGTACGGCATCGCCGCGCACTGGAAGTACAAGCAGCGCGCGGTCGCCGGGGCCTCCAAGGTCCGCACCGACACCCCGACCCAGGTCCGCAAGGACGACAAGGCCGGCGCCGTCAACGAGATGGCCTGGCTGCGGCAGCTGCTGGACTGGCAGAAGGAGACCGCCGACCCGGGCGAGTTCCTGGAGTCGCTGCGCTTCGACCTGGCCAGCAACGAGGTCTTCGTCTTCACCCCCAAGGGTGACGTGATAGCGCTGCCGGCCGGCGCCACCCCGGTGGACTTCGCCTTCGCGGTCCACACCGAGGTCGGCTACCGGACCATAGGGGCCCGGGTCAACGGGCGGCTGGTGCCGCTGGAGTCGACCCTGGAGAACGGCGACACCGTCGAGGTGTTCACCTCCAAGGCGGAGAACGCCGGCCCCTCCCGCGACTGGCTGGGCTTCGTCAAGTCGCCGCGCGCCCGCAACAAGATCCGCGCCTGGTTCTCCAAGGAGCGCCGCGAGGAGGCGATCGAGCACGGCAAGGAGGCGATCGTCCGGGCGATGCGCAAGCAGGGCCTGCCGATCCAGCGGATCCTGACCGGCGACTCGCTGGTCACCCTGGCCCACGAGATGCGCTACCCCGACATCTCCTCGCTCTACGCCGCCATCGGCGAGGGCCACGTCGCAGCGCAGAACATCGTCCAGAAGCTGGTCCAGGCGCTCGGCGGCGAGGAGGGCGCGACCGAGGACCTCGCCGAGACGGCCACCCCGACCCATGACAACCGCCGGGCGGTGCGCCGCCGGGCCAAGGGCGACCCGGGCGTGATCGTCAAGGGCGTCGAGGACGTCTGGGTCAAGCTGTCCCGCTGCTGCACCCCGGTGCCGGGCGACCCGATCGTCGGCTTCGTCACCCGCGGCAACGGCGTCTCGGTGCACCGCGCCGACTGCGTCAACGTCGAGTCGCTGAGCCAGCAGCCCGAGCGCATGATCGACGTCGAGTGGGCGGCCACCCAGTCCTCGGTGTTCCTGGTGGCCATCCAGGTCGAGGCGCTGGACCGCTCCCGGCTGCTCTCGGACGTCACCCGGGTGCTCTCCGACCAGCACGTCAACATCCTGTCGGCGGCGGTCCAGACCTCCCGGGACCGGGTGGCGATGAGCCGCTTCACCTTCGAGATGGGCGACCCGAAGCACCTGGGCCACGTGCTCAAGGCGGTGCGCGGCGTCGAGGGCGTCTACGACGTCTACCGGGTCACCTCGGCCCGCAAGTGACCAGGGCATGAGGAAGGCCCCCGGGGCGCTCCCCGGGGGCCTTCGCCGTTCAGTCGGTCGGCCGGATCAGCCGCTGAACTCCTCCTGGCTCTTGTGCGCCTGCTCCAGCAGGGTCTGCACGCCGGCCAGCTCGGACTCCAGCTTGGCGGCCTTGCCGGCGTTGCCGACCGCGCGGGCCTTGTCCAGGTCGGCCTGGAGCTTGTCGGCCTTCGCCTGGAACAGGCCCACCATGCCGGCCGCACGGGCCTTGGCCTCCGGGTTGGAGCGCTTCCACTCGGCGTCCTCGGCCTCGCGGATGGCCCGCTCGACCGCGTTGAGCCGGCCGTCCAGCTTCGGACGGACGTCGCGCGGCACGTGGCCGATGGCCTCCCAGCGCTCGTTGACCTCGCGCAGCGCGGCCTTGGCGGCCTTCAGGTCGGTGATCGGCAGGATCGCCTCGGCCTCGGCGGCCAGCGCCTCCTTGAGCTTCTGGTTCTCCACCTGCTCGGCGTCCCGCTCGCTGAACACCGCGGAACGGGCCTGGAAGAAGACGTCCTGCGCACCGCGGAACCGCGCCCACAGCTCGTCCTCGACGTCCCGCTGCGCCCGGCCGGCGGCCTTCCAGCGCGCCATCAGGTCGCGGTAGGCGGCCGCGGTGGTGCCCCAGTCGGTGGACGAGGACAGCGCCTCGGCCTCGGAGACCAGCGACTCCTTGGTCTGCCGGGCCTGCTCGCGCTCGGCGTCCAGCGTCGCGAAGTGCGCCTTGCGGTGCTTGGAGAAGACCGAGCGGGCGTGCGAGAAGCGGTGCCACAGCTCGTCGTCGCTCTTGCGGTCGAGCCGCGGCAGGCCCTTCCAGGTGTCCACCAGGGCGCGCAGCCGGTCCCCGGCCTCCCGCCACTGGGTGGACTCGGCGAGCTGCTCGGCCTCGGAGACCAGCGCCTCCTTGGCGGCGCGCGTCTCGTCCTGGGCCTTGGCGCGGGCGGCCTTGCGCTCCTCCCGCCGGCTCTCGATCTCACCGGCGAGCGTGTCCAGCCGCTTGGCCAGCGCGTCCAGGTCGCCCACCGCGTGCCCCTCGGTCACCTGCGCGCGGAGGTGCTCCAGCGCGGTCTGGGCGTCCTTGGCGGCCAGGTCGGTGGTGCGCACCCGCTTCTCCAGCAGGCCGATCTCCACCTCGATGCCCTGGTACTTGCGCTCGAAGTAGGCGAGGGCCTCCTCGGGCGAGCCGGCCTGCCAGGAACCGACCACGCGTTCGCCGTCGGCCGTCCTGACGTACACCGTGCCCTGCTCGTCCACACGGCCCCACGGGTCGCTGCTCATAGCGCGTCCTCCACATGACGTCGCGCCCGCGCCGGGGCGGCGCGCGTCCGTCGTCCACAGTTGATGTGCGGCGGACCGATGAGCCCGCCGTCCCCGTCCGCCGTGTCCTGCTGCCGAGGGTGACGGCCAGGCGGGTGCGGGCACCCTATACAACGCCAACATAGGCGACCAGGCCCGGTGCTGTCCGCATCCGGGCCGGGCGATTTCGGTCCGGAGCCGGGCGGGAGCGCTCTCGGCGCCCGCCGCCGACGGCCCCGGGATCGGTCAACCCTTGGACACCGTAACCGAGTTGAAGGTGACGTCGGCCATCGGGTGGCCGTCCGGGCCGCCTTCCAGGGTGCCCGCGGCGGCGATCTTCTGGACCACGTCCAGGCCACCGGTGATCTTGCCGAACGGGGTGTAGTTCGGCGGCAGCTGGGTGTCCTTGTAGACCAGGAAGAACTGGCTCCCGTTGGTGCCCGGGCCGGAGTTGGCCATCGCCACGGTGCCCGCCGGGTAGGTCGCGCCGGTCAGGTTCTCGTCGGCGAACTTGTAGCCGGGGCCGCCCGTGCCTCCCGGCACGGTCGCGCTGGCGGTCGGGTCGCCGCACTGGAGCACGAAGATGCCGTCCGTGGTGAGGCGGTGGCACTTGGTGTGGTCGAAGAACTGCTCGCCCGCCAGGAAGTTGAACGAGTTCACCGTGTGCGGGGCCTTGGCCGCGTCCAGCGCGACGGTGACCTTGCCGCAGTTGGTGTCCAGCGCCATGGTGTACGAGGCGTTCTGGTCGATCGACATGGCCGGCTCGGCCTTGAACTGCTTGCCGTTGGGCGAGCCCGGCGCCGGGGTGGCGCAGCCCTCGACCGGCTTGCGGGTCGGCGCGGCGGTCGGGTCGGCCTGGGTCGGCGCGGCCTGGGCGGAGGAGGCGGCCGAGGCGCTCTTGTCCTTGCCGTCCGAGCTGAAGGCGCCGGAGGCGAACAGCGTGCCGCCGCCGGCCAGCACCACGACCGCGAGCGAGGCGCCCAGGATCGTGTTGCGCCGCCTGCGGGCCGACGCCGCCTCGGCGCGGCGCTGCATCTGGCGCTCGTACTTCTCGCGGGCGAGCTGCCGCCGCCGCTGTTCGCTGCTGACCACCGGCCGTGTCTCCTGAGCATGTGCGGGAAAAGTGGATGGTTCCGGAGCGGATCATCGCATCCATCGGCGGCCAAGTGTAGGGACCGGGCCCTAAGAACCCGGTGAACACGTCCGGCGGCCGGACCGGTCACGGCGTATCTGGTTCGCAACCGGACCCGGACCGCCGGTAGGCTTCCCTTACGTCATCACTACTGGTAGCCACCGCAGCCCCCCGCCGCACACAGACCCGAAGGACGCGCGTGTTCATCGCCGGATTCCCCGCTGGAGCCTGGGGCACCAACTGCTACCTGGTCGCGCCGGCGGCGGGCGAGGAGTGCGTCATCGTCGACCCCGGCCACCAGGCCGCCCGCGGCGTCGAGGAGCTCATCCGTGAGCACCGGCTCAAGCCCGTCGCCGTCCTGCTCACCCACGGCCACATCGACCACGTCGCCTCGGTCGTCCCGGTCTGCGGCGCCCGCGGCATCCCGGCCTGGATCCACCCCGAGGACCGGTACATGATGTCCGACCCGGAGAAGGCCGTCGGCCGCGCCTTCGGCACCCAGCTGATGGGCGAGCTCACCGTCGGCGAGCCCGACGACGTGCGCGAGCTCACCGACGGCAGCGTGCTGGAGCTGGCCGGACTGCGGCTCACCGTGGACCACGCCCCGGGCCATACCGGGGGGTCGGTGACCTTCCGGACGCCCGGTGCCGAGGACCTCCCCCCGGTGCTGTTCTCGGGCGACCTGCTGTTCGCCGGCTCCATCGGGCGTACCGACCTCCCGGGCGGGGACGGCGAAGCGATCATGCGCTCGCTGGCCCGGGTGTGCCTGCCCCTCGACGACTCCACCGTGGTCCTCTCCGGCCACGGCGGACAGACCACCATCGGCCGCGAGCGCGCCACCAACCCCTACCTCCGACAGGCAGCGGGGGCGGCCGGCGCCCCGGCTTTCCCGCGACGAGGAATGTGACGGAAGAGAAGTTGAGCACCTTCACCGCCCCCAAGGGCACCTACGACCTGCTGCCCCCCAGCTCCGCGACCTTCCTGGCGATCCGCGAGCGCATCGCCGCGCCCGCCCGCCGGGCCGGTTACGGCTACGTCGAGACCCCGGTCTTCGAGGACGTGAAGCTGTTCTCCCGCGGTGTCGGCGAGTCCACCGACATCGTCTCCAAGGAGATGTACACCCTCACCACCAAGGGCGGCGACGAGCTCGCGCTGCGCCCCGAGGGCACCGCCTCGGTGCTGCGCGCCGCGCTCCAGGCCAACCTGCACAAGCAGGGCAACCTGCCGGTCAAGCTCTGGTACTCCGGCTCGTACTACCGCTACGAGCGGGCCCAGAAGGGCCGCTACCGCCAGTTCTCCCAGGTCGGTGCCGAGGCGGTCGGCGCCGAGGACCCGGCGCTGGACGCCGAGCTGATCATCCTGGCCGACGACGCCTTCCGCTCGCTGGGCCTGAGCAACTACTCGCTGCTGCTCAACAGCCTCGGCGACAAGCAGTGCCGCCCGGTCTACCGCGCCGCCCTGATCGAGTTCCTCTCCGGCCTGGACCTGGACGAGGACACCCGCCGCCGCGCCGAGATCAACCCGCTGCGCGTGCTGGACGACAAGCGCGAGTCGGTGCAGGCGCAGCTGGTCGGCGCCCCGATGCTGCGCGACTTCCTGTGCGAGGAGTGCAAGGCGTACGACGAGAAGGTGCGCGAGCTGCTCACCGCCAACGGCGTGGCCTTCGTCGACGACCCGAAGCTGGTCCGCGGCCTGGACTACTACACCCGCACCACCTTCGAGTTCGTGCACAACGGCCTCGGCGCCCAGTCCGCGATCGGCGGCGGCGGCCGCTACGACGGCCTGTCCGAGATGATCGGCGGCCCGGCGCTGCCGTCCGTCGGCTGGGCGCTCGGCGTCGACCGCACGTACCTGGCGCTGGAGGCCGAGGGCGTCGACCTCGACCTGCCGGCCGCCACCGCCGTCTACGCCGTCGCGCTGGGCGAGGAGGCCAAGAACGTCCTGTTCGCCAAGGTGGTCGAGCTGCGCCGGGCCGGCGTGGCCACCGACCTCGCCTTCGGCGTCAAGAGCATCAAGAACGCCATGAAGTCCGCCGACCGGTCCGGCGCCCGCTTCGCCCTGATCGCCGGTGACCGGGACCTCGCCGAGGGCGTCGTCCAGCTCAAGGACATGAGCACCGGCGAGCAGACCCCCGTCGCCCTCGACGCACTCGTCACCACCCTGAAGGAGAAGCAGCTGTGATCCGCACGCACGACGCGGGCACGCTCCGCCCGGAGCACGCAGGCACCACCGTCACCCTGGCCGGCTGGGTCGCCCGCCGCCGCGACCACGGCGGCGTCGCCTTCATCGACCTGCGCGACGCCTCCGGCACCGTGCAGATCGTGGTCCGCGACCTCGACTCGGTGCACGGCCTGCGCGCCGAGTACTGCGTCAAGGTCGTCGGCGACGTCCGGGTGCGCCCCGAGGGCAACGAGAACCCGGACATCCCGACCGGCGCCGTCGAGGTCGTCGTCAGCGACATCGAGGTGCTCTCCGAGGCCGCCCCGCTGCCGTTCCCGGTCGCCGAGTACGAGCCCGGCACGGTCAACGAGGAGGTCCGGCTGCGCTACCGCTACCTGGACCTGCGCCGCGAGGGCCCGGCCAAGGGCCTGCGGCTGCGCTCCAAGGTCAACAACATCATCCGCCGGGTGATGGAGGAGAACGACTTCCTCGACATCGAGACGCCGTACCTCACCCGCTCCACCCCCGAGGGCGCCCGCGACTTCCTCGTCCCGGTCCGCCTCCAGCCCGGCCACTGGTACGCGCTGCCGCAGTCGCCCCAGCTGTTCAAGCAGCTGCTGATGGTGGCCGGCATGGAGCGCTACTACCAGATCGCCCGCTGCTTCCGCGACGAGGACTTCCGCGCCGACCGGCAGCCGGAGTTCACCCAGCTGGACATCGAGGCCTCCTTCGTCGACCAGGAGGACATCCTGGCCCTCGGCGAGAAGATCGTCGGCGCCATCTGGCGCGAGGTCCACGGCTACGAGATCCCCGCCCCGCTGCCGCGGATGACCTACGCGGACGCCATGGGCCGCTACGGCTCCGACAAGCCGGACGTCCGCTTCGGCCAGGAACTCACGGACCTGACCGAGTACTTCAAGGGCACCGACTTCCGCGTCTTCCAGGCCCCGTACGTCGGCGCCGTGGTCATGCCGGGCGGCGCGTCGCAGCCGCGCAAGCAGCTGGACGCCTGGCAGGACTGGGCCAAGGCGCGCGGCGCCAAGGGTCTGGCCTACGTGCTGATCGACGCCGAGACCGGCGAGCTGCGCGGCCCGGTCGCCAAGAACCTCTCCGAGGAGCACCTGGCCGGCCTCGCCGCCGCGGCCGGCGCGAAGAACGGCGACGCGGTCTTCTTCGCGGCCGGCAAGGAGCGCGCCTCGCAGGAGCTGCTGGGCGCCGCCCGTCTGGAGATCGGCCGCCGCTGCGGGCTGATCGACGAGTCCAAGTGGGCCTTCCTCTGGGTCGTCGACTTCCCGATGTTCGAGCCGATCGAGGACGACAAGGGCCAGTTCCAGGGCTGGCACGCGGTGCACCACCCGTTCACCGCCCCGACCCCGGAGTCGCTGGACAGCTTCGACACCGACCCGGGCTCGGCCCTGTCCAACGCCTACGACCTGGTCCTCAACGGCTCGGAGCTGGGCGGCGGTTCGATCCGTATCCACCAGCGGGACGTGCAGAAGCGGGCGTTCGACGCGATCGGCCTCTCCGAGGAGGAGGCGGCCTCGCAGTTCGGCTTCCTGCTGGACGCCTTCAACTACGGCCCGCCGCCGCACGGCGGGGTCGCCTTCGGCCTCGACCGGATCGTCACGCTGCTCGGTGGGTACGACACCATCCGCGACGTGATCGCCTTCCCGAAGACGTCCACCGGTGGTGACCCGCTGACCGGCGCCCCGACCCCGATCACCCCGGCGCAGCGCCGGGAGGCCGGCGTGGACGCCCAGCCGAAGGTCCGTGAGGACGCCAAGTCCGAGGCCCAGCCCAAGGGCTGACGCCCCGTCATACGCGCTAACCTGCAACGGCCCCGGACGGTCCTCCGTCCGGGGCCGGTCCACAACGTCGTGTGACACAGGGAGGGTTGACTCATGCAGATCACCACGAGAGTCGAATGTCCGGAGGACGCCCCGGCGACCAGACGCGTCCACATGGCCGCGTTCCCCGGGCCGGACGAGGCGGACCTGGTGGACGCGCTGCGGCGCGACCCCGCCTGGCTGCCCGGACTGTCGCTGGTCGCGGTGGACGACGCGGGGCTGGTGGTCGGGCACGCCCTGCTGACCCGGCTGCGGGTCGGCGACGGCGGCCCGAACGGTGACGCGCTGGCGCTCGCGCCGGTCGCGGTCGCGCCCGAGTGGCAGCGCCAGGGCGTCGGCGAACTCGTCGTCCGGGCCGCGCTGTCGGCCGCCGAGGAGGCGGGGGAGAGGCTGGTGGTCGTGCTCGGCGACCCGGAGTACTACGGGCGGTTCGGCTTCCTCCCGGCCGGGCGGCACGAGGTCACCGGCCCCTTCGAGGTGCCGGACGCCTACTTCCAGGTGCTGCCGCTGGCGGCCTACGACGGCGGTCCGCGCGGGCTGTGCCGCTATCCGGAGCCCTTCGTCGCGGTGTAGCCCGCCCGTTCCTTCCACTCCGACCTGCGGGGTCACCGTTCTGGGCCTACGGTGAAGGGTCATCAGCAGGAGTCGGACGGAGGACCCGAGGGTGGCCGAGGAGCAGCGGACCGCGAAGCCGGCACGACTGGCGAAGAAGCCGTACGAGCGGGAGCTGCTGCGGCTGCAGCAGGAACTGGTGAAGCTCCAGGAGTGGGTGCGGGTCGAGGGCGCCCGCCTGGTGGTGGTCTTCGAGGGGCGGGACGCGGCCGGCAAGGGCGGAGCGATCAAGCGGGTGACGGACTACCTGAACCCGCGCATCGCCCGGGTCGCCGCGCTTCCCACCCCGACCGAGCGGCAGAAGACCCAGTGGTACTTCCAGCGGTACGTCGAACACCTGCCGGCGGCCGGGGAGATCGTGCTGTTCGACCGCAGCTGGTACAACCGGGCCGGGGTCGAGCGGGTGATGGGCTTCTGCACCGACGAGGAGTACTGGCAGTTCCTGCACCAGTGTCCGACCTTCGAACAGATGCTGATCGAGGCGGGCATCCTGTTGCGCAAGTACTGGTTCTCGGTGAGCGACACCGAGCAGGAGCAGCGGTTCCGGGACCGGCTGGAGGACCCGATGAAGCGCTGGAAGCTCTCGCCGATGGACGTGGAGTCGATCACCCACTGGGAGGACTACTCGCGGGCCAAGGACGAGATGTTCGTCTACACCGACGTCCCCCAGTCGCCCTGGCACGTGGTGGAGAGCGACGACAAGCGGCGGGCCCGGATCAACATGATCGCCCACCTGCTCTCCTCCGTGCCGTACCACGAGGTCACCCCGCCCAGGATCGAGCTGCCGCCCCGCCCGGACCCGCGCGGTTACCAGCGGCCCCCGCGCGACCTGCAGAAGTACGTCCCGGACCACGCCGCCAGACTGGAGTAGACGGGCCCCGCCGGGCGCTGCCCATGAGAACGGCCCGTGTGGCGTCCGGGCGTCCGCAGGAGGCGCGCTCGTGTTCGTCCGTACCGTCCGCGCGCCCCGCGGGCGCCGGCCGCGCTGGGCGGCACGCTGCGGTCCTCGGAGGAGTTCGACGCGGTGCCGCTGGACCGCCCCGCGCATCCCGGGCAGTAGCGTCATCGGGCTGAACTAGGCTTCCGGTGTGGACGAACCGGACCTCTTCACCGCCGCCGCCGAGGAACGCCAGACCAGGGAGCCCGGCCGGGCGCCGCTGGCCGTACGGATGCGCCCGCGCACGCTGGACGAGGTGGCCGGGCAGCGGCAGCTGCTGAAGCCCGGCTCGCCGCTGCGGCGCCTGGTGGCGAACTCGCGCGGCCCGGCGGCCACCAGCTCGGTGATCCTCTGGGGGCCGCCCGGCACCGGCAAGACCACCCTCGCGCACGTGATCAGCCAGGCCGTGGAGGGCCGCTTCGTGGAGTTGTCCGCGATCACGGCCGGGGTCAAGGAGGTCCGGGCGGTGATCGACGGCGCCCGGCGGGCGGTCGGCATGTCCGGCCGGGAGACGGTGCTCTTCCTGGACGAGATCCACCGCTTCTCCAAGGCCCAGCAGGACTCGCTGCTGCCGGCCGTGGAGAACCGCTGGGTCACCCTGATCGCGGCGACCACCGAGAACCCGTACTTCTCGGTGATCTCCCCGCTGCTGTCCCGCTCGCTGCTGCTCACCCTGGAGTCGCTGACCGACGACGACATCCGGGCGCTGCTGCGCCGTGCGGTGGCCGACGAGCGCGGGCTGGAGGGCGCGCTGGAGCTGACCGCGGAGGCCGAGGACCACCTGGTGCGGCTCGCCGGGGGGGATGCCCGGCGGGCGCTCACCACGCTGGAGGCGGCGGCCGGAGCGGCGCTGGAGAAGGGCGAGGCGAGCATCACGCTGGCCACCACCGAGACGGCCGTCAACCAGGCGGCGGTGCGCTACGACAAGGACGGCGACCAGCACTACGACGTGGCCAGCGCGCTGATCAAGTCGATCCGCGGCAGCGACGTGGACGCCACCCTGCACTACCTCGCGCGGATGATCGAGGCGGGGGAGGACCCGCGGTTCATCGCCCGGCGGCTGATGATCTCGGCCAGCGAGGACGTCGGCCTGGCCGACCCGACGGCGCTGCAGACGGCGGTGGCGGCGGCCCAGGCGGTGGCCCTGATCGGCTTCCCGGAGGCCCGGATCATCCTCTCCCAGGCGGCGATCGCGCTGGCTCTGGCGCCCAAGTCCAACTCGGCCTACCTGGCGATCGACGCGGCGCTGGCGGACGTCCGCCAGGGGCTGGCCGGCGCCGTTCCGCCGCATCTGCGGGACGCCCACTACGGCGGGGCGGGCAAGCTGGGCCACGGCAAGGGCTACCAGTACCCGCACGACCTGCCCGAGGGCATCGCGGCCCAGCAGTACGCGCCGGACTCGGTGCACGGGCGGGAGTACTACCAGCCGAACCGGCGCGGCGGCGAGGTCCGGTACGCGGACACCGTGGAGTGGACGCGCGGGCGGCTGCGGGGGGAGCGCCGGGCGGAGCAGAAGACCGGGAAGGCTGCGGAGCAGCCCGGGGAAAAGGGCGAGTGATCCACGGGTATACTCGGTCGGAGTGCCATGTTCCCGGGACGGCGGCGGGGGAGACCCCACCGACCGGCCGCACCAGCGGGACATCGGCCGTAGGCCTCCCCCGGGAGGCCCGCACCAGGAGCGTCGCGCACCGTTTCGGTGTCGCGGACGGCCCGGTTCACCGGGCCCTTCGTGTGACCAGCACTTCTCGTGCCCGGCTCCGGAGAGCGGCTGATCCCTTCGCGCAGGCGACAGGGGTTTTCTCCGGGTCGCGACATGCGACCTCCGTCAACACCTGGTGAAAGCCGTATTCGTAAGCAAGGAAGGTTTGGTTCATGGCGAACCAGAAGCGTCCCAAGGTCAAGATCGCGCGTGCGCTCGGCGTGCCGCTGACCCCGAAGTCCGTCAAGTACTTCGAGGCCCGCCCGTACCCGCCCGGCCAGCACGGCCGTGGCCGCAAGCAGAACTCGGACTACAAGGTCCGTCTGCTCGAGAAGCAGCGTCTTCGCGCCCAGTACGACCTGAGCGAGAAGCAGCTGTCGCGCGCGTTCGACCGCGCGAAGAAGGCCGAGGGCAAGACCGGTGAGGCGCTCGTCGCCGAGCTGGAGACCCGTCTGGACTCGCTGGTGCTGCGTTCGGGCATCGCCCGCACCATCTACCAGGCCCGCCAGATGGTCGTCCACGGCCACATCGAGGTCAACGGTGGCAAGGTCAACAAGCCGTCGTTCCAGATGAAGCCGGGCTACGTGGTCACCGTCCGCGAGCGCAGCAAGGAGAAGGTCCCCTTCCAGGTCGCCCGTGAGGGTGGCTACGCGGGTGAGGGCCAGACCCCGAAGTACCTCGAGGTCAACCTGAAGGCCCTGGCCTTCCGCCTGGACCGTGCGCCGCAGCGCAAGGAGGTCCCGGTGATCTGTGACGAGCAGCTGGTCGTCGAGTACTACTCGCGCTGACCCGCTCTCGGTTCCGCAGACCGCGAGACCACAGCGAGCCCCCGTCGCCCTTCGAGGCGGCGGGGGCTCGCTGCTGTGCGGATCGAGCGCGGGCCGTCAGAGGCTCTCGCCGGTCATCGCGGCGGCCAGCCGCAGGTGCGGGCGGGCCTCCTCGGCGCGGCCCTGCCGCTCCAGGGTGCGGCCGAGCATCAGCCGGGCGTAGTCCTCGGCCGGGTCGAGGTCGAGGATGCGGCGCAGTTCGGCCTCGGCACGACCGAGCTGGGCGGAGTGGAAGTAGCTGCGGGCCAGCAGCAGCCGGACGGAGAGGTTGGCCGGCTCCTCGGCCAGCACGCCCTCCAGCATGCGGGCGGCGTCGGTGTACGCCTTGGACTCGAAGTAGAAGTTCGCGAGGCGGTACTCGTCGTGGATGGCCATGGTGTTCCTTCCGGGCAGATCCTTGCCTGCTCAAGCAATGCGCAAGCTTCAGCTATTCCGCGCCGGTGCCGGAGCCGGCGCGGGCGGCACCGAGCAGGGGCCGGGGCCGGGATCCGGCCCGTCCGACGGGCCCCCGTCGCCGAGCGCCCGGCAGACGGCGGCGTCCAGGTCCAGCCGGCCGCCCGCCCGGTAGCAGTCCTCGTACTCCCGCTCGGTGAGCCCGGCCCGGGTCCGTTCGGCGCACTGCCGGTGGGTGCCGAAGAAGGAGCGCGAGCCCAGGAAGGGACTGCCGACCGCGCGCCAGATCCGGTGCGCGGCGCCCTGGAGCACCCGGGCCTCGCGCAGGTCGGCCGCCTCGCCCGGCCCGGCCGGCTCGGTCTCCAGCAGCGCCAGCAGGTCGATGCCCAGCACGATGCCGAGCAGGTCGTGGAAGCGGTGGTTCAGCCGGACGCACTCGCGGGCCAGGGCGCGGGCCGGCTGGACCGCGCCGCCCAGGAAGTGCGAGTACGCCGTCGCGTACAGCACGTAGGCGTACGCCCACTGCTCGCCGTGCTCCTCGCACACCTTCCGGGCCTGCCCGAACCACAGCTCGCCGCTGTCCAGGTCGTGCTGGAACAGGTGGGCGAGGCCCAGTTCGATCATGGCCATCACCACGTTGCTGTTGAGCTCGCCGATGGTCCGGTAGTGCCAGAGCGCCTCCTCGAACAGCTCGGCGGCGCGCTCCGGGTCGTCCCCGATCAGGGCGGCGCAGCCCTGGCGGTGGACGGCGTAGGCGAGGGCCCGGGCGTCGCCGGTGTCCAGGGCCTGGCGGCGGCACTCCTCCAGGGCGGGCCGGGCGCTGCCGAGGTCGCCCTGGAGGGTGGCGAGGTAGCCGGTCACCCACAGGGCCTTGGCCCGGGCCTCGGTGGGCTCGCGGTCCAGGGCGAGCGCGCGCTCCAGCCAGTGCCGGCCCTCACCGAGGTGGCCGCAGCCGACCCAGTAGAACCAGAGGGTGCCTGCCAGCAGCAGGGCGATCTGCTCCTCGCCGGGTTCGGCGAGGCAGAACTCCAGCGCGGCGCGGAGGTTGGTGTGGGCGAGCCGGGTGCGTTCGGCGGTCTCGGGCTGCCGGGGGCCGAACCACTCGACCTCGCCCCAGGTGGCGACGCCCAGGTACCAGTCCCGGTGGCGGCGCAGCAACCGTGGCTCCTCGCCGGCGGCGCGCAGCCAGTGGCCGCCGTACTCGCGCAGGGTGTCCAGCAGCCGGAAGCGGACGCCGAGGTCGCCCTCCTCGCGCAGCACCACGGACTTGGCGACGAGTTCGTCGAGCAGGTCGAGCACGTCCTCGGGCTCGATGCCCTCGCCGGCGCAGACGTACTCGGCGGCCTCCAGGTCGAAGCTGCCGGCGAAGACCGACAGACGGGCCCAGAGTAAACGTTCCTGCACTGTGCACAGCTCATGGCTCCAGCCGATCGTGGTGCGCAGCGTCTGGTGCCTCGGCAGGGCCGTCCGGGGCCCGCCGGTGAGCAGCCGGAAGCGGTCGTCCAGCCGGGCCGTGATCTGCTCCACCGACAGCGCCCGCAGCCGCCCGGCGGCCAGCTCCACGGCCAGCGGGATGCCGTCCAGGCGGCAACAGAGCAGGCCCACCGCCTCCGCGTTCGCCTCGGTCACCTCGAAGGACGGCAGGACGGCCCTGGCCCGGTCGGCGAACAGCCGGACGGCGTCCGGCAACGGGCCCGGCCCCACCCGCTGGGTCGGCAGCGGTCCGACCGCCATCGGGGCCAGCGTCAGCAGGTGCTCGCCCGAGGCCCGCAGGGCGGCGCGGCTGGTGGCCAGCACCCGCAGGCCGGGCAGCGCGCGCAGCAGCGCGTCGGTCAGCTCGGCGCAGACCTCCACCAGGTGCTCGCAGCCGTCCAGCACCAGCAGCAGGCGGCGCCCCGCCAGGTGCTCGCCCAGCACGTCCAGCGGCGGCCGGGCGGTGCCGTCGGTCAACCCCAGCGCCTCCAGGACGGCGTGGCCGAGCAGCAGCGGGTCCTGCACCGGGGCCACGTCCACCAGCCAGGTGCCGTCCGGGAAGGCCCCGGCCGCCCGGGCCGCCGCGCGCAGCGCGAGCCGGCTCTTGCCCACCCCGCCCGGCCCGGTCACCGTCACCAGCCGGGCGCCGGCGAGCAGTCCCGCCAGCTCGGCCAGTTCCCGCTGCCGTCCGACGAAGCCGGTCACCTCGGCCGGCAGTCCGCCGGGCCCCGGCTCGGGCGGCCACGCCTCGGGCTGTGCTGTCCAGTCGCCGGCCAAGCGCTGCTCCCCGTCGTTCCGAGCCCGGACCGCGGCGGTCCGGACGTGCGTCGGGCCGTACGGCCGACGGCCCGCCTGGCAGAACGAGGTGACCGGCCGGTAGGTTACGCGCGCGGTTCGCACACCCGGACGAGGCCACGGCCGTGACCCGGTCCGGAAACCGGGCGTGGGCGCGATAGGGTTCGGTTGGAAACCGGCAAGGCGAGGGAGCGCGCAGAAGTGTCCGTGGGAGAGCTGGCCGGATTGCTCGTCGCCGTGTTCTGGGCGGTCCTGGTCACCCTGCTCGCGGTGGTGCTGGTCCGACTCTCCCGGGTGCTGAAGGAGGCCACCGTCCTGGTCTCCGCCGTCACCGAACAGGCCGTGCCCCTGTTGACCGAGGCGGGCGCCGCCGTGCGCAGCGCCAACGAACAGCTGGACCGGGTGGACGAGATCACCGCCAACGTGCAGGACGCCGCCGCCAACGCCAAGGCGCTGTCCTCCACCGCCGCCGCCACGCTGGGCGGACCGCTGATGAAGGTCGCCGCCTTCAGCTACGGCGTCCGCAAGGCCGTCGCCAAGCAGCAGGGCGCACTGCCGAACGTGCCGCTGCAGGCCGGCGAGCGCGACGAGCTGGCCCGGCTGATCCGGGCCGAGGTGCGCGCCGCGACCGCGCCCAGGGGAGGCCTGCTCTCCCGGGTCCGGCGAGCGGTGAGGGGCTGACGGCATGGCACGCATCTTCTGGATGGCGGTCGGCGCCGGCGCCGCCGTGTGGGCCATGAACAAGGCCAACGACGCGGTGCAGCGGCTCACCCCGGACAGCCTCTCCGGCACCGCCGCGCGCGGTGCGCTGCACCTGGGCGACCTCGCCAAGCAGTTCGCCCAGGACGTGCGCTCCGGCATGGCCGAGCGCGAGGAGCAGCTGAAGGACGACCTCGGACTGCACGGCACCGCCGTCGCGGAGCCCCGGAGCACCCGCCGGGTCCTGCGCGGCGAGCCGCAGTACCGAGCTATCTCGGCGGCGCCCGGTCGTCCGGCCGCCGCCCTGCCCCCCGCCCGCGCCCTGCCCCCCGCCCGCGCCCTGCCCGACGGCAGTGCCCGCACCACCCCACAGACCATGGAAGAAACGCCCCGCCGAGCCCTGCCGCGGGGCGGAACGAACCGGAAGGACCACTAATGGAGTCGGCTGAGATCCGCCGCCGCTGGCTGCGCTTCTTCGAGGAGCGCGGCCACACCGTCGTTCCGTCGGCGTCCCTGGTCGCCGACGACCCCACCCTGCTGCTCGTCAACGCCGGCATGGTGCCGTTCAAGCCCTACTTCCTGGGCGAGGTCAAGCCGCAGTTCTCGCGCGCCACCAGCGTCCAGAAGTGCGTGCGCACCCTGGACATCGAGGAGGTCGGGAAGACCACCCGGCACGGCTCCTTCTTCCAGATGTGCGGCAACTTCTCCTTCGGTGACTACTTCAAGGAAGGAGCCATCAAGTTCGCCTGGGAGCTGCTCACCACTCCCGTCGCGGAGGGTGGCTACGGCCTGGAGAAGGAGAAGCTCTGGATCACCGTCTACAAGGACGACGACGAGGCCGAGCAGATCTGGCGCGACGTCATCGGCGTGCCCTCCGAGCGCATCCAACGCCTGGGCATGAAGGACAACTTCTGGTCGATGGGCGTGCCCGGCCCGTGCGGCCCGTGCTCCGAGATCAACTACGACCGCGGCCCCGCGTACGGCGAGGAGGGCGGCCCGGCGGTCAACGGCGAGCGCTACCTGGAGATCTGGAACCTGGTCTTCATGCAGTACGAGCGCGGCCACGGGGACGGCAAGGACGGCTTCGAGATCCTCGGTGACCTGCCGAGCAAGAACATCGACACCGGCCTCGGCCTGGAGCGCCTCGCCGCCATCCTCCAGGGCGTCGACAACCTCTTCGAGATCGACACCAGCCGGATGATCCTCGACCGCGCCGCCGAGCTCACCGGCCACACCTACGGCGCCGACCACAAGTCGGACGTCTCGCTGCGCGTGGTCACCGACCACATCCGCACCGCGCTGATGCTGGTCGGCGACGGCGTCACCCCCGGCAACGAGGGCCGCGGCTACGTGCTGCGCCGCATCCTGCGCCGCGCGATCCGCAACATGCGGCTGCTGGGCGCCACCGAGCCGGTGGCCAAGGAACTCATCGACGTCGCGATCAAGGCGATGGCCCCGCAGTACCCCGAGCTGGAGAGCGACCGCAAGCGCATCGAGACGGTCGTCATCGGCGAGGAGGCGGCCTTCCTGCAGACCCTGAAGGCCGGCACCAACCTGCTGGACGTCGCGGTCACCGAGACCAAGCAGGCCGGCGGCGTGGTGCTCTCCGGCGAGCAGGCGTTCAAGCTGCACGACACCTACGGCTTCCCGATCGACCTCACCCTGGAGATGGCCGAGGAGCAGGGCCTCCAGGTGGACGAGGCCGGCTTCCGCCGCCTGATGCAGGAGCAGCGGGACCGCGCCAAGGCGGACGCCAAGGCCAAGAAGATGGGCCACGCCGACGTCGCCGCGTACCGCGAGGTCGCCGACAAGTCCGGCGCGAGCGTCTTCACCGGCTACTCCCTGACCGAGGGCGAGGCCACCGTGGTCGGCCTGCTGGTGGACGGCGTGCCGTCGCCGGCCGCCTCCGAGGGCGACGAGGTCGAGATCATCCTCGACCGCACCCCGTTCTACGCCGAGGGCGGCGGCCAGCTCGCCGACCACGGCCGGATCCGGCTGGAGTCCGGCGCGGTGGTGGAGATCCGCGACGTGCAGCAGCCCGTCCCGGGCGTCGTCGTGCACTCCGGCGGGGTGCTGTTCGGCGAGGTCGTGCTCGGCGCCTCGGCGTACGCCACGATCGACACCGAGCGCCGCCGGGCGATCGCCCGTGCCCACTCGGCCACCCACCTGACCCACCAGGCGCTGCGCGACGCGCTCGGCCCGACGGCCGCCCAGGCCGGTTCCGAGAACGCCCCGGGCCGCTTCCGCTTCGACTTCGGCTCGCCCGCCGCCGTTCCGGGCAGCGTGCTGGTGGACGTCGAGCAGAAGATCAACGACGTGTTGGGCCGCGAACTCGACGTCACCGCCGAGGTCATGACGATGGATCAGGCCCGCAAGGCCGGCGCCATCGCGATGTTCGGCGAGAAGTACGGCGACGAGGTGCGGGTCGTCTCCATCGGCGACTTCTCCAAGGAGCTGTGCGGTGGCACCCACGTCGGCAACACCGCCCAGCTGGGCCTGGTGAAGCTGCTCGGCGAGTCTTCCATCGGCTCCGGCGTGCGCCGTGTGGAGGCGCTGGTCGGCGTCGACGCGTACAAGTTCCTGGCCCGCGAGCACACCGTGGTCTCTCAGCTCACCGAGCTGGTCAAGGGCCGCCCGGAGGAGCTGCCGGAGAAGATCTCGGGCATGCTCGCCAAGCTCAAGGACGCCGAGAAGGAGATCGAGCGCTTCCGCGCCGAGAAGGTGCTGGCCGCCGCGGCGGGCCTGGCCGACTCGGCCGAGGACGTGCACGGCATCGCCGTGGTCGCCGCGCAGGTCGCCGACGGCGTGGGCGCGGACGAGCTGCGCAAGCTGGTCCTGGACGTGCGCGGCCGCCTGGGCTCGCGCCCGGCCGTGGTCGCCGCCTTCACCGTGGCCAACGACCGCCCGCTGACCGTGATCGCCACCAACGAGGACGCCCGCGGCCGTGGCATCAAGGCCGGCGAGCTGGTCCGCACCGCGGCCAAGACCCTCGGCGGCGGCGGTGGCGGCAAGGACGACGTCGCCCAGGGCGGCGGCACCAACCCGGCCGCGGTCGGCGAGGCCATCGCCGCGGTGCGCGGCCTGGTCGCGGAGCGCGCCTCCTGATGCTCGAAGCGGAGCCGAAGCCCTTCCGGCGTGGACGGCGGATCGCCGTCGACGTCGGCGACGCCCGGATCGGGGTCGCGTCCTGCGACCCCGACGGGGTGCTCGCCACACCGGTGGAGACCGTCCCGGCCGGGGTGAAGTCGCAGGCCAGGATCGCCGCGATCGTGGAGGAGTACGACGCGATCGAGGTGATCGTCGGGCTGCCGCGCTCGCTCAGCGGCAAGGAGGGCCCGGCGGCGGAGAAGGTCCGGGCGTACGCGGCCCGGCTGGCCAACCGGCTCTACCCGGTGCCGGTGCGGCTGGTGGACGAGCGGATGTCGACCGTCACCGCGACCCACGGGCTGCGCGCCTCGGGGGTCAAGGCGAAGAAGGGCCGCTCGGTGGTCGACCAGGCCGCCGCGGTGGTGATCCTGCAGACCGCCCTTGAGTCCGAACGGGTGAGCGGACGCCCACCCGGTGAGAGCGTCGAGGCGGTCGGCTGACCGGCCTGCTCTAACGTCCCGTTGAGGGGTCCGTGCGGACGCGTCCGCACGGACCCTTTTTTGTTCCGTTCCGTGTCCGTTTCGTATCGATCTGGATCGATACGAAACCGATCGGAGCGATTCGCAGCGATCCGGGACCGCCGAGGGGGCCGCGAGCCATGACCGACCAGGACTTCCACCCGGGGCTCACGCCGGGCCACCTCGGTGCACCGGTACTGGAGCCGGAGGGCCGTCCGCCGGCCGCGCCCCGGCCGCGCCCCGATGCGCCGGATCCGCACCGACGGCGTAACGGACTGGCCTGCGCGCTCACCGCCTTCGCGCTGATCGCGGTCTTCGGAGGGATCGGGCTCACCGGCTACACCTGGTTCCAGCGGCAGCGCAGACCTCCGGCGGCCGCCGACTACGCGGGGCAGGGCGACGGCACCGTCCAGGTCTCGGTGCCCGAGGGCGCGGGCCTGTCCCAGATCGCCTCCGCGCTGGTCCGCAACGGGGTGGTGGCCAGCTCGCTCGCCTTCACCCGGGCGGCGAAGGGCAGCGCGGCGGCAGCCGGGCGGATCCAGCCCGGGACGTACACGCTCAAGCGGAGGATGTCGGCGGCGGCCGCGCTGTCCGTCCTGATCGACCCGGCCAACGCCAACGGCCTCACCATCCCCGAGGGTTGGCGCGGCAACCAGATCTACGCGGCGATCGACAAGAAGCTGAACCTCCCCGAGGGCACCACCCAGAAGGCCGCCAAGGAGCAGGGCGCCGAGCTCGGCCTGCCGGACTTCACCAACGGCAGCCCCGAGGGCTACCTGTTCCCCGCCACCTACGCCGTCACCGACGGGACCACCCCGCTGGACCTGCTGAAGCAGATGGTCGACCGGGCCGGCAAGGAGTACAGCCGGGACGACGCCAACGTCGTCGCGCAGAACCTCGGACAGAGCCTGTACGGGCTGGTCACCGTCGCCAGCATGGTCCAGGGCGAGGCCGACAACACCGAGGACATGGGCAAGGTGGCCCGGGTCATCTACAACCGGCTGGCCAAGGGGATGCCGTTGCAGCTGGACTCCACCATCAACTACGCGCTCGGCCGCTCGACCCTGAACACCACCGTCACCGACACCAAGCTGGACTCCCCGTACAACACCTACCTGCACCCGGGGCTGCCGCCGTCACCGATCTCTAACCCGGGGCGGCAGGCGATCATGGCGGCGCTGGACCCGACGCCCGGCGACTGGCTGTACTTCGTGACCGTGAAGCCGGGCGACACGCGGTTCACCGACAGCTTCGACGTGCACCAGCGCAACGTGGCGGAGTTCAACGCCGCCCGGGCGGCCGCGCCGAGCGCCCCGGCCCCCGGTCCGGCCCCCGGTCCGGCCGCCGCCACGGCCTCGACGCCGGGCACGGCCACGCCGTGACGGCCCCGTGTGCCGGGCGTGAGGTCGGTCACTGACAGTTCGTTCGCCCGGGCGGGGGTACGGCTGCGGTACGGTAACGTCTCCTCCCAGGCGCTGCGCTAGCACGCCGGTTCGAGAATCAGCCGGGACGGCGTCGTCCCGGACGGCCGGTCCGATCCTCCGGTCGTCACCGTCGGTTAAGGGGATCAATGACCGATCTGGGTCGGGGCTACGGCCCCCAGGGCGAGCAGCCGTGGCACCCCGGTGATCCCGGGTACGGCGGCCGGCAGCCGGTCCCCGGCCAGCAGGACGGCCAGTGGCAGCAGTACCCGCAGCAGGGGCAGCACGGCCAACAGATCCAGCAGCCGTACCAGGACGTGCAGCAGGGGTACGCGCAGCAGCAGATGCAGCAGATGCCCCAGGGCATGTCGCAGGACGGGTACCCGCAGGGGTACCAGCAGCAGTACCCGCAGCAGCAGATGCCACAACACGGTTTCGAGCAGGGCTACCAGCAGCAGGGCGTGCCCCAGGGAATGCCGCAGCAGGGAATGCCGCAGCAGGGCTACGCCCAGCAGCAGATGCCGATGCCGCAGGGGATGCCCCAGGGCTATCCGCAGCAGCAGATGCCGATGCAGCAGCAGGGCGTGCCGCAGCAGGCCCAGGCGCATCCCGTGCCGCAGCAGGCCCAGGCCCCCGAGTCCGTTTCCGGTCCGGGACCGGACGGGATCGACTGGGAGGCCGAGGCCGCCGCGCTGGAGTCCGGCGCCGACCCGGTCGGCGGGGCGCACGAGCCAGAGGCCGAGGAGTGGGACGGCCACCACGAGGACGAGCCGCACGGCGACGAGGGCTATGTCGAGGAGCACGCCGAGGCCGAGGAGGTCGGCTTCCTCGGCGAGCAGGACGAGTCCCGCGAGGCGCAGAAGAAGCGCAAGGAGAAGGGCAAGAAGGCGGGCCGCCGCAACGGCGGCGCCTGCCTGGTGGTGGCGCTGGTGCTGGTCGGCCTGCTGGGCGGCGCCGGCTGGTGGGGCTACGGCTTCTACCAGAAGAACTTCGGCCCGCCGCCGGACTTCACCGGTGACGGCACCGGCTCCGTCCAGGTCGAGGTCAAGCCGGGCGCGGTCGGCGGCCAGATCGGCCTCGCACTGAAGAACGCCGGCGTGGTCAAGAGCGTCGACGCGTTCACCAAGGCGTGCGACGCCGAGCCCAAGTGCGGCACCATCCAGCCGGGCTTCTACGCGCTGAAGAAGGAGATGCCCGCCACGGCCGCGCTCAAGGAGCTGCTCGACCAGGCGGGCGGCGCGGCGATCGTGTTCCCGGAGGGCATGAACTCCTCCGAGATCTACGCCAAGATCGACGACAAGCTGAAGCTCCAGAAGGGCACCACGGCGGGGGTCGCCAAGGCCCAGGTCAACGGCCTCGGCCTGCCCGCGTACGCGAACGGCAACATCGAGGGCTTCCTCTGGCCGACCCGCTACAACATCGCCGACGGCATGAAGCCCGAGGACCTGCTCAAGCAGATGGTGAAGAACGCCGCCGACAAGTACGCGAACCTGGACGGCCAGGCTTCCAAGGCGGGCCTCAAGAACGGCTACGAGGTGGTCATCGAGGCGAGCATCCTGCAGCGCGAGGGCAACAACCCGGGCGACTTCGCCAAGATGGCCAGGACCATCCAGAACCGTCTGGCGAGCGACACCGTGCACCACACCCTCGGCATGGACACCACGCTGCAGTACTCGCTGGGCCGCAAGGAACTCACGTCGAAGGACATCAACGACGGGTCCAACAAGTACAACACCTACATCAACCCGGGCCTGCCGCCGACGCCGATCTCCAACCCCGGCGACGAGGCGCTCAACGCGGTGCTCAACCCGGCGGACGGCAAGTGGCTGTACTTCATCGCGATGTCCCCGACCAACACCCTGTTCGCCGAGACGGACAAGGAGCACGCGGCCAACGTCGAGGCGTACTGCAAGGCGGCGGGCCAGGGCTTCGACAAGGTCGGCCTGCACTGCACCAGCAAGTAGCCGTCATCGCAACGTCGTTCACGGAGAGGCAGCGTTGACCAGCAAGCACCGGGCGGCCGTCCTCGGCTCGCCGATCGCCCACTCGCTCTCGCCGGACCTGCACCGGGCCGCCTTCGCGGCGCTCGGGCTGGACGGCTGGCGCTACGACCGCTTCGAGGTCGACGAGGCCGGCCTGCCCGGCTTCCTCGCCGGGCTGGACGAGGCCGAGTGGGCGGGGCTGTCGCTGACCATGCCGCTGAAGCGGGCCGTCATCCCGCTGCTGGACGAGGTCAGCGCGACGGCCCGCTCGGTGGACGCGGTGAACACGGTGGTGTTCACGGCCGACGGGCGGCGCACCGGCGACAACACCGACGTCCCCGGCCTGGTCAACGCGCTGCGCGAGCGCGGCATCACCGAGGTGTCCGCCGCCGCCGTCCTGGGGGCCGGGGCGACCGCCTCCTCGGCGCTGGCGGCGCTCGCCCAGGTCTGCACCGGCGAGGTGACGGTCTACGTGCGCAGCGCCGGGCGGGCCCGGGAGATGGCCGAGCTGGGCGAGCGGCTCGGCGTCGCGGTGCGCACCGCCGACTGGGAGCGCGGTGCCGAGGCGCTGGAGCGGCCGCTGACCGTCTCCACCACGCCGGTCGGGGCGACCGACTCCTTCGCCGACGCGCTGCCGACGGCCCCGGGCGCGCTGTTCGACGTGCTGTACCACCCGTGGCCGACGGCGCTGGCCGCCGCCTGCGCCGAGCGCGGGTCGACCGTCCTGGGCGGCCTGGACCTGCTGGTGCACCAGGCGGTGCTGCAGAGCGAGGCCTTCACCGGGCGCGGGCCCGGGCCGCTGGCGGCGATGCGCGAGGCGGGGGAGAAGGCCCTCGCCGACCGCTGGTGACCTTCCGGGCGGACGGGCCGCGGCTAGATCGTTTCGTTGGATGACCGGTTGCCGTCCGTCACGCGGACTGTGCCCCCGGGTGCCGCCGGGTCGTGAAAGGATTCGGACAGAAGGCACGCTCGGGCGGGCCGCGGCGGTGCCGTGGGCCGGTCCGCTGATGAAGGAGCTCCGTTGGGTACGTTGCGCTGGCTGACGGCGGGGGAGTCGCACGGCCCCGCACTCGTCGCGACGCTGGAAGGCCTGCCCGCCGGCGTACCGGTCACCACCGACGTGGTGGCCGACGCGCTGGCGCGCCGCCGGCTCGGTTACGGCCGCGGGGCGCGGATGAAGTTCGAGCAGGACGAGGTGACCTTCCTCGGGGGCGTGCGGCACGGCCTGACCATGGGCAGCCCGGTCGCGATCATGGTCGGCAACACCGAGTGGCCGAAGTGGGAGCAGGTCATGTCGGCCGACCCGGTCGACCCCGAGGTGCTGGCGGGCCTGGCCCGCAACGAGGCACTGACCCGCCCCCGGCCCGGCCACGCCGACCTGGCCGGCATGCAGAAGTACTCGATCGACGAGGCCAGGCCGATCCTGGAGCGCGCCAGCGCCCGGGAGACGGCCGCCCGGGTCGCGCTGGGCGCCGTCGCCCGCGCGTACCTCAAGGAGGTGGCCGGCATCGAGATCGTGAGCCACGTGGTCGAGCTGGCCGCCGCCAAGGCGCCGGCCGGTGTGGTGCCGCTGCCCTCGGACGAGGCCCGGCTGGACGCCGACCCCGTGCGCTGCCTGGACGCGGACGCCTCGAAGGCGATGGTCGCCGAGATCGACCAGGCCCACAAGGACGGCGACACCCTCGGCGGCGTGGTCGAGGTGCTCGCGTACGGCGTGCCGGTGGGCCTCGGCTCGCACGTGCACTGGGACCGCAGGCTGGACGCCCGCCTGGCCGCCGCGCTGATGGGCATCCAGGCGATCAAGGGCGTCGAGGTCGGCGACGGCTTCGAGCTGGCCCGGGTGCCGGGCTCGAAGGCGCACGACGAGATCGTCCCGACCCCCGAGGGTGTCAAACGCACCTCCGGCCGCTCCGGCGGCACCGAGGGCGGCCTGACCACCGGCGAGGTGCTGCGGGTGCGCGCCGCGATGAAGCCGATCGCCACCGTGCCGCGGGCGCTCCAGACCCTGGACGTGCGCACCGGCGAGCCGGCCAAGGCGCACCACCAGCGCTCGGACGTGTGTGCGGTGCCGGCCGCCGGCATCGTCGCCGAGGCGATGGTCGCGCTGGTGCTGGCCGACGCGGTGAGCGAGAAGTTCGGTGGCGACAACGTCTCCGAGACCCGTCGCAACGTGCAGGGCTACCTCGACAACCTGATCATCCGATGATGACGCCCGTCGTGGTGCTGGTCGGGCCGCCCGGCAGTGGCAAGTCCACCGTCGGGCGGGCCCTGGCCGAACGCCTGGGCGTCGGCTTCCGGGACACAGACGCCGACATCGAGGCGCTGGCGGGCAAGCCCATCCCGGAGATCTTCATCGACGAGGGCGAGCCGCACTTCCGCGAGCTGGAGGTCCGCGCCGTGCGCGTGGCCGCCGAGGGGCACGGCGGAGTGCTGGCGCTCGGCGGCGGCGCGGTGATGGCCGAGGCCACCCGTGAGCTGCTGCGCGAGCTGCCGGTGGTCTTCCTGGAGGTCCCGCTCGGCGACGCGGTCAAGCGGGTCGGCCTGGACGCCCCGCGTCCGCTGCTGGCCGTCAACCCGCGGGCCCGCTGGCGCGAGCTGATGGAGGCCCGCCGCCCCCTCTACCTGGAGGTGGCCACCGCCGTCGTCGACACCGCCGACCGCACCCCCGAGCAGGTCGCGGACGCCGTACTGGAAGCACTGGAGCTGAAGACCCCCCATGACTGACACCACCGTCAGGATTCACGTCGGCGGCAGCGCCGGCCACGACCCGTACGACGTGCTGATCGGGCACCAGCTGCTCGGCGAGCTGGCGCCGCTGATCGGGACGCGGGCCAAGCGGGTCGCGATCATCCACCCGGAGGCGCTGGCCGCCACCGCCGACGCCATCCGCGAGGACCTGGCCGGCGAGGGGTACGAGGCGATCGCGCTCCAGGTGCCCAACGCCGAGGAGGCGAAGAGCGCCGAGGTCGCCGCGTACTGCTGGTCGGTGCTCGGGCAGACCGGGTTCACCCGCAGCGACGTCGTGGTCGGTCTCGGCGGCGGTGCCACCACCGACCTGGCCGGCTTCGTCGCGGCCACCTGGCTGCGCGGGGTGCGCTGGATCTCCATGCCCACCACGCTGCTCGGCATGGTCGACGCGGCCGTCGGCGGCAAGACCGGCATCAACATCGCCGAGGGCAAGAACATGGTCGGCGCCTTCCACCCGCCGGTGGGCGTGCTGGCCGACCTCGGCACCCTGGAGACCGTGCCCAGGCACGACTACGTCTCCGGCCTCGCCGAGGTCATCAAGTGCGGCTTCATCGCCGACCCGGCCATCCTCGACCTGATCGAGGCCGACCCGGAGGGCGCCAAGTCGCCCGCCGGACCGCACACCGTCGAGCTGATCCGCCGGGCCATCCAGGTCAAGGCCGACGTCGTCTCCGGGGACCTCAGGGAGTCGGGCCGGCGCGAGATCCTCAACTACGGCCACACCCTGGGCCACGCCATCGAGCGCAACGAGCGCTACAAGTGGCGGCACGGCGCGGCGATCTCCATCGGCATGGTCTTCGCGGCCGAACTCGGCCGCCTGGCCGGGCGGTTGGACGACGAGACGGCCGACCGGCACCGCACCGTGCTGGCCTCGGTCGGCCTGCCGCTGACCTACCGGGCGGACGCCTGGCCGAAGTTGCTGGACGCGATGAAGATCGACAAGAAGTCGCGCGGCGACCTGATCCGCTTCATCGTCCTCGACGGCCTCGGCAAGACCTCCGTGCTGGAGGGCCCGGACCCGTCCCTGCTGGTCGCCGCCTACGCGGAGGTCTCCGCGTGACCCGGGTGATGGTGCTCAACGGCCCCAACCTCGGCCGGCTGGGCAGCCGGGAGCCGGACGTCTACGGCGCCACCTCGTACGCCGGGCTGGTCGAGCGCTGCACCGCGCTCGGCGAGGAGTTCGGCTTCGAGGTCGAGGTGCACGAGACCAACTCCGAGCAGCAGATGGTGGAGTGGCTGCACGAGGCGGCCGACGGGAAGGTGCCCGTGGTGATCAACCCGGGTGCGTTCACCCACTACTCGTACGCGATGCGGGACGCCGCGGCGCAGCGCACCGCGCCGCTGATCGAGGTGCACATCTCCAACCCGTACGCGCGGGAGACCTTCCGGCACACCTCGGTGATCGCCGCGGTGGCCTCCGGGACCATCGCGGGCTTCGGGATCGGGTCGTACGAGCTGGCGCTCCGGGCGCTGGCGGAGCAGCTCTCCTCGCGCTGACTGCTGGTCAGTGGCCCGGCGGCGGACTGTGCCCGCCGCCGGGCCGCCGTGTAGTGTCCCCGCTGAGAGGTGTCGGGAGGAGGTGCCGTGACGCAGTACGCCGGAGGTGGGCAGGTCCCGCCGCGTCCCGCCGCTCCGCCGGTGCCGCCGGGGGGCGGCACGGGGGTGTCCCCGTCGGGGGCGCCGGTTCCGCCACCCTCTCCGCCGCCACCGACGGTTCGGCCCGCGGCTGCTCCCGTACCCGCCCCGGGGCCGGTGCCGGCCGCGGCTCCGGCGCCCGCTGCCCCGGTGCCCGCCGCGGCTCCGGCGCCTGCGCCCGCTGCCCCGGTGCCCGCCGCGGCTCCGGCGCCTGCGCCCGCACCCGCACCCGCACCTGCGCCCGCCCGGCCTCCGGCCGCCGCGCCGCCGCCCGGTGCGCCCGTACCGGCCGGCGGCACCGGGCACTTCGTGCTGCCCGCCGGCACGCCCGTCCAGCTCCCCGCCCACCCGCCGCAGCGGCACGCGCCCGCCGGGCCGATCGCCGTCCTGCTGATCGGTCCGGCCGGGGCGGGCAAGACCACCGTCGCCCGCCACTGGGCCGAGCGCCGGGCAACCCCGACCGCGCACATCAGCCTGGACGACGTCCGGGAGTGGGTGCAGTCCGGCTTCGCCAACCCGCAGTCCGGCTGGAACAACGCCTCCGAGGCCCAGTACCGGCTGGCCCGCCGCACCTGCGGCTTCGCCTGCCGCAACTACCTGGCCAACGGCATCTCCTGCATCATCGACGACGCCGTCTTCCCGGACCGCCCGGCGATCGGCCTCGGCGGCTGGAAGCGGCACATCGGCCCCGGCATGATCCCGGTCGTGCTGCTGCCCAGCCTGGACTCGGTGCTGCGCCGCAACGCCCGCCGCAGCGGCACCCGGCGGCTCGGCGACGAGGAGGTGGCACGCATCCACGGGCGGATGGCCGGCTGGTACAACTCCGGGCTGCCGATCATCGACAACTCCTACCTGGACGTCGCGGGTACGGCCGCCGAGCTGGACCGCGTCATCCTGGCCCGGCTGATGGGGATGCCGGTCCGCTGACCTGCCCACCCCGGCGGATCCGGGGTGCCACCGACGTGTCGGTGGCGGCTGCGATGATGGACCGGTCCCGCCAGAACCACCCGGGGAGCTGACACCCGTGCCGGAAGGCCACATCATCCACCGCCTCGCCGGCCAGAGCCGCGAGGCCTTCGGCGGCCGACCGGTGCAGGTCTCCAGCCCGCAGGGCCGCTTCGCCGACGAGGCCAGGACGATCGACGGGCAGCTGCTCACGGGCGCGGAGGCCACCGGCAAGCACCTCTTCCTCGGCTTCGAGGAGGGTGCCTGGGTGCACATCCACCTCGGCCTCTACGGCGGCTTCAGCTTCGGCACCGGCCCCGCGCCCGAGCCCGTCGGCCTGGTCCGGCTGCGGCTGGCCAACGACGACGGCTACGCCGACCTGCGCGGTCCCAACACCTGCGCCCTGGTCACCGACGCCGAGAAGGCCGCCGTCGCCGCCCGCCTCGGCCCCGACCCGCTGCGCACCGACGCCGACCCGGAGGCCGCCTGGCGCCGGATATCCGGCAGCCGGACGACCGTCGCCGCGCTGCTGATGGACCAGAAGGTGCTGGCCGGGGTGGGCAACGTCTACCGCGCCGAGGTGCTGTTCCGCCACCACGTCAACCCGCACCGGGCCGGCCGCGACCTCACCCGCCGGGAGTGGGACGCGATCTGGGCCGATCTGGTCGCCCTGATGCAGGAGGGCGTCGCCGCCGGCCGGATCGACACCGTCCGTCCCGAGCACACCCCCGAGGCGATGGGCCGCCCGCCCCGGGTGGACGACCACGGCGGCGAGGTGTACGTCTACCGCCGCGCCGCGATGCCCTGCCTGGTCTGCGGCACCGAGGTGCGGACGGAGGAGCACGCGGCGCGCAACCTGTTCTGGTGCCCGACCTGCCAGGCGGCCTGAGGCGGATTCGGCACCGGGGGGTGCCGCACGCCGTAGGCTGGGGCCCGGGCCGGTCGGAGGGAGCGGACGGGTGGACGGCTACGAGGTGTCCAACAGCGTGTCGGGCACGGTGCACGGGCACGTGGTCCAGGGGCGGAACGTCACGGTCCACCTGCCACCGAAGCGCCCGAGCCCGCACCAGGTGCGTCCGCCCCGGGCGAGCTTCGTCAACCGTGAGCACGAACTCGCGGCGCTCACCGACGCGTTGGCCCGGTCCGACCGGGGAGGGCCGGCGATCGTCGTGTTCACCGGCCTGGGCGGCGTCGGCAAGACCGAGCTGGTGGCGAAGTTCGCCGCCGAGCAGGCGGCGCACTTCCCTGGCGGTGTGCTGTACGCCGACCTCAAGGCCTACCGGCACCGGTCCGCGGTGGACCTCGCCGGGGTGCTGGAGGGCTTCCTGCGCGCCCTCGGGGTCCGGCCTCCGGACGTCGAGGCGGAGCGGTTCGGGGAGTTCCGCACCGTCACCGCGGACCGGCGCTGCCTGGTCTTCCTGGACAACGTCGAGCACGCCGCCGAGGTCCGTGCCCTGCTGCCGTCCAGCGGGCTGGTGGTGGCGGCGGGCAGGCGGCGCTTGGACGCGCTGCGGATGGACGGTGCCGAGGTGCTGCAACTGGACCGGCTGAGCGCGGCGGCCGGCGCGGCACTCGTCCGGGGCTGGCTGAGCGCCGGGCGCGGCACCGACCTGGAGGTGGCGGCGCTGGTGGAGCGGTGCCAGGGACTGCCGCTCGCGCTGAACGCCGTCGGGAGCCAGCTGCTGGGCCGCGGGCGCCTGTCCGTCGGCCAGGTGGTGGCGGAACTGTCCCACCAGGAGGGCAGGTTGGCCATCCTGAACAACGAGGAGGGGAACCTCCACGAGACCTACGACCCGGTGTACGAGCGGCTCTCGCCGCAGGGCCGGTCGCTCTACCAGCTGGTCGGCGTGCATCCGGGGCCCTTCGTGTCGGCCGAACTGGCCGAGGCGGCGGGCGTCGAGCGGGCGGAGGAGGCCCTGGACGAGCTGTGCGCCGTGCACCTGCTGGACGTGGTCGTCGACCAGGGGCCGGGTGAGCGCTTCCAGGCCCATGACGTGGTGCGGACCCACGCCTACGCCTGCGCGCGGGAACTGCCCGGCCGGAGCGGGCTGTTGGCGCGGGTGGTGGCGTACTACCGGGGCAGGGCGTCGCTGGCGGACCGGGCGATGGGCCCACGACTGCGCCTGCAGGAGCCGAGCGGTGAGGGCCTGCCCGGGTTCCCCTCCGGGGCGGCCGCTCTGGAGTGGCTCCACGCCGAACGGGCCAACCTGCGCGCGGTGGTGGAGGCGGCGGCCGAGCGGCAGTGGCACGAGGAGGTGTGGCGGCTGTGCGAGTCGCTGTGGCCGCTCTACCACGGCCGGAAGCTGTACGCGGACTGGATCGCCACCCACGAGGCCGGGATCGAGTCGGCCCGGTGGGCCAACAACCCGGACGCGGTGGTCCGGATGCACAACCAGCTGGCGCGGGCCCACTACGAGCGGGAGGAATTCCCCTCGGCCGTCGAGCACTTGGCGCTCGCCGCGGAGCAGGTGCCGCTCGTGTCCAACCGCCAGGTGGTGGGCGTGCTGTACGAGACGGACGGCCTGCTGTGCCTGGCCGACGGCCGCCCGGGGGACGCGGTCGAGAAGTTCACGCTGGCCCGGGAGGCCAACGAGGGCGACGCCCACGGCGAGATCGTGCAGAGCTACAACCTGGCACAGGCGCTGATCGCCGACGGCCGCCCGGACGACGCGCTGGCCGTGCTGAGCGGGGCGACCGCGCTGGCCGTGGCCACCGAGGACCACGACATGCTGATGAAGCTGCCGCTGGTCCGGGCCCGGGGCCACCGGGCGCTCGGGCAGCTCGCCCTCGCGGTCGAGCACGCCGGTACCTGCGTCGAGCGGGCCAGGGCCCGCAAGCAGTACGCCAAGGAGGCCCAGGCGCACACCCTGCTGGTCGCCCTCGCCGAGCAGCTGGACGACGCCGAGCTGGCCGAGCGCAGTCGGTCGCGGCTGGCGGAGTTGGAGGGTTAGGGCCCCGCGGTGAAGGAGACCCGGGTGCGGTGCTCGCCGGTGCGGACGGTGAGGCCGTGGTGGGGCAGGCCGACCGGGTCGCCGCCGTCGGCGAGCCAGCTGGCCACGGCGGAGCCGAGCAGCAGGGGGTCGAGGCTGGGGTCGGGGCAGCCGAAGTCCCGTTCGGCGCGGGCTTCCAGGAGCAGGCCGCCGTGCAGCCGGAGCAGGTGGCGGGCCGGGCCGAGGGCGGCCACCGCGACGGCGAGGCCGGGCAGTTCGAGCGCGGTGTCGGCGAGCCAGCGGACGGCGGGGCGTTCGGCGTGCGCCTCGGTGCGGGCGAGGACCTCGGCGGTGTAGCGCAGGGCGTCGCCTGGGTGGTCGTCGGTGAGGGCGTGGAAGCCGCGCGGGGTGTGGTCGTCGGGGTGGAAGGGGTAGCGCCGCAGGCTGACCTCGGTGCCCTCGCTCTTGCCCTCGACGTCGTACGCGGTGGGCCCGTCACCGGTCGGGTGGGGCGCGGGCCTGGGGTAGGGCGGAAGGACCGGTTCGTCGGCGGGTTCGTCCAGGCCGTCGAGGAAGGAGTAGAGCAGCGGACGCAGCACCCGGGCGGATTCGCCGCGGTGGGCGAGCGAGCGGTCGGTGAGGTCGCTCAGGTCGGTCCGGTCCCGGGCGAGGGCGAGTTCGAGTTGGGCGGCGAGGTCGCCGTCGGGGTCGAGCGCGGGTGCGTTCTGGCCGAAGGCGTAGCTGGGGGAGCGCGGATCGAGTTCGGCGGCGCCGGTGGCGACGAGCAGGGTGCGGCGTTCCAGGGCGGCGCCGTAGACGGAGACCGAGCCGTGGTCGCCGATCAGGCAGTCGGCGGCGACGAGCGCGGCCTGCCAGCCCTGGTGGGGCGGGATGAGCCGCAGGCCCATCCGGCGGGCGTCGTCGAGCAGGGCTTCGGGGTCGTGGCGGCTCCACACGTTGGGGTGGAGCACGACGGCCACCGTGTACTCGTCGGCTGGCAGGCGGCGGACCAGGCGTTGCGGCAGGTCGGGGTGGCGGCCGAATAACGAGTGCTCGCTCCAGGTGGAGTTGACGACGACGAGCCGACGGCCGTCGACGGCTCCGAGCGCGGCGCGGTAGCCGTCGCGGGAGCGTTCGCTGCGCAGGATCCGGTCGAAGCAGGGGTCGCCGACGACCCGGGCGACGTCCAGTGCCTCGGGGCAGGAGAACCGCAGCCGGTCCAGCTGTTCGGGGTGGGAGAGGCCGAGGACGTCGACGAACACCCTTCCGCGGTGGGTGAGTTCGTGGCGGGAGAGGCCGGCGGCGCTGACCGTGTCGCCGGTGGACTCGGTGACCAGGCGGTTGTAGCCGGCGCCGTGCGGCAGCACGACGAGGTGGGCGTCCAGGCGGTGCATGGAGGCGTGGACGGCGCAGGCGACCGCCAGGTCGAAGCGGCGTCGGACGGCGTCCTCCCAGTCCAGCACGGTGTAGCCGGGCAGGCCGTGGAGGAAGTCGTCCAGGGCGCGGTCGGCGAACGCGGAGCCGGGGTTGACCGTGAAGTACCGCTCGATGCCGTCCGGGTGCAGCAGGGTGAGGACGTCCAGGACCCGGGTCGCCGAGGTGAGGGTGCGGGCGACCGCCAGCACGCGAGCCTTGACCGGGCGGGTGTTCCAGCGGTCGGCGGGCCAGACGTGGGGGTGGGACGGCACATCGTGATCGTACTCATCCGCCGGGTCGTGGCGTCCGTTCAGCGGAAGTCCGCCGGCCCCGAGTGTCGGTCAGCCCGCGGCCGCGGTCGGCTCCTCGTGGTCGGCGGCGGCGCACTCGTCGAGGAGGGGGCGCATGCCGTCGTCCACGAGCCGGTAGCGCACCACGCGTCCGTCCTTGTCACCGCTGACCACGCCCGCGGTGCGGAGCAGCCGCAGGGCCTGGGAGACGGCGGGGTCGCGCATGCCGGTGGCCACCGCCAGGTCGCTGACGGCGAGCGGGCCGGCCCGGTGGAGGGCGAGCAGCAGGGCGAGCCGTCCGGGGTCGGCGAGCAGGGAGAACCGCTCGGCCCAGGAGCGGACGTGGTCGGTGTCACCGATGGCGGCGATGGCTTCGCAGACCCGGTGTCCGTCGATGGTGCGGTGGCCCGCGCGGTCGGCCGGTACGAGATGCATGCGGACATTCTGGCAGCTCACCACCTGTGATCCTGGACACCTGCACGGGTGCGCAACCTTGCGAGGGTGAGGTCCTGCCCCTACGGTGTTCCCCGCCGTGGTGCTCGGGAAGACCGGTGACGGACCATCAACGGGTCCCAGTCCGGAGCGGCCCTCGCCACTGTGATCGGGGGAGAGTTGTCCGGACCCACGTGCCACTGGGCGCCTCGTGCGCCTGGGAAGGCGGGTTCGGAAGCCCCGTAAGCCAGGAGACCGGCCACGGCATCTCACGAAGTCATTCCACGAGGTGCTGGAGCGTGATCCCGATATGACCCTGCCCGAAACCGCCACGCCCGTCGAGGCGGCCCCCTCCGTCCTGCCCGCCTTCCGCTGGAAGCGCGAGGACACCCTCCGTACCGCCGGGCTGATGGGGGTGATCCTGGCCATGCACGTGGTGGCGTTCGGGACGCTCGTCTTCCTGGTCGCCCCGCAGAACTACGCCGTCGGCACCCAGGTGTTCGGGGTCGGTCTCGGCATCACCGCGTACACCCTGGGCATGCGGCACGCCTTCGACGCCGACCACATAGCCGTGATCGACAACACCACCCGCAAGCTGATGGCGGACGGCAAGCGACCGGTCTCGGTGGGCTTCTGGTTCGCCCTCGGCCACTCCTCGATGGTGGTCGTGATGGCCGCCCTGGTGGCGGGCGGCGCCCAGCTGGCGAACACGCTGATGGACGACGACTCGGCCACCCACAAGTGGCTCGGGGTGGTCGGCACCACGGCCTCCGGCGCCTTCCTCTACCTGATCGGCGCGCTCAACCTGGCGGCGCTGCTCGGCATCCTCAAGGTGTTCCGCTCGATGCGCGCCGGGCAGTACGACGAGGCGGAGCTGGAGGAGCACCTCGACTCGCGCGGCTTCATGGCCCGGATCCTGAACCGGGCGACCCGCTCGATCACCCGGCCCGGGCAGATGTTCCCGGTCGGGATGGTGCTGGGCCTGGGCTTCGACACCGCGACCGAGGTGACGCTGATGGTGATGGCGGGTTCGGGCGCGGCGGCCGGGCTGCCCTGGTACGCGATCCTCTGCCTGCCGCTGCTGTTCGCGGCCGGGATGAGCCTGTTCGACACCCTGGACGGGACGTTCATGAACTTCGCGTACCAGTGGGCGTTCTCCAACCCGGTGCGCAAGGTGTACTACAACCTGACCATCACCGGGCTGTCGATCGCGGTGGCCTTCGTCATCGGCACCATCGAGCTGGTCGGCGTGCTGCACGAGAAGCTCGACCTGACCGACCCGGTGACCGGGTTCATCGCGGACATCTCGCTGGACAACGTCGGCTACGCGATCGCGGGGCTGTTCGTGGTGGTGTGGGCGATCGCCATCGCCTACTGGAAGCTGGCGGGCGTCGAGAAGCGCTGGACGCCCACCGGGCAGGGGTAGCGGAGGGCGGTCACGCCGCGGCGGGCAGCAGCGTGCCCGCGACGGCGAGCCCGGCGCCGACCACCTGGACCGGGCGCAGTCGCAGCAGCCCGGAGGTGTCGGTGCGGCGCGGGCCGATCAGCAGCGCGGCACCGCCGACGAGGACGTTGACGAGCCGCTGGACGCACAGTACGAGCAGCAGCGTCGTCCGTACGCCGGAAGCGGGGGGGCCCCCGGGGGGGGGGGGGGCCCGGCCCGGTGAGGGGACGAACCGGGGCCGGAGGGGGGGGGGGCCAGGGCGCCCCCGCCGGCGGGGGGGGGCGCCC